>NZ_CP045504.1:4047967-4388462 GCF_013376455.1 Desulfolutivibrio sulfodismutans DSM 3696 | reverse complement strand
ACCCAGACGGACGGCGTTGGCAAAAACGGATTAGGGATGGCTTGGGGACTGTGGGCGGTCCTGTTCTCTACAGCCTAACCACCTTGATCCAAAGACCATTCCCGCTGATCAAGGCCTGGTCGGCATCTTCGGGGCTCCCGCGAACCCTGTCCTGGCGGGGGTTGCCGGGTGTCCGGCCTTTTTTTCAACATCTGTGGAAGTTTTTTCCACAGGCCTATTTTCATTTTTCTCCATTTTTCGAATGATAATTTATTTTTTTGTGAGCTCTCTAAAATAATTTTCATGCGTTGACACCCTGAAAGGCCCGTGGCCCTAGGATTTTTCGTATTCGTGCCTGGTGGCGATCTTTTTCATATCATTACAACACCTTCATTTTATTTGTCTTCTTCAAAAAGAACATCTTTTACCTTGCACATGTAAGAGAAAATGCCCTGCGGAAAAAAGAGAGTTCCCCTTTTTTCGCACTTTTGAACCCTGAAATTCGGCGGTCTGGAGGGATTAGGAGATTTTATCGACGAAACGGATACTTGCCGCCAGAGGGCTTCATTTGCACAAGATATACGCAAAACGGGATGGTCCAAGCTGCCTGCGGCACAGGGAGGCGGACAGCGGCATCGCCGCCGCCGGGAAGACGGATTTGCGATATGGCGCGGACGCCTCAGGCAGGCCGAGCGGGATATTTGCCGCAACTGAAGCGTTCGCTCTCCGGGCAATAGCCCAGGCGGGCGCACTTGGCCCCGGCCGTGGCGAAGATCACCGGCAGGGCCTCACGGCAAAGCGCCAGCATGCGGTCAGCCAGGGCGCGGATTTCCCACTGGGCCCGCATGCAGCAGCGCAGCTCGAAAAAATGCAGAAGCGAGCGGCAGTTCATGGTGGTCACGATCTTGCTCTCAACGCCCCCGGGCAGGACGAAGCGCGCGTCCTCGTTGGAGGTCTGCCCCTTTCGCCCCTTGGCCGCAAGCATGGCCTGAAGCTCCCGGTAGCAGGCCGCCGACTCGGCCATGAACGCCTCGTAGCGGGCCTTGGCCTCGGGAATTTTGGCCAACGACGGCGGCAGCACGTAGTCGAAATCCGAGGCGTCCACATACCGCTGGCTCTGCTGGGAATAGGACGCGATGCGGTGGCGCACCAGTTGGTGGGTGAGGGTGCGCGAGACCCCCTCAATGGCGAAGGTGAAGCTGACGTGCTCCACGGGGCTGTCGTGCCCGGAGGCCAGGATGCGCTCCACAAAGGCCGCCTGCTTCTCCCGGGGGGGCTCCCCGGCCATCAGCCCGTCCCACATGTCCCCCACGTAGCCTGCGTGGTAACACTGCCGGAAGGCGGCATAGATGAGCTCCAGGGCGTTCGGGGTGACGGCCAGCAGGCGGACATTGAGCAATGTGGCGGGCATGTCGGACAAACTCCGGTTGAAGTTGGCGGCGGGCCATGCGGCACATGTTGCCCGCCAAAAAAACGCGGCAGCCCCCGGCCTTTCCCGTGACGGGATTCCAAAGGGTGAAACCCTTTGGCCGCCGGAGGCATTCCCCCCAGCCCCATGGCCGCCGGGGCATCTCCCCCCGCGCCCTTACCCCGCGCCCCCTTACGACTGCGGGGTCAGCTTCAGGTGGCGGTAGGCCTTGGCCGTGGCCACCCGGCCGCGCGGGGTGCGTTTGAGCAGGCCGCACTGGATGAGGTAGGGCTCGTAGATCTCCTCCAGGGTGCGCACCTCCTCGGAGCAGGCCACGGCCAGGGTTTTCACCCCCACCGGGCCGCCGCCGAAATGGCCGATCAGCGCCGTCAGAATCTTGCGGTCCATCTGGTCCAGGCCATGCGGGTCCACGTCCATGCGGTCAAGCGCCTCCCGGCAGATGTCCCCGGTCAGCTTCCCGGCCCCGGCCACCTCGGCGAAGTCGCGCACCCGGCGAAGGAGCCGCCCGGCGATGCGCGGCGTGCCCCGGGAGCGCTCCCCGACGACCAAGGCCGCCTCGGGCGACAGTTCGACGCCGAGAATTCGGGCCGCCCGGGTCACAATGCGGGCCAGTTCCTCGGGGGAATAAAACTCCAGGCGGAAGATCACCCCGAAGCGGTCGCGAAGGGGCGAGGTCAGAAGGCCGATGCGCGTGGTAGCCCCCACCAGGGTGAACGGCTCCACGTCGATGCGTACCGTGCGCGCCCCGGGCCCCTGCCCGATGATCAGGTCCAGCTTGAAATCCTCCATGGCCGGATAGAGGATCTCCTCCACGGCGGCGGGCATGCGGTGGATTTCATCTATAAAAAGGATGTCCCGGCGCTGGAGGTTGGTCAGGATGGCGGCCAGGTCGCCGCCGCGCTCGAGCACCGGCCCGGAGGTGGTCACCAGATTGACCCCCAGCTCCGAGGCCATGATCCGGGCCAGGGTGGTCTTGCCCAGGCCCGGGTTACCGTAAAACAGGCTGTGGTCCAGGGCCTGTCCGCGCTCCCGTGCGGCGCGAAGGAACACCTCCAGGTTGGCCCGCAGATCATCCTGGCCGATGAATTCGGACAGCCTGCCGGGCCGCACCGAATCGTCGGGAAGGGCGTTTACGGGGCTCACTGGCGATCCTTGGCCAGCTTTTTCAGGGCCTGGCGCAAGGCCTGGGACACGTCAAGGTCGGGCTCGGCGTCCAACACGGCCCGCAGCACGGCCCCGGCCTGGCCCTCGGGATAGCCCAGGTTGGCCAGACCGGCCAGGGCGTCGGAAAAGACCGTGGGGACGACGCCCGGCCGGGGCAGGGGCAGATCCCCCTGGCCCATGTCCAATTTGTATTTGAGCTCCACGAAAATGCGCTGGGCGGATTTCTTGCCGATGCCCGGAACCCGGGCCAGGGGGCCGGGATCGTCCCCGGCGCACAGCGCGCGCAGGGCCGGGGCGTCGTAGACCGAAAGGATGGACAGGGCGGTTTTGGGGCCCAGCTTGGGGATGCCGATGAGCACCTCGAAGGTGGCCCGATCCTCCAGACAGGGAAAGCCGAAGAGCTCGATGGCGTCCTCGCGCACCGAGGTGTGCACGAAAAACTCCACCTCCGCCCCCACGGGCGGAAGCCCGGCGGCCACGCTGGCGGCCAGCCGCACCTCGTAGCCCACGCCCGAGGCGGTGAGCACCAGGGCCCCTTTCTCGGCCCGGGCCAGAAGCTCTCCCCGCAGGTATCCGATCATGACGCCCCGCACAGCTTCAAAAAGCGTTTCCGGTTCAGATGACACACGGCCACGGCCAGCGCGTCCGAAGCGTCTTTTGCCATGGCCTCGCGACATCCCAGCACCCTGCCCACCATGAAGGCGACCTGCGATTTATCGGCCCGCCCGGCGCCCACCAGGCTTTTTTTGACCAGGGTGGGTTCGTAGGCGAAGACCGGCACCCCGGCCACCCCGCAGGCGGCCAGGGCCGCCCCCCGGGCCTGCCCGAGCTTGATGGCCGAGGCGGAATTGACCGCCACGAACACGCTTTCCACGGCGGCCTCGCTTGGCCCGTGGCGCTCGATAAGCGCGGCCACGCCGGAATAAATCAGCCCCAGCCTGGCGGCCACGTCCGTCTCGCGCTCGGTGCGGATGGTCCCGGCCTCAAGGAGCGACACCTGCCCGGACACCTCGCACACCAGGCCGTAGCCGGTGCAGCGCGAGCCCGGATCGAGCCCCAGGACCACTATGCCGCCTGCGCCCACGCCCTAGCCCATCTGGTCCAGGACATCGTCGGGCAGATCGAAATTGGAATGCACCTTCTGCACGTCGTCGTTGTCCTCGAGGGCCTCCATGAGCCGGATGATTTTCGCCCCGGTCTCGGCGTCCACGGCCACGCTGTTGGCCGGAACCATGGTGATCTCGGCGTCATCAAAAACCATGCCCGCCGCCTCGAAGCCCTGCCGGGCCGTCTCGAAGGCCTCAAGCGCGGTATGCACCTCCCAGACGTCGCCCTCGTCGGCCACTTCCTCCGCGCCATGCTCCAGGCCCACTTCCATGACCTGGTCCTCGCCGTATTTGTCCTTGGCGAAGGTCAAAACGCCCTTTTTCTCGAACATCCAGCCCACGCACCCGGCCTCGCCCATGGCGCCGCCGTTTTTGCTCATGATGTGGCGTATCTCGGCCACGGTGCGATTGCGGTTGTCCGTCGCAGCCTCCACCAGGATGGCCACGCCGCCGGGACCGTAGCCCTCGTAGGCGACCTCGTCGAAATTCTCCCCGGCCAGTTCGCCTGTGCCCTTTTTGACGGCCGTGTCGATCTTGTCCTTGGGCAGGTTCACGGCCTTGGCCGCAGCGATGGCCGACTTCAGGCGGGCGTTGGTGTTCGGGTCGCCGCCGCCGGCCCGGGCGGCCAGCATGAGTTCCTTGGTCACCTTGGTGAAGGTCTTGCCTTTTTTGACGTCCTGCACCGACTTGCGGGCCTGGATGTTCTTCCATTTGCTATGTCCGGCCATCATATCCTCCGTATGAACTATCGGGCATGGGAGGGAGCATCGTCCATCCCGCCCGGATTGTGCCCCAGTTTTCCCGGCGCGCCGGTCTTGTGACCGTTTCCGAAAAATTGTTCAACCCGCAATCCGGCCCATGCAACGCCCGGAGGCTCTTCCCGGTCATGCCCGTGAAACCGGCGTACCGCCGTATGAAGATCACTCATGGCCATGCATCTTTTTTTCAGGAAACGCCGCCGCTGCCAGGGGCGCGGCTGGAGCCGCCCTCGGCCGGACGAAAGCCCAGGCCGACATAAAAAATTTCCTTGCTTTCGGGGCGCGAACTCTTGGGCTTGATGGCCTTGACCGTGGCGAAGCTTACGCGCATCTCCCCCTCGAAGGCCTTGACGTCGGGGCCTTGAAAAATCTTGGCCACAAACCGCCCCCCGGGTTTGAGAAAGGCCCGGGCCATCTCCAAGGCCCGCTGGCACAGCTCCAGGGAATTGGCCTGGTCGGCGAACTTGATGCCCGTGGTCTTGGGGGCCATGTCGCTGACCACCACGTCGAAGGGGGCGTGATCGTCCAGGGCCGCCGTCAGCTCCGGTCCGGGAGAAAAGGCGTCGTCCTCGACGAACGTCACCTGGGGCGGGAACGAGATGGCCGGGGCGTTGAGGTCCACGGCCAGCACCCGGCCGCCGAGACCGACCTTTTCGGCGCAATACATGGTCCACGAACCGGGGGCGGCCCCCAGGTCCAGGACGGTCTGCCCCGGCCCCAGGAGGCTGCATTGTTTCTGGATTTCTTGTAGCTTATAGACCGAGCGGGCCGGATAATTCTCCTGCTTGGCCTTCTTAAAATAATGATCCTGAATTTTTTTCATGGTGTTTCGTGCTTTCGGGCACGGTAACCGAAACCGTCACGCAAGGAAAGGCGCGCATGCATGACCATGCCTCACGGCCCAGCCGCATATCGGTCATAAGCGAACTGGGCCGGTCCCAGACCCTGGCCGATTGCCGGGAAAGCTTCTCCCGTTTCGGGGAAGCGCGCGGGCCGGCCCTGTTTCTGGGGCTGGGGCCAAGCCCCTGGCGGCTGCCCACCTTTCTGCCCCAGGCCTGGGGCAAATGCTTCTATGTGGAATGTCCGGAGTGCGAAGCCCAGATGCCGCAGCACTGGCATGAGACGATCCCCGCCGATTTCGAACAGGTTCCCCTGGAGACGGTCTTACACGGGCCGTGGCCCGGCCCGATATTTTTCTACATGCCGGGGCTTAAGCACTTCCCGTCCTTTTGGGGGCCGATCTGGGCCAAGGTGTGCCTGGACCGTCTTTGGGCCGAGAACCCGCCCCCTCCCGCCCCGCCGGCCGCCGTACGCTCGGTGCTCCTGCCGGGAACCGCCCGCAGCCTCCTGGTCCCGGAACTGGGCGAGGCCTTCACCCGGGCCGGGTTCGCGGTGACGGTCAGAGACCCGGCGGATATCCTGGAGCATCTGTCCGAGATCGTGCGCGATGGCGCGCCGGATCTCTTTTTTTGCGTCAATCTCCAAGGCCTGGACGACTTCGGACGGGTCTTTTACCTGCTACGCCAGGCCGGGACGACCGTGGCCGCCTGGTGCGTGGACAATCCCTTCCATCTCGTCAGCCGCCTGCGTTCGCCGTTTTGGCGCGAGATGCCCCTTTTCGTCACCGACGAATGGTTCATCAAGCCCCTGGCCGACCACGGGGCCGCCTGCGTGCATCATCTGCCCCTGGCCGCCAACCCGCGATTTTTCGATCCGCTGCCCGCCCCCCTGCCCGAGGCGGCGCGTGATCTCGCCGACAAGGTGGTGTTCGTCGGCCGCAGCGAATTCCCCGGCAAGCGGGGATTTTTCTCCGGCTGCCTGCCCCCGGATGACCTTGCGGCCAAGGCCCGGGAGATGGTCGCGCAGGGGGAGCGTCCCCATTTCGGCTGGTGGGTGCAGGCGCTCGGCCTGACCGGGCTGTGGCCCGAGGGCGCGGTGCGGGTGGCCGGTTGCGGGGCCGAGGAGATCGGCCGGACGCGACGTACGGAGGTGCTGGCGGCCCTGTCCCGGGAGGTGGATCTTGCGGTCTTCGGGGACGGGCAATGGGCAAGGCTCCTGCCCGGCCAGGCCTGCCGGGGGCCGGTGGACTATTACGGGGCCCTGGCCGCAGTCTATGCCGCGTCGGGGATCAACCTCAACGTGACCGGATTGCTCTTGCCCAGCGGCCTGACCCAGCGCCATTTCGACGTGTGGGCGGCCGGGGGGTTCCTGCTTTCCGACGACAATCCGGGGCTTGGCGTCTTTCCCCGGGAACTGACCCGGGAGACGGTCTTTTCCCGCCCGGACGAGGCCGTGTCCCGCTGCCGCCGTTTTTTTTCCGAACGAAACCTGCGGGCGGACTTGATCCGGGCCTGGCGGACGGAAATTGCCCACCGACACACCTATGACGTCCGGGTGGCCGAAATCCTCAATCGCCTGGATCGTTGCCGGAAGCTCGGCTAGGATTTTTTCAAGAATCTCTTCATATTTTCCAGCATGATGTCCCGGGACATCCGACACGCATCGGCCCAAGGCCGCCTGCCCCGGCTTGACCGCCGGCCGAAACGGGTTTACATGCCCCATTCCACCTTCGGGGGCGTAGCTCAGCTGGGAGAGCGCGGCGTTCGCAACGCCGAGGTCGTGGGTTCGATCCCCATCGCCTCCACCAAAATCGTCAGGGGCCTGCAACATGCGTTGCGGGCCCCTGTTTTTTGCGGACTACAAAAACGGACTACACCCCCGGCATCTGGTACCCCACCGTCACAGCCTGAATGGCCGCAGTTTCATCGGTGTCCGTTCCCGCCCCGGCCAGGATGGCGGGCCTGCGGATTCAGGCGACGAGTTTGCAGACGTCGAAGGCTGGCGCCGCGCACCTCGCGGCAGTGGTCAGGGTGTCCGTGACCGAGGCTGTGGACCCGGCGACCGAGGAGACCCCTTTCAGGTCCGCCTGTTATTTTTTCCTCACAAACAGGGACATCTCCTCTTGCGCCGTACATTCATTTGATCCAAAATTAGGCACCTTCATCTTCGGTTGCACAGGGGCAACAGACGAGTAACCTCTTGACAACCCCGCCGGGCAAGTGATCCTCATGACCCAACCACAACCGAGGTTTCCATGACCCTTCTGTTCGACGACACGAAAAAGCTGGAAAAGGCCCTTGGCGAAGAGGCGGCTAGCGTCCTTATCGGCATCCTGGAAAAGCAGGGCGAGGAGGCCAAACGGGAGCTTGCCACGAAGGCCGACATTGACGTTAAGCTGGCCCAGGTGAAGGCCGAAATTATCAAGTGGGTTGCCGGGCTGATGCTTGCCCAAACGGCCATCATCGCCGCGCTCAAGCTGTTCGGGTAGCCCGGCCCATTCCGATCCCTTGCCCCGTGGATTTTCTCGCGGGGCTTTCTTTTTTTCTTGACTTCCCGCTTGCGGGCCGGAGATTCTTCTTGACGCACGGGACCGCATGCGGTGTCAAAACCTCAGGGCAAGGCGGAAAAGACCCTCGAAAAAATGCGGCGCAACCAGCTTGATTGGCGGCTTGACGATCTCAAGGCCATCGCGCGGGCGCTTGGGATTGATTGGGACCAGGACGGGACTAGCCATTGTGTTTTCAGGCAACCCGGTAAAAACCACGTGACCGTCCCCGGCAAGCGCCCCATCAAGCCGCGCTACGTTCGTGATTTCCTCGCACTTGTTGACGCCGTGAAAGGAGAATAAGCATGGAAACGCCCAAATACCCCTTTGAAATATCGCTTCTCAGCGAAGAGGACGGAGGCGGCTACCTCATCACCTTCCCGGACCTCCCCGGCTGCATGTCCGATGGCGAAACTGTTGAAGAGGCCGTCGCCAATGGGGCGGACGCGGAAAAAGCGTGGTTGCAGGCTTCTGAAAAATGGGGCGACCCCATCCCGACGCCCGGTGGTGGCCCCGTAAAAAGTGGCGAGTTTCGGACCCGCGTCCCGGCAAGCCTTCACGCACGTTTGGCCGCCCGCGCGAGGCAGGAGGGCGTCAGCATGAACACCTTGGCCGTGGCGCTTCTGGCTGAAGGCCTGGGGCGGAAGGAGGCGCGGGGGTGACGCTTGCCCAAACAGCCGTCATCGTCGCGCTCAAGCTGCTCGGGTAGCCCTTCCCCAGCCCCGCGTTTTTCTCGCGGGGCTTTCTTTTTTTGACCTCCTGTTTACGCGCCGGGTCTTGGGGTTGACGATCTATCTAAAAATGATATATTTGTCCCATGAACTGGACGGTGATCTTTTCCAAAAAGGCGGACAAGCAGCGCGCCGGGCTTCCGAGAAAGGTGTCGGATCGACTGGCCCTTTTGGCCTATGCCATTGAGGCCAGGGGGCCTGTGCAGCCAGCAATGCCGCACTTTGGGAAGCTGAAAGGGTGGCCTGGGGAGGTTTACCACTGCCACCTGACCAAGGGACGCCCTACTTATGTGGCGATTTGGAAGGTCGAAGACAGCATTGTCCAGCTTGTGGAGGTGATCTATGTTGGAACTCACGAAAAAGCCCCGTACTGACGGGATGGTAGAGATTTGCGCCGTCATTCCGGAGTCTAAGGCGGACGCTGTGTCTCGCGCCATTGAGCGTGCCGTTACGCATGTTGTGCCGCTCAAAGAGATTTTTCCTGATTCCACTCCCGGATCCCGCTTGCGGAGTGCGCGGGAAATTCACGGCTTGACCCAGGTTCAGCTTGCCGAGAAAGTCGGGGTTGACGCCCCGAACATCTCGGCTGTTGAGCGCGGCAAGCGTCCCATCGGCAAAGCCTTGGCGAAAAAGTTCGAGGACGTGTTGGGATTCCCGTATCAGGTCTTCCTGTAGCCCCGGGACCGGGATCGTCCCTAGCCCCTTCCGCACCCGCAATCACGCCGGAATGTCTCTCGCCCATGGCGCTCAGGGCGTCGGTCGAGAACGGAATGTCCTCGCCGTCTTCGCCCGAGAGGCCTTCCCCTCCACGGATGATCCGGCGGGCCTTGATTTTGAGGTCGACGCCCACCAGCGGGCGAGCCAACCGGGAAGGTGAAAGCCCTCCACAAACTGACGCGCCTCACGCGCCGGGACAGCCTGCCGAAAATCGTCAGGGGCCTGCAACATGCGTTGCGGGCCCCTGTTTTTTTATGGACGGCGGAAAGGGACGGCGTCCTGTCAACGCGCCCCGAGCTTTGCGGACACGATGGGCGTCAGATCCTGGATGGGCGCAGTTTTTCGAAAGGCGCGGCCCTCGGAGGAATCGAGGAAGGCCAGATAGGGGTCATCCTCCACCAGGGAGTTGAGGGATGTGCGCAGGGAAGTCCCCCGCCGCACCGTGTCCTCATCCTTCGACTGGATGACCAGCAGGTAGTTGTTCGCCCTGGCATAGGTCCGGATGATGCCCTGCAACTCGCTCATGACCGGCCCGATCTGCGAGTCGAGCCAGGCGTCGACCTGCGCCTTGGGCAGCTTGGCCATTTTGCCGATCATGCTCTGAAAAAGCTTGCTGTCCATAATGGCGGCCTGGATGTCCACCTTTCCGATCCTGGCGTTTTTCCAGTTCATCCCGGCTGGCGCCGCAGGCGCGGCGCGCGGCGCGTCGAGCGTGGCCGGTCCTTTTCCGGCCCAGGACTCCAGGGGCCCGGGTTCGGATGGCGCGGGCCGTGAGGAAACGGTTCCCGGGTCCGCCGTCCCGGAGGACAGCCTGCGGCAGGCATCCAAAGCTCTTCCGGCGGCCCGCTGCACCGTGACCTCGCCATATTTCTTCATCTCCCGCTCCAGAAAGCCCAGGGAGGTCGTGATGTTTTTGGTGAACAGGCAGGTGTTGACGAAGCTGGCGTAGGCCATGTCCTCCTGCTGCAAATAGCCGTAGATCTGGCCCAGGACGAACCAGGCGGCGGCATACTCCGGGGCGATCTCCAGGGACTCGATCTCCATGTCCCGGGCCTCGGCGAACCGGCCGTTGCGAAACAGGGTGTAGCCGTAACTGCCCGTGATTTCGGAACTTGAGGGATCGTTTTCGTAGGCGGACTGGTATGCGGCCAGGGCCGCAGGCGGGTTGTCCTGCTTGTTGAGCAGATCGTTGCCCTGTTTGCTGTATTTTTTGGCCAGGGACTTGTCCCCGACGTGGTCGAAGTATTTCCCCGGCAGGTTGCGGGCGATGGCCTTGGTGTTGCTGAAATTTCCGCGCAACGTGCTTTCGAGCATGGACAAGATCGGCGAGGGACGCCCCACTGGCGCCGACGGACGCGTCACGGCCGGGGCTGAGGGGCGGGGGGAGGTCTTTTGCGCGGAACGCGGCGGCGTCGGCCCGGCCTTGGGCGCAGGCGTCGGCTCGGGCATCGGGTCGGACACCGGCTCGGGCGTCGGCTCGGGCGCCGGACTGACCGTCGAATCCGACTGCTGCCGCGCGGGAACATCGGGAGCGGCTGGCCTGACGGCCTCCATGCCCGAAGCTCCGCGATCCGGGGGCAATGCGGCCGACGCCGGTTCGTCCTTGTTTTCGTAGCCCTCCAGGGTGATGGATAGCTTGGGAGCCGCCGCTTTTCCGGAGGCGGCCCCGGGGCTTTCCGTCTCCACGCGGGGTTTCCCCGTATCCGCCGCGGGCTGCGCCGCTCCATCGGAATAGCCGACGTCGGCCTCCGGGACGGACTGCCCAAGCACTCCGGAAAATGGGAGGATGGCCAGCACGAGGCCGACCAGGCATATTGCCGTCATGCGTCTGCGCATGGACGTACTCCTGTTGGATGTCTTTCCTGTTGCCAATCTAGGCCTCCGAACCGCCACCGTCCGCATCGCCGGAGGGGGAAAAGGGGGGCTGGCCGACCAGGGCGGCCACGGCCTCGCGCATGTCCCGGTTCATCGTATCGGAGTTCACCGCGCCGCGCAAAAGCTGCGCCACAAGCACCATGCCCAGCCCGACGGGGAAAAACCATATCGTGGTCATGGAAAACGTCCCAACGGCCTCCATATCGTTCACAAAAAACCGCAACAGGGTGAAATCCTTCCCCGGAATCATCATGTTGCAGGCGTACTTGAAAGAAAACACGGCGGCTGCGATCACGTAGCAGAAAAGAAATGCGAAATAAAACATGGCCACATAGACCATGCCCGGGACCGAACCCGAATCCGCAAGCTGCTCCTTGAGTTCGGCCAGGGAGGAGGTCTTCTCCTCCACCCGCTTGGACAGTTCCGCATGCTTGCTGGCGTCGAAATACCCGGCCAACATCTTTCCCAAAACAAACGCCTCATCCGCAAAAACCGTTGCCCCCGGCTTTTCCGCCAGGGTCAAAAGGATCAGCCCGGTGATGGCGTCCTTTTCTGAAAGTTCCTGTTTTTCCTGGGACAAAAATCGTTGAAACAACTCGTCGAATTCCGGAACAAGCGCCTGTTTGGCCAGCCGGACATCGGGTGTTGGCCTGGACAAGGCATGGTGGGCGACAAAATACCCCGCAGGAAGTGTGGCGAACAGTTTGAGCGATTCCTTGGAAAAGGCCGGGGCCATGGTCTTCAGATCCATGATGTCGTTTGGAAACTCCAGCATGGCCACGCTCCCGGCGTCTGCGGCGTAGAGGTTGACCAGGAGCCGGTAAAACGCGCCTTTTTCCTTCGTAAACAGGTAGTCCAGTATCTCCTCGTGCAACGCGGACTTCTTGACGAAATAGCTCTCGAAGGCCGTGATCTGCTCCGGGGTGAGGGCCTTGATGAAGGCCATGATCAGGTTGGAATTCCTGTTGAATCGGCAATCCGTGTTCATGTCCTGGGTCAGGACGCTTTCGATGAAGCCCGAGGGGTTCTGGCGCACCTTTTCCACCGCCGCCAGCAACTGTTCCCCGGAATACGGCACGTCGTATTCCACCACGGCCCGCTTCAGAGAATTGAGGAACTCCGCAGGGGCGTCCTTTTTATAGACGCTCGTCAATCTGGCCAGCAGCGCAAGCATGTCGGGATTTCGGAACACCAGATCCCCGGGTTCCATGCCGATGCTGTTGTAGGCCACGGCGGCCAGGGCCGGGTCCACGGTGTCGAAAAAGCCGGTTATGGCCACCCGCAGTTCGTTGGGCTGACGCCTCAGGGCGGTATACAGGGCGTCGTTGTCGTACAGCGGTAAAAACGCCACCACGGAAGCCATCTCCTTGAAAAGCTCCTCCAATTTGACGCGTATCGCCTCGGACTTGAGAAATTCCGGAAAGTCGGAACGAATGTTCTGGAAATAGTGCCGGGCCATGTCCTTGTCGATCTTGAAATAAATCCTGGCGGCATACACGGATTCGATGAAGGGCAGCCGACTGGGAAGGGACTTCATGGCGCTGGCCGTGGCCTCCCGGATGATCTCGAAGGCCTCGTTGTCCACGGCCAGATCCACCAGGCTGTCCAACCCGGCCAGATTTTTAACCCGGTCCACGGATTTTTCCAGGAACAGACGGACCAGCCCGTTGGCCAAAAGGCGGTTGTTGCTGTCGGCAAAGGCGGCAAGAAGGGCCTTGAAACGCTCGATGGACACCTCAATATCCTGCCCCCGCCGGGAGATGATGGCGGTCACCAGACGCATGGCGCCTGCGTTGGCCACGTCCTTGCCTGTTCTGGCCAGGAGCGAAAAAACCAGGGCGCGATGGGCATCGGTTTTGGCCTGCTCGTACAGCGGCTCGAAGTCCTCGGCCGCAACCCCAAGGCCCAGGCCCTGCGAATGGGCCATGACATCATAGGTCAGGTCAAACCCCGGCTCAGGCCGGGGGATCACCGCCACGCCGTTGACCTCCGTATAGCCCAGGGTGGTCTTCCCGTCGGAATATTTGCACAGCACATATCCCTTTTCGAACTCATTGCCGGAATAATACATCTTGATGTCTTGAAGGACGTTCGTCTTGGCCAGGGAGACCCCTGGAAGGCATACCGCCAAAAGGAACACCATCCCGGCCAGACTGTTACGCTGCATGAGTCTCTTCCAGAGCCGCCGCAGGGTGCCCCCCGAGGTCATGAGTTTCCATTTCATTGGGTTGAATCGTATCAAATAGTAAATATAAAACACCATAAAAGCGAAGCTCAGCAGAACGATGCAAACGAACGTCGTCTTGGTGACCATGAAAATGTACATGAAAATTTCACTGGCTCGCAGCGCATCATGGAATGCCTGGAACGCCGAGACGTTGGATTTCCGCAGTGCGTCCCGGGCGGCGCTGAGTTCCTTGTCCAGCCTGGCGTCCTGCTCTTCAAGCCTCTTTTGCGTGGCCACATACTGCTGAAAGGCCTCGGTCTGGGAAAATTTTTCACCCACCATGTCGGCCAGCACCGTCTGCCCGGAAAGCAGCATCACTCCCGCCAGAAACAGCATGCCCAGCATTTTCTTCATGTCCGCCCGTCCTTGCCGGTTTGTCCATCCCGCGTCGGTTTCGTAAAAAAATGCGCCCTGTTGCGCGTAAGAATGCGCCCCCATGCCAAGGTTTCACCGATCCCAATGGCCGGATAGGCGCGCCGATACAAAGGGCCGCACCGAGGCGCCAGGCCGACATGCATGCCCCACCCGGCGTCATGCGTCACGTCCGCATGCCGTCGGCTCACGGATTTCGGGAAGCGGCCTTCCGAAGCAACGCCCTCTCCCCGGAAGGATCATCGCTGCAACGCGCACGCAACAGGGTGCGCAGCCAGGCCGACATATCCGCTGGGCAGCCCCGGTGTTGCAAGACGATGCCGACACGGATATCAAGTATCATGTATCCGAAGTCAAGGGCGCGATTCACCTTTCAGGCGCGTTTCCACCAGACATCCATATCCATTACCAGGCATTCCGGCGACAAAGACATATTCCCTATAATCTTCGTCGAAAATAGTTCCTTTCCACCCGGACGGACAAAAACATCATCGGGGCTTCCGCCGCGTCCTCCACATCTCCATCCCGCAGCACGTGCCAAGGGCTTCCCGTGTCTTCAGCCTGGAAAGCACACGCTGCCCCGGACTCCACTGACGCCACGGACGCAAAAATCCCCCGGGACGCGTCAAAATGACCGCGACGCCCGGGGGATCGGACGGTATTATTCGCAGGAGATGGCCGCGTCGCAGAACTTGCCCACGCCGTATTCGCGACGACGGAAAAACTTCTCCGGTTCGGGGCCGATGATCTGGAGTTCCGGCTGCTTGGACTGCATGGACAGGGCGATGTGCATTTCCTTGGTGCAGCCCGTGGAGAACGTGGCGTCCTTGCCCGCCCAGGCCGGAGGCACGGGCTGGCCCATCAGTTCGAAGCTCTTTTCGATGTCCGAATGGCTTTGGAAGCGCCACACGTCGATCAGCCCGCACCGCTGCACCCGCTCCCACATGAACATCAGGTCGTCGGCGTCCATGCCCTCCTCGAAATGCTCGGCGGGATTGATGATGATGGTCCCGGTGAGGCGCTCCCGCAGGTGGGCGATGAAGGCGTTGACCACGGCGATGGCCTTCTGGGTCTGGCCCGGGATGCTGCCGATGATGGCGCTGTAGAACATGACGCTTTTCCCGGCCAGCCGGGCCGAACGCATGCCCTGGATGATCTCCTCGGCCTTGGCCTTGATGTCGGCCTCGGTGAATTTGCGGGTTCCCGGGGCCTTTTTCTTGAGCTCCAGGTGAAATCCCCCCTCGCCGTCCCGGCGAAAGCTCAGGATGTCCCGGGTGAACTGGTGGCTGGTCAGCAGCAGGCGGCGGTGGTTGAACTCCCCCTTGGCGATGACCAGGTCCGCCTCCTTCCAGGTCCGGGCGAAGGTCACGCTGACCCGGTGCAGGTTCAGGCGCTCCCGGGTGCCGTCGGAGATGACCACCAGGGGGTTTTCCCGGATGATGCGCAGCAGTTCGTTTTTCCCGGCCCGGTTGTCCTCCAGGAAATAGGCCCCGGCCAGGACGCTGGTCAAAAGGGGATCCTCCTCGGCGTCCCAGAAGGTGGGGGCGTCGAAATAAAATCCCTCCTTGAGGGCCACGATCACCCGGTGCCCCATGCGCAAAAGCGTGCGGATGAACAGCAGGTCGATGACAAATCCCCCCGAAACGTCGGGCAGGTACAGGATCTTCATCTCGCCGTGGCGGTGGGGGTTGAAGAGGGTGCGCAGGGCCTCGAAGGCCTCGGTTCCACCGACCATCTCCCGGGCCAGTTCCTCGCGGGACGGTGCGGGACCGTCCTGCTCCCAGATGCGCGGCCAGCAGGACAGGGAGAAAAGCCGCTTGAGCTCCAGGCTGTCGAGCTCAAAACGCATGTCCGGAATGGTGCGGCAGGCCATCACTTCCCCGGGGCAGGCATACAGCAGATCCTTGAACTCCGGCCGCTGCACGAAGGCGAAGGCCCGGCGGTTGAGCAGGCGCTTGCGCTCCCGGCTGGGGTCGTCCTGGCCGCTTTGGGTCAGGAAAATGGTATTGAGGCGTTTCATGAGCCGCGACGGAATGAGCGTGGGGTGGGTCAGGGCCTGGCGGTATTTATGCTCGCACAGGGCCATCACCCGCTTTTTGGTGTAGTCGTCGGCCTTGCAGTCCTCGATAAGGCGCACGATGCGGTCCCAGCGCTCGTTGTACTGGCGCAGAAGCGGCGGCTCCAGGCGCTTGTCCAAAAGATACGTCAGCATCTCATCGGTGCAGGGCACGTACACCTGATCCGGGTCCAGGGACACCATGAACCGCAACTGCTCCGGGGAGGCGTTTTTGGCCGGATCAATGGTGTATTCGATGCTGTTTTCGGTCATGAAGTGCAGGATCCAGGCGTCAAGATAGGGATCCCGGCCATAACGGATGTCCAGGGCGGAAGAAAAACGCCCGCCGGACGAAGCGTCTGAGGTGTCGATCATCGTTGCCCGACAAAGCCTTTGCGCCGAAGTTTTTCGAAATAGGTGTCCTCGCGAAGGGTCACCAGGGTCAGGCCGCGGGCGGACCGGGTCACATGGATCTGGTCCCTGGGGCGCAGGGGGAAGCCCTCCTGGCCGTCCGCCGTCAGATGCATGTCCGCCCCGGTGTCCAGGGTGGTCACGCTGATGGGGGCGAAGGAAGGCAGCACCATCGGTTTCAGGTCGGTCTGGAACGGGCACACCGGGGTCACGCAATAGGCCTCCAGATCGGGATGCACCAGGGGCCCGCCGGCCGACACGCAATAGGCCGTGGTCCCGGTGGGGGTGGCCACGATGAGCCCGTCGGCGCGCAGGTCGCAGACGTACTCCCCATCGTATTCCAGGCGCAATTCCACCAGCCTGGCCATGGCCCCCCGTCCGATGACCGCGTCGTTGATGGCCCTGGAGGCGAACACCTTCTCCCCGTCGCGGACCACGCAGACATCCAGGCACAGACGGGTGACGCTGTGAAAGCCGTTTTTCAGGATGCCGAGAAGGGCCGGCCGCCAGTTTTTCGGGCCAAGGGAGGTCAAAAAACCCACACGGCCGAGGTTGATGCCCAGGATAGGCAACTCCCCCACCCTGGTTTTGCGGGCCTCGCTCAAAAGTGTGCCGTCTCCGCCAAGCAGGATGGCCAGATCGGGCTCCCGGGCCGGGTCCGCTCCCCGCCCGCGCGGTACGGGCCAGATGGCGGGGTCGGTCTGGCTTTCGCGCAAAAGCGTGGCCACTCCGGCGTCGGAGAGCCAGCCCGCGATCTCCAGGGCCAGGGCGTGGGCCTTGGGGGCGTCGGTCTTGTAGACGAGGAGGATGCTTGCGACTTTTGTCGGCATGTGTCTGTTTTCCTTGCCGCCAAGTGTATGATAAAATGTATCGTCCGGGAAGTGTGGCGACCGGCCCTTTTCGCCGTCGCCGCCGCGCGGATCGCGTCGGGAATCCGACATGGCTTTTTTGACGGGCGCGGGCTAAAGAACGCCTGGGGTTATGCCGATAAAAGATGACGGGAGAGGAGGAAAAGACCGTGCCCGCCACCGCCTACGACGTCCGCAACATGCTTCGCACCTATGGCAAGCAGGCCACCACCGCCCGGCGGCTGGCCCGCTATCGCCGCATGTTGCGCGCCACCGGGGCCGAGGACGAGGCGACCATCTCCCGGGAAGCCAAGCGCCGCGAGCTTGTGGAGCGGGTGACCGCCGAAATCATGGAGAATCTCATTGTCACCGGCAGCGAGAATCCCGTGGTGGCGGACATCAAGGAGCAGATCGAGGAGGATTTCGGCGAACGTTTTCTCTACGCCTACCCCCCGAGGAACAGGACTTGCAGATCTTTGTTTTGCGTGAGGATGCCCCCCCCGAGGAACTGACGGGGGATAACCGGACCATTTTCCTGCAAAAGCTGTGGGAAGTGGCCTTGGTGAAAGTTGACGACACCATGCTCTAATCTTTCATGGGTGCGCTGCCGATAAGATGTGCAACCGGAGCGAGTCTCCGGGAGGGGGCGATTATGGATATCAACGACATCTTCGGAACAGGAAAGCTTTACGGGCAGAACCGGGTGGGTTCCGGCCAGTCGGGCGAGGTGTCCGGAAACGCCAAGGGCGGCAAGTCCGGCCAGACCAGCGGCTCCGCAGACACGGTCACCCTTTCGGGCGATGCCAGGCTCTTTTCCCAGGCCGTGCGCGACGCCCAGAGTTCGTCCGACGTGCGCGCGGATCGGGTGGCGGAGCTCAAGGCCCAGGTGGAATCCGGCGAATATCAGCCCGATTCCCACAAGATCGCCGAAAAGATGCTCCTGTCCGAGATCGACCTTCTGTCCTGATCCTTTACGGCTTCATGAAATGACGGCGGCGCCTTCCGCGAGGGGGAGGCGCCGTTTTTGTGACCGCACAGAAAAAAGCCCGGCGCACGACCGGGACAGACGGATAAAAAAGCCCCGGTTTCGAAAAACCGGGGCTTTGTCACTTGTATGGTCTGCGCCGCAACCTGCGCGACGGTCTATTTCTCCTCGGTTTCTCCGGAGGATTCGGAGGATTCGGACGGCGTTCCATTTTGGCCCGCCGCCGCCCCGGGCATGAAATGGCTGGGATACTTGGCGTCGGTTTGGGGAACCTGCAGCCCGATGCGCGTTTCATAGTTGATGACCAGGGGACCGCTCAAGTTCAGGGTGGTCAGTTCCGGACGCCCCACGGGGATGCTCACGGTGACGAACACCGCCACCTTGCGCCGATCGTCCACCCCGAGGATACGCCGGTCGGCCTCGCCGACCACCACCTCGTATTCGGTCATGAAACTGTACGGATCGGCCACCAAAAGTCCCAGCTTGGGATCGTCCATGCTTTGCAGCAAATGAAACGGCGAATCCTCCTTCAAATGAATGAGGGTGAATTCCTTGTGGTGTTCGAAACCGATCAGCCCCCTGGGGAAACGGATGACCCGTTCCGGGGGCACGCCCACCTCTCCCACCCGGGACTGGATTATTCTTTCGTTTTCTTGTGCCATATGTCCGCCGCGGCGAAAACGTCCTGGTCGCTTGCCTGCATGGCCTGCCTGTTCTGTTCGAGAATCCGCAGGTACACCTCTTCACGATAGACCTGCATGTCGTGCGGGACGTCGAGACCGATCTTGATCTGCTTGCCCTGTACGCCAAGCACGGTGATCTTGATGTTGTCGCCCAGGTGCAGGCTTTCTCCCGGGCGTCGGGTAAGTATGAGCATCAATGCCCCGTTTGATGGAAACAGGTTTCGCTCAGGCGAGAAACGCCGTCCGCGTGACAGCATGTCTATTCGCCACTTGGGAGCCGTGTCAACAGAAACAGCTGCTCGCCCACGGATTTCCCGGCCTCGCGTCTTTCTTTGCAGCCCCCCTGCGCACGCCTCATCGCTCTACACGTAGTTCATCAGGCTCAGTTCCATAATGGTGGCCGAGGACTTGAGAACGGACTGATACGCCAATTCCTGCTGGGAAATCTTCACCAGGAGTGCAGCCAGATCCACATCCTCCACACTGCTCACCTGTTCCGTGACGTTGGCTTCGAGATTTTCCAGGAAGGTGTCCGCCGCCGTCAGCCGGTTCTCCCGGCCGCCCACGCTGGCCGCATAATTCAGGATGGACTGCTGGGAGTCGGTCAAGTCGGCCAGGCACTCCTGGCACCCCGACTGGTTGTTGGTCTCCAGGTAGCCCACAAGCTTGCCCACGGTTTCAAAGACATTGGCGGTCAGGCTCCCGTTAATGGTCACCGCCTCATAACTGCCGTCCCCCGAGGGATCGGCGTACACGCCGCCGAAAATATCCTTGCCCACGCCGTTGATGGTCACGGTCTGGTTGGAGGAGATCTGGACGTCGATGTCGGCCGTGCGTGGCCGCACCACAAACTGCCCTCCGGCCGGGATGGCCGCCCCCGTGGCGCTGGTCAGGGTCAATATCCCGCCGGGGATGGGTAACATGGCGCTGCCCGAGGCAATGGCGCTCGAGGTGTGCCCTTCGGACCAGGTCAGCCCGCCGTCGGAACTGTACGAATAGGTGAAGCTGGCCCCGGAGGCCGACATGTCCACGGCCTCGTCCACACGGACCACCACGTTGTCTTTAAACGTGCCGTCGGCCGTTCCCGTGACGCTGGTGTTGTAGAGGGGGTCGACCTCCGAAGAGTCGGCATCGTCGCCCTGATAGACGGCCGTGGGGCGTATCCACAGCCAGGTGCCGTCCGTGTCGTTTTCATCCTCGCTGGCCGTGACGCTGGCCGTGGCGTCCAGGTCCAGGGTGACGGAATCGCCCAGTTCCAGGCGCACCTGTCCGGCCGGGGCGGTGGCGCTGTAGGTTCCCTCGGCCCAGGTTTCGCCGCCGTCGGAGGAATAGCGGAAGGCAGGGGGAGGCACGTCGGACAGGCTTCCGGATTCGGAGAACTGCACCAGGATCGTGGAATCCGAGTCTCCTGTGATGGTGAACGACGTCTCGGACAGGGCCTCGTCGTTGCTGGTCATCCACAGGGTTTCCTCGAAGGCCGGGGTGTCGGTCTTATGCCCCGCAAAGATGGAACTGCCCTGATAGGTGGTATTGGCCAGGGAAATGAGCTGCTCGAAAAGCTGGCGCATCTCGTAGCTGATCTGTTCCCTATTCTCGTCGGTCAGGGTGCCGGAGGAGGCCTGCTCGGCCAGTTCCTTGATGCTGGTGAGCACGGTGCTCACCGAGGTCATGGTGGAGTCGGCCAGGCTGAGCCAGCCCTCGGCCATGGAGATGTTCTCGCGGTATTGGCCAAGAGAGGACAGGGTGTCGCGGCCGTTCAAGACCCGAACCGTACCGATAGGATCGTCGGAAGGCTTGTTGATCCGCTGTTGACTCGACGACTGGATGTTGGACTCCATGAGCTGGGAAAGGGAGGAGTTCATATTCTGCAGGACGTTGGAATACATCCCCCGTTGCGTGACGCGCATGATCATGATGTATATCCTCCCGTGCCTGCCCTAGGGTCTTGTCCTCGAACCTGGCGTACACGACTTTTCAAATCAACAACCTGAACGACTTGTTTTTTCTTAAAAAATACTGGCGTATTTTTTAAGGGACGCAACACTAGGACTTCATCCCAAGAATCGTCTGGAACATCTCGTCGGCCGTGCTGATGAGCTTGGCCGCCGCCTGGTAGGACTGCTGGAACCGGATCAGGTTGGACATTTCCTCGTCCAGGCTCACAGCCGAAACCGAATCCTGGCGTGAGGCCAGTTCATCGGCCAGGGCGGATTGATACAGATAATTGTACTCGGCGTTCTGGGTGTCCACGCCCACCAGGCCCACCAGGGAATTGTAATATCCGGACAGGGTCTGGCTGGTGTCCCCGCCGGCGAAGGTGGAAATCGTCACCTTTTTCGTGGACAGCCCGGCCAGGGACAGGGCCGTGGTGTTGTCGCCGGTGTTCAATTCCCCGGCCCCGTTGACGTGCCCGGCGTTGAGGAAATTCGTATCATTGGCCACCACGGTGTTGACGGCGGCGTCGGTTGGCGTGGAGCCGGTAAAAAACGTGTTGATGCCCAGGGCCGCATAGAGCCCCGTCGAATCCTCGCCGAAGGCGAAGGTGTAGCCGGTGTCGGCGGTGACGGACAGGGCGCCGTTGATGACCTGGGCGGTGCAAAAGGTGCCGAAGGTATTGTTTATGGCGTCCACCACGTCGTTTAAGCTGTGGACGGACGGGTCGAAGGGCTGCGCCCCCGAGGCCACGGGATCGAAATCAATAAAGCCGAAGGACGCCGCCGAGGCCAGCTTGCCGGTGGCTGCGTCGTAGAAATACATGCTCGAAACCCCGGACGAGAGCCTGTCCCCGAAAACCAGTCCCGAAGAGCGGCTTCCCAGGGCGGTGTCGGCATCGGCCACGGCATACGACCCCATGGCGTAGCTGAAGGCGGAAAGGCCCGCGCCCTGGGAATGGATGCTGTTGACTTCCCACACCAGGCTTTCGGTAAAGGCCGCCAGACGGTCCCGGTAGGCGCTGACGTTGACGTCGCGCACGGTGCAATAGCCCTCCAGGGAGCCGCCGGTGATGCGCGAGGTGTTCTCGGTGCCGTTGGCATAGGTCTGGGGGGTGACGTTTATGGCCGTGCCTGCCGCCTTGTACCAGTAGATGGCCTTTTTGGGGACCAGGGTAAAGCTGTCCCCTGCGCTCAGATTGCCGTCGGCCGGGGGATCGTCGGGATTGCTGCTTGAGCCGAACCAGACTTCCAGTTCTCCGATCTGCACCTTGCCGTCCTCGGGACGGGCGGAATAGAGGATGTCGTCGCCGTTGTCGTCCTTGAGCCAGGTCTTGCCGCCGTCCAGGGACACCCGGAAGGTAGCGGCCCCGGCCCCGCTGGTCACGCTCCCGGCATCCACCACCTGCAGGGTGTATTCATATTCGTCGTTTCCGTCGTAGTAGGCCTGGCCGTCGAAGGTGGAGGACTGGGTGAGCTGCTGGGTGGTCTTTCCCTGCTCGAACGTGAACTTGAAGGTCGAGGTGCCGTCCACAATGGTGTGGCCGGCCTTGGTCATGAGGGTGATGTCTCCGTAGCCGTTGTCGATGTACTGGATGTCCACGATGGAGGCCAGTTCGCGAATCTTGACGTCGCGCAGATCGTAGAGGGCGTTGGGATTGTTGGAGCCTTCCACGGTATTCTGATTGATCTGGGCGTTGAGATCGGCGATCTCCTGGGCCAGATCGTTGATGCGGTCCACATCCTGGGAGATGTAGTCTTCCATCTGGCTTTGAATGGAGGCCAGATCGGCATCCATCTGGCCGATCATGCTCAGAAGATTTTCCGCGTCGTCGACGATCACCTGCCGAACGGCGCTGTCTTGGGGACTCAAGGTCAGTTCCTGCAGATCGGAGAGGAACTGGGACAGGGCGGAGCTGACGCCGCTGGTATTGGATTCGTTGAACAGGGCCTCCACGCTTTGCAGGGCGCCGTAGGCGGCCTCGTAGCTCGACGCCGTGGAGGACTTGTCCAGGTATTGCAATTCGATGAACTTGTCGAACAGCCGCACCACCTGCGTGGCCAGAACGCCTGTCCCCAACTGCCCGGGCGAATAATTGATGGACATGGCTTCTTCGAGAAGAAGCACCTGTCGGCTGTAGCCCTCGGTATCGACGTTGGCGATATTGTTGCCCGTGACCTCGATAGCCAGTTGCGAGGCGCGAAGCCCGCTTTGGGCGATATTGAGGACAGAGCTGATGCCAGGCATTACATTCTCCCGCTCACAAGTGTCGGCTCGGCCGTGGCCCGGGCATAGCGCCCGGCGGCGGTATAGACGTTCCTGGTGGGGACAAGTTGCTTCTGGATGAATTCGACGCAGGAGCGGCTCTGGTCATAAAACCCCAGGGCCATCTTGAAATTCAGCTCGGCCTGCCTGGAGCAGGCCTGCTCCCGGCGGTCGATGCCCTCATACAATGCCTGGGCGCGCTGGCGCTGATCCTCGGAGAAGGTGTGGATGACCTCGGAAAGGCGCTTGGCGGCGGGAACAATCGTGGCGTAGATGGCGCGCAGTTCGGTGCGCTCCACCGCGATCTGGCGCAGAAGTTCATGGATGGAAAACTCGAGTCCGGCCACCTTGGTGGGGTCAAGCACCCTCAGGTGGGTAAATTCTTCCCGCTGCAGCATGGCCAAAAGCGCCAGGGCCTTCTCCTGCCTGTTCAGGCTGGCGATGATTCTCGAGGTCATGACTTCCTCCCCCGCTGGAGCGCGCCGCCATCGTCGCGCCTTCGTTTATGCCTTGCGATGCGGCGCTCGCCGCATAGATCCCCACCTGCATGGGATCCACGCTGGCCCCGGCGTATCGCAGTTCGAAGTGCAGATGAGGGCCGGTGGATCGTCCCGTACTCCCTACTTCTGCAATTTTCCGGCCTGCGGCGACAACATCTCCCTGCTGCACGTCGATACTACTTAAGTGCCCGTAAACACTACGCCATCCGCCTTCATGCTCCACGATCACGGCCTTGCCGTAGCCGCCCTTTTGCCCGGCAAAAACGACCTGTCCGTCCCAGCAGGCGGCAACCGCTTCCCCTTCGGGGGCGGCGATGTCCATGCCCGCATGCCAGGCCGTCTTGCCGGTGAACGGGTCGCCACGCCAGCCGTAGTCCGAGGTGATGATCCCGGTCACCGGGGCCGCCAGTTCCATGGCGGCCTGATCCCGGCCGGGACGCGAGGCGTCGGTCCCCTCGGCGGCCTTGGCGGAGAGGAACAGGGAATGGGAGGGATGGGCCAACACGGGATCGGCTATGATGCGCTGCGGCTCGCTCGGGATCCCGGCCGATTTCGTGGGAAGGTGGTCCAGTCCCGTTCCGGCCGCAGGACGGTTGGCGGGCAGCGTCGCCCCCTTGGCGGGCCCTGTCGGCGCACCCGATCCGGCGCCCGTCTGGCCTGTCTGGTCCGATTGGCCCTTGCCCCGCCCCACCCGCTCCTTGAGTTGGGCATACATCATGTCCGCCAGGCCGATGCCGCCGGCCTCGGCCAGCTTGTCGCCCATGGCCTGATCGAACATGGACAGGTATTTGTCCTCGTAGGGGCCGTGCAAAATGCCGTCCTTGGGCACCGTGGCCCGCATCTGGGCCATGAGCTTTTGCAGAAACGCGCTTTCGAATCCCCGGCAGGCCTCGCGCAGTTTCTTCTCATCCGTATTCCCGGCATTGAGGGTTCTGGCCAGGGAATCCATGTGCAGCTTGTTCTGGACATCCACCCCCGCCTCGGCGGGCGCGGCCAAAAGCGGCGATTCCAGGCCCACGGACATGTTACATGACCTCCAGCTCGGCGTGCAGGGAGCCCGAGGTCTGCAAGGTGCGCAGGACGCTGATGAGGTCGCGCGGGGTGGCCCCCAGGGCGTTTAAGCCCTGCACCAGTTCCTGAAGGCTGGCGCCCTCCACCAGCTTGAGCTTGCGGTTGTCTTCCTGCATGGCGATATCCGTCTCCGGCACCACCACGGTCTGCCCTTCGGAGAACGGCAGGGGCTGGGAGACCTCGGCGGATTCGCGGATCTCGATCTGCAGATTGCCGTGGGTCACGGCGGCCGGGGCCAGTTTGACGTTTAAGCCCACCACCACGGTGCCGGTCTTTTCGTCCACCACCACCCGGGCCCGGTTGTCCGGCCGAATCTCCAGATTCTCCAGATTGGCCAGAAGCGGCACCAGGTTGCCCTTGTGCTGTTCAGGCACGGCAAGGTTTACGGTGGCCCCGTCCACGGCGGCGGCAAAGGCCCCGCCCATGGCGTCGTTGATCTTCTGGGCCACCTGCTGGGCCGTGGAAAAATCGGGATGCTGCAGGTTGAGCGTCAGGCCCTCCTGCTGGTTGAACTCGAAGGGGATGGTCCGCTCCACGTTGGCCCCGCCAGGGATCATGCCCACGGTGGTGATGTTTTTGGAAACCGAGGCCGCCGTGCCCGAGGCCGTCACGCCGCCCACCAGGAGCGAGCCCTGGGCGATGGCGTAGATGTTGCCGTCGATGCCCTTGAGCGGCGTGACCAGAAGCACCCCGCCAAGCAGGCTGGTCGAGTCGCCAAGCGAGGAGATGGTCACGTCCATGCGGGTGCCGGCCTTGGCGGAAATAGGCATCTGGGCCGTGACCATGACGGCGGCCACGTTGCGGGGCTTGAGCGTGGCCTTGTCCACGCGCACGCCCATGCGGTCGAGCATGTTGTAGATGGACTGCACGGTAAATTCCGAACCGCGCTTGTCGCCCGTGCCGGACAGCCCCACCACCAGGCCGTAGCCCACCAACTGGTTGGTGCGCGAACCGCTGAACGAGGCGATGTCTTTGAGGCGCGTGCCATGAACGGCCTGGGTCGCGCCCAACACAAAGGCGCACAGAAGAAAGGTCGCCGCCATCCACCGGCCCATGGCCGACTTCGTCATCCGGTCGCCGCGTCTTCCAATCACGATCTCGCCCATAACGTCCTCTTTCATTCCTGTTCCCGTCGTCCGGGAACGCCTGCCGCGTCCGTGCGCAGGGGTTAGAATGGCCACACGTTGTCGAGGATGCGCGACAGCCAGCCGGGCTTTTGCCGGTCGGCCAAGACGCCCTCGCCGTAGTATTCGATCTTGCAGTCGGCCAGGGCCGTGGACTCCACGGAGTTGTCCGGGTCGATGTCCGTGGGCCGCACCAGCCCCCGCACCACGATGATCTGGTTTTCGTCGTTGACCTTGGTCTCGCGCGCCCCTTCCACCTGCATCACCCCGCCGGGCAGAATGGCCACCACCCGGCAGCCGATGGAGGCGCTGACGTCGGACTCGCGCTTGGTCTCGCCCTTGGCCTTGAACTTGTTGCTGGTCCCGGCCTTGACCATGGCGTTCTGGCCGGTGTTGCCCACCAAGCCGAAATTGGGGCCGCCGAGTTGTCCGGTGAGGGAACCGTCGAAGGTCCGGTTCCCGAAATAGTTCTCCACACCGATGTCCACGGTGGAATCCTTGTCGGACTTGGTCTCGGCCTTATTCTTGCCCCGGGAGTTCTCCACGATGTTGACCATGACGATGTCGCCGATGTGCCTGGCCCGGTTGTCCTCGAAGAGGAACCCGGCCTGGGACTGGCTGAAGATGGAGCCCGGGTTCTCCGCCGCGGGCGGGGCCTGGAAGACCGGCTCGGACAAGGTCGGCGCCGGGGCGGGCCGCTTGCTCGCCGAAGAACAGCCCAACGCGCCGGAGGCGGTGACGCAGACGATCATGGCCAGGATGGCGGTACGATTCATGGGATATCCCCCTTGATCACCTTTCGGTGACGACCACGGTGTTCTTGTCGCGCACCGAGGCGATGACTTTCCGTTCACTTTGCAAGTTGCGCACCGTCACCCGCCCGCCCGGCGCGCCGTCGGATTCGGCCAGGGCGTCCACCTGAAGCCGGATGCGGCCGCCTTCGTACACCAAAAGCACCTTGTCGCCTTTTTGCACCACGGGCATGGGCTCCACGTCCTGGGCGAAAATCACCTGTCCCTGCCCCACGCCGCGCACCAGGCGCACGGGCACGCCCGCGCCGTCCCAGGGGCGTCCGGGAAGCCCGGCCAGATTGCGTTCCTCGAAGGACACCAGCTCCTGAGTCAAAACCCCGTCGCGGGGATTGACCGGCCGCCTGGCCACAGCCACCCGGGTCGTCTGGTTGACCACGGCCTTGGCCGCCACCTTGCTGACCGTGCGACCATCCTGGCCGGCCACGCACAGCCGCAGTTCCGTCGGCCCCGGGCCGTTGGTCGTGCTTCCGGCGGCCATTTCCACGGCCAGCCGGTCGTGCTCGGCCAAAAAGAGGTATTCCGGGGTCTCCACCCCGCTCAGCCATGTCCGCCCGGGCAGCCCGGACAGACGCGGCGTCAAGAAATCGACGACGAGATTTTCCAGTTCCGTGCGCTGGACCACCCGTCCTCCCCGGCGCACCACAAGCTGCATCGGCAGGACGTATTCCACGGGGGCGTCTTTCAGGTAGGCCCGCAGCCTGCCCGGCAGTTCGGCCCCGGACAGGGTCTGGGACTGTCCCGGCGCAGGGGCGGCCCACAGGGCCGTGGCCCCCAGGATGGCCCAGGCGTCTTCGGGAAATCCCGGATCAGGCGCGGCGATGTCGCGTAGCGTCACCCTCTCGCCGTCCGCGCAGGCCGCCGGGAGGATGCGCAGCATCCAGGCGGCCTGGGCCGTCGGTGCGCACAAAACGCCCCCCAGGCAGACCACTGTCGCAAAGATGGCGGCCCGGGCGGAGTCAAAGATACGTCCCGTGCTGTTCATGGCAGGTTACCGCTTCACGTTGACCGCTGTCTGGAGCATGCCGTCAGCGGTGGTGATGGCCTTGGAGTTGGCCTCATAGGCCCGCTGGCCCACGATGAGCCCCACCATTTCGTCCACAAGCTCCACGTTGGACATTTCCAGGAAACCCTGGACCAGGATGCCTGCGTTCTGGTCGCCGGGATTGAGTTCCTCGGGGTCGCCCGAGGCCTCGGTGGTGGAATAGAGGTTGCGGCCCTCGGCGCTTAAGCCCGCCGGGTTGATGAAGGTGTAGAGGGGGATGTCCACCCCGGCCAGTTCCTCGCCGTCCGCATCCAGGCAGGCCAGGTGGCCGCCCTCGGTGATGGTGATGTTTTTGGTCTCCTGGGGCACGGCGAATTCAGGCTGCAGGACATAGCCGTTGGCCGAGACGATGGTGCCGTCCTGGTTGAGCTTGAAGGAGCCGGCCCGGGAATAGAGTTCGCGGCCGTTGACGTCCAGGCGGAAAAACCCGTCGCCCTCGATGGCGATGTCGAGCTGGTTGCCGGTGTTTTGCAGATCGCCCTGGGTAAAGAACTTGTGCACCGTGGTGGGCCGCACGCCAAGGCCTACCTGAAGGCCGGTGGGCAGGCGGTCGCCGCCGGCGATTTCGGTGCCGGCCACGGCCTGGGTCTGGTACATGAGATCCTCGAACTCGGCCCGGCTCTTTTTGAAGCCGATGGTGTTCACGTTGGCCAGGTTGTGGGACATGGTGTCTATCTGCATCTGCATGGCCACCATGCCGGTGGTGGCCGTCCAAAGAGAACGCATCATACGCGTCAACCTCCTGCGTTATTTGTCCGAACCGACCCTGGTCGCCCGGGTGTCAAGTTCCTGAGAGGTGGTCATGACCTTCTGGTAGGCCTCAAAGGTCCGCTGGGTCTCGATCATGGACACCATCTCCGAAACCACCTCCACGTTGGGCTTTTCCAGATAGCCCTGCACCACCTGGGTCAGGGCCGGATCGATGGCCTGGGATTGGATGGCTGCGCCATCATTCCCCCGGTAGAGGTTGGACCCGTACTTCTCCAGGGTCTCGGGCTCGGCCACGGCTACCAGGTCCAGCGTGCCCACGGGCGCGCCGTCCACGGAGATCTGGCCGTCTCCGGCCACCGTGATGACCTTGCCCGCCGGGATGTCGATGGCGCCTCCCTCTCCAAGCACCTGATAGCCCTGGTCGGTCATGAGCGTTCCATCCGGGCCGCGCATAAAGGCTCCGCTACGGGTCAGATAGTCCCCGTCCGGAGAACGCACCCGGAAAAATCCCGGCCCCTGGATGGCCAGATCGAAGGTGTTGCCCGTGGCCTGCAGCGCCCCCTGGGAGAAGTCGATCTGCTGCATGGACAGGCGCGGTTTGGCGATGAGCTCGGCCTCGGGCAGAAGCTCTTCCTCGCGGATGGTTCCGCGCGGGTCGGGGTGATAATCATGGGCGTAGCGCACGAAGGTGTCGTGGAAGGACACCTGGTCGCGCTTGTAGCCGGTGGTGTTGATGTTCGCCAAATTGTTGGCGCTGATGTTGAGGCGGTTTTCGTTGCTTAAAGCCCCGAAAAGCGCGCTGTACATGCTCATGTCCATGGAAGGAGTCCTCCTCGACCGGGAGGGATGCAAGGGGCGGACCAACGGTGAAAACGTCAGGGAGACGAAAAACAATGAGGGGCGATGAGCCCGGAAAGGCGGGAAAGTGAGGAGGCAGAAAATCGTCTTGACAGAAAAACGATACCTACCTATCTTTTAGCTGGAGGCTTTGCTGGCGCAAGTCGGCATTGCCTTTTTTATTTTCCTCCGGCGCAAAGATTCTCAATCAATGCGAATCCATAGATGATCGACTCCTGCCCTTTCTTGATTTCTGCGATTTCACGTCTGGCATCGCTTCGCAAGGCCACGGCCCTTTGTGCCACCTCCCCAAGTTCTGGGCGGCAGGATTCTTTTGTTGGAAGCACCTTCCCCCACGACAAAACATATGCCAAAATATCAGCGACTTGGACAAGACTACTCATATCGCTGTGGACAAAGAACGGTTCCGGAATGATCCTTGCCGCCCGGTCACGTCCTTTCTTCGTTTTAATGAAATACGCTTCCATTTGATCCAGGAGGATATGGCTTTGTGATTTGTCAAGCTCATCAAAAACGATATATCCCATTTCAGATCGATGTACATTCTCAAGATAATAATAGAACCTTTCAAAGAGGTAAGCATAGTCCTTCCTGAGATAATCGGCCCCTTGGGGGATCGCCGACGATCTATCTACAATACTACCTATAGCTTTAACATTAGATCTTCTGCATACGTCAAAAACATATTTCACATATGCAATCTTTGCCTGTGCAAGAGCTGTCAATTCATATTTTGTGACTTCATTGCATTCACTTCCTCGACTTGAAAAACCCTTTTCCAAACAGCGTCTTGCCAACCTCGTGCGCTCATCTGGTTCATAATCCGGAAACTGCAATGCATATTTGTATGTTTTCCTTTTCGAGACCGCTGCACAATCCTCTGATGTCGTTACGGAATTCTCTCGAAAGGTCTCGGTCGTCTGTTTCCGCCGTCGTTTAGCCGACAGCGCTGATCTTGTTTCACCTTGAGGCGGCGTTCGTCACTCCTTAGCGTAAGTGTTCCTCAACATCCCGCTTTGAGCACCGCTTTTTTCAAGTTGAAAGCCATAGCGTTGAGTAAAAATTCAAGTTCAACCTTGGCTACCCCCAGGTAACGCGTCCGGAAGAAGCCATAACTTCTTTTGAGCGTTCCGAAAGCCCGTTCCACCTTCGACCGGACGCTGCTAACTTGACGATTTGCCGCTTTTTCGGCGGGGTTCAGCGCACGGTTGCGAGCGGCCTTATGCATGATGCCGTCGGCAAGTCTCCGAGCTTGGAGCACATGCCTGTTCAACTGGCTGCTGTATCCCTTGTCCGCATAGATGCGGCCCCCTGGCATGGGGCCAATCTCATCAAGAATATCCACGAATTCCTGCGTATCCGAACGGTTGGCGGGCGTGACATGGCCGCCGAGGAGAAAGCCGTCCCGGCTGTCCGTGGCCGCATGGACTTTGTAGCCGTAATAAGCCCGGTTCCCTTTGCGCAACCAGGCCGCATCGGCGTCATCGGAGTAGCTGATGGTTACGTCCGACGCCTCGTCGTCATCTTCCTCGCGATCTTCGGGAAGAATATCGATTACTTTGAGGGGGCGGCGCGAGGAGGTGATGACGCTCGCGTCCACGATGGCTCCTTCACGTACCAGTAAGCCGCGCCGCTGGAGTTGATGGTTGAGTTTGTCCAGAAGCCGCTTCAAGACGTTTTTTTCAAGCAGGCTCTGCCGAAACCGGCAAATGGTCGAGGAATCGGGCACCTCGTCATGATCAAGGGAAAGGCCCACGAATCGGACAAAGGACAACCGATCGTACAAGCATTCCTCCACCGCCGCGTCGCTCAGGTTGTACCACCTCTGGAGCAGAAGGATTTTAAACATCGGCAACGGTGCATATGCAGGATTACCAACGGCATTGACGACTCGGCTGAGCTTTTTTCGAAGAAGCTTCTCAAACGGCTTCCAATCAATGAGGCGATCAATCTCATCCAGAAAGCATTCCTTGTGCCTGCGATGGGACACGACGTAGTCGGCAATACCGGGCTTTTTGGAATTGCGCTCGCTCATGATCGCCTCCATCATTTTTGATGGAGAAAATATAGCATAATTGCCTAAAATTACAATAGAATTGTGCCATTTTCCCGTGCAACGGTCTCTTTTCAGGAGCTTTTTTCCTTTCAGTTCCAGCTCACCCTTGGTGATCCGCATACCAAAAAAGACTTCTTCCGCCCTGCGTATCGCCTGGATGAGGTTCCAGATATTCCGATCTTCGACAATGATTCCCGCCAGCACCATGTACGGCGCCTCGCGGCGGTCATGTCCGCTTTCGTCCACAAAGAGAAAATACCCCATACATCCTCCGATAATGACCGGACATACCTCACGGAATCATGTGACAACGGTACATGGCAACCGTCCTCGCCGCAAGGTTGAGGCCAATCCCTTCCGGCTGGCGGCCATGATGACGCCGGTCACCGAATATGCAAAGCACATCCATGCCGGAGCGGACAACCCACTCACCGAGGAGGCGTTATGGAAACCCTCGTTTCCCGCCGGGGCAACAGCCTCGGCCTGCGCATCCCCAAGGCCCTGGCCGCCGAGGCCGGGCTTTCCCCGGGCGATGCAGTGCGCATCGACCGCACGCCGGAAGGGCTCATGATCATGAAAGTGCGGCAGCGCCCGAAGATGTCTCTGGCCGAACTGCTGGCCCGGGTGACTGCGGACAACCGGCACGAGGCCGTGGGCTGGGGAGGACCGTCCGGACGGGAACTGCTGTGACATCCGACGCCCCAGGTCGGAACGACTGCGTGCTCGGTATGACGAATCTTCTGGCCGCCATTCTCGGGATCGAGACAGGTCCGTAGCAACAAAAAGGGCCGGACGGGGATTCCCCGCCCGGCCCCGGCTTCGCGCCGCGCTCCGGCTACACGCCCAGAATGATCCTGGCCGCGCCGAAATAGAGCAGAAGCCCGGTGATATCCACCAACGTGGTCAGGGAGGGGCTGGCGGCCACGGCCGGGTCGCGCCCCAGGCGCACGGCCAGAATCGGCAGGGCCGCGCCGAGGATGGTAGCCGTGACCACCTGGGCGCACAGCGCCAGGCCGACCACCAGGCCCACCTTGGCCAGGGTCACGCCCGCTGGCAACACCGCCCCGTGGGACAGAAACGACACCTTGGCGAAGGCCAGAAGGGCCAGGATGCCGCCCAGCATGGCCGCCACCTGGAACTCCTTGAGAAAGACCCGCAGGGCGTCGCGGGGTTTCACGTCGCCAAGGGTCAGGGCCCGGATGACCACCGTGGCCGACTGGCTGCCCACGTTGCCCCCGGCGGCGGCGATCATGGGCATGTACAGGGTCAGGATCAAAAGACTGGCCAGGGTGGACTCGAAGGAACTGATGATCAGCCCGGACACCAGCCCCAGGGCGGCCAGGATCACCACCCAGAAGGCCCGGTTGCGGAAATGCCCGAAGGCCGAGGTGCGCAGGTAGGCCTGGCCGTCGTGGCTGCCGCCGATGGCCGCGAACTTCTCCATATCCTCGGTGTGCTCCTGGTGCAGCACGTCCATGGCGTCGTCATGGGTGACGATGCCCACCAAGACCCCGTTCTCGTCCACCACGGGCAGGGCCAGCAGGTCGTAGCGGGAGATCGTTTTCACCACCTCTTCCTGGTCGTCACCGGCCCGGGCGAAGATCACCTCCCGGTTCATCAGGTCCGAGACCCGGCTTTCGGGCCGGGCCAGGATGAGATCCTTAAGCGACACGAATCCCGTCAGCCCCCGGGCGGCGTCCACCACATAGGCGTAATAGATGGTCTCCTTGTCCGGGGCCTCCAGGCGCAGCTTCTCGATGGCCTCCCGGGCGGTCATCTCCGGATTCAGGGAGGCGTATTCCGAGGTCATGACCGCCCCGGCCGTGCCCTCGGCGTAGGAGGACAGGCGGCGGATGTCCTCGCGCTCGGCCTGGGCCAGGGCGGGCATCACGGCCTGGCGGCATTCGGCCGGGATGCGCTTGAGCAGATCCACCCGGTCGTCGTGGGGCATAGCCGACACCAGGGCCGTAACCTCGCCCCGGGTCATGGCCTGGGCCGTGGCCACCTGGGCGGGCACGGTCAGGTGGGCGAAGATTTCCGCCCGGCGCTCGGGGGCCAGGGCCGCCAACACCCGCCGGGCCACCTGGGCCGCCCTGCCGGGATCGGGGGAGTCGCCCTCGCGGGAGTTTTCGAAGGCGGCGCACAGGCGTTGCGCCGTGACGCCGGGATGCTCGCCGCTTGCGGCGCAACGGATCAGGGCCGTGACGTCGACGGCATCCCGGCGATCATCGCGCGAAACGTCGGAAACGCCCGGGACGGACGTCGCCATGGGAAATTTCGCCAGAAGGGTGTTCGGCATGGTTCGCCTCCCTTGCACAGGGAATTACAGGCTGCGGAACTGGCCGCGCCTTTGGCGAACCGGGAGGGGAAAGGCTTAGTCGGACCCGTCCGAAAACGGGAGCGACCAGGACATCCCTCGCGGCCGGGAAAAGGCGCGGGACATGGTCTGGTCGCGGCGCTGGCGCCGCGCGGCCTTTCGGGGCCGACTACCGTCAGGGTCCATGAAAAAACCTTGGGTTGATTGTTTTAAATCGCATGCCGCCCTGGGGCAGCGTGCCGACAACCAATTACTTCTATACATCGCGGGCAAAAAAGGCAACCCTGAAGCGACATCCGGCATCCGCACGCAACTCCCCGGAAAAAGGGATGTCTTGCGTCCGGACGGGTTGCTGCGCCCGGGCGTGTCGGCGCCCGCCTCCGCCCATCGGGGGAACCCCGGGGGCTCCCCGGGGCATCTTGCCCCTTGACAAAAACTCCACACCGGGTAATTTCATCAATTCGAGCGGGCGTAGCTCAGCTGGTAGAGTACAAGCTTCCCAAGCTTGGTGTCGCGAGTTCGATCCTCGTCGCCCGCTCCAGCTTCTAAGCCTCTGACGACCCTGGCGTTTTTATGTGTGACGAGGAGAGGTGGACCAGCGGGTTGGGTCCACTTTTTTTTTGCCGGGCCACGGCTCGCGAGCCGACTTTCCCGTATTTTATAGGATATATGGACATCCAGGAACGCGCCCAACGGATCGAAAAGCTTCTCACCCCGTTTCTCGCCGCCGAGGGACTCATCCCCTGGGGAATCGAACTCTCCTCGGCCGGGCATCGGGAACTTTTGCGTATTTTCATCGACCTGTCCCCCGAGGCCCGGGCGGCTCAGGGGCAGACGGAGCGCGAGGCCGGAGTGACTGTGGACCACTGCGCCACGGTCAGCCGCCATGCCGGATATCTTTTGGACGTGGAAGACATCATGCCCGGCCCCTATGTGCTTGAGGTCTCTTCACCGGGCATCGAGCGCCGTTTTTTCACGCCCGGCCAACTCGCCGGGCACATCGGCCGTGAAATCGAGGTGACGCTTCTGACGCCCCGCTTAGGGCGTCGGAGGTTCCGGGGAATCCTGACCGGGGCCGCAGGCGAGGCGTTCACCATGACGGCCGATCCGGGACCGAAACAGACCGCCGTGGACTTTGCCTGGAACGACGTCAAAAAGGCCAGGCTGGTGCACCGTTTTCCCGATGCGGCAGGAGATCCCGGCCAGGAACATTTCCATGGACCCTCGGAGGTGACCCCATGAGCATGGAGCTGAAAAAGGCAATCGACCAGATAAGCAAGGACCGGGGCATCGACCGGGATCTCCTCGTTGACACCCTCGAGGAGGCCGTGCGCTCCTCCGTGGCCCGCAAATATGGGGACCACCTGGATTTCGAGGTGGGGTACAACGAAGAGCAGGGCGAGATCGACGTCTACCAGTTCAAGGTGGTCGCCGCGGAAGTGGAAGACCCGGACGCTGAGATCACCCTGGAGGAGGCCCGGGCCATCGACCCCAACGTGCAGATCGACGACGAGATGGGGTTCAAGCTCAAGATCGAGGATCTGGGACGCATCGCGGCCCAATCGGCCAAGCAGGTGATCATCCAGCGCATGCGCGACGCCGAGCAGGAAATCATTTACGAGGAATACAAGGACAGAAAGGGCGAGATCGTCAGCGGCATCATCCAGCGCCGGGACCGTTCGGGCTGGATCATCAACCTCGGCCGCACCGAGGCCCTTTTGCCCAAGGAAGAGCAGATCCCCCGCGAACGCTACAAACGCGGCGACCGCGTCCAGGCCTTCATCATCGAGGTGCTGCCCCAGGGACGCGGCCCGCAGATCATCGTGTCGCGCACCCATGGCGACTACATGAGCGCGCTTTTCTCCCGCGAGGTGCCCGAGGTGGCCGACGGCACCGTGCGCATCCTGGGCGTGTCCCGCGACCCCGGCTCCCGGGCCAAGGTGGCGGTCATGTCCAAGGATCGCGACGTGGACCCGGTGGGGGCCTGCGTGGGCATCCGGGGATCGCGCATCCAGAACATCGTCCAGGAACTGCGCGGCGAGCGCATCGACATCGTGGTCTGGAGCCCGGACATCGCCGGATTCGCCAGAAACGCCCTGTCTCCGGCCTCGGTTTCGCGCATCACCGTGGACGAGGAAGAAAAGACCCTGGAGGTCGTGGTTCCCGACGACCAGCTCAACCTGGCCATCGGCCGCAAGGGCCAGAACGTCAAGCTGGCGGCCAAGCTTTTGGGCTGGAAGATCGATATTTTCACCGAATCCCGCTTCGGGGAATTAAACGCCTCGCGCAAGGAACTCGAGCAGTTGGCCAGCGTGGCTGAGATGCCTGTGGAGAAGTTCTTGTCCGCCGGGTTCACCTCGCTTGAGCAGATGATCGAGGCCGACGACGAGGCCCTCTCAAGCATCGAGGACATGACCCCCACGCGCTTGGGCAACATCCGGTTGGCCTTAAAGCTCCTGGCCCCGGCCAAGGCCCCGGCCGAAGAGACGGGCGATGCGCCCGAGGCCGTTGCGGCGGCGGACGAGGCGGCCGGTGACGAACCCGAGGCGGCTGCCGACACGGCTGGCGATACGGCGGCCGATGCCGACGTTGCGACGCCGGAGGCCCCGGCGGACGACGCCCCGGCAGTCGAGGCCGACCCTGTGGCCAAGCCCGGGGAATAGGACGCCGCCCCATGAGTGCAACGGGGCCCGAAAATGGAGACTGCGGCGGGAAGCACGTTCCCGTGCGCATGTGTGTGATATGCCGGGGCCGGTTTCCCAAAGCCGGACTGTCCCGATATGTTGATCGGTCCCGGGCGTCCGGCGGCCCGGCCACGGCCGAGACAGCGCCGCCGCATCTGGTCCATGACGCAAAGATGCGCATGGACGGCAGAGGGCACTATGTCTGCGACAACCCCGTCTGCCGGGAAAAATTCAAGAAATTCGCCGGGCGCGGCAGGAAACGTTAGGGGGAAGCCAAAGTGAGCAGCATTCGGGTGAAAGACCTCGCCAAGGAACTTGGGGTCGGCAACAAGGAAATCCTGCAATTCCTGCGAGAGTTGGGCTTTCAGGCCAAAAGCCAGATGGGCGCCCTGACCGAGGAGGAAGTGGTGCAGGTGCGCGCCAAGGCGCGGTCGCTTGTGGGCAAGACCCAGGTCATCGACACCGAGGTCCAGCCCGGCGTTATCGTCAGGCGGCGCAAGCCCGCCCGGGACAAGGCGCCCGAAGCCGCCCCCGAAGTCGACGCCGCTCCCCCGGCGGACCATGTGCCTGTCGAGCCCGAGCCGCTTGAGCCCCCCGTGATCGAGGTTACGGCCGAACCGCAGACTCCGGAAGCGGCGCCTGCCGTTTCGACCGAGGAGCTCGCCCCCCGGAAGGCACGCCCCGCGCGCCACACCCCGGTGGAGACCACGGCCCGGATCATCTCCCAGCCCGCGCCCCCCGAGCCCGAGGCCCCGGAATCCGCCCTGCCCCACCCGGTCGAGATGGAGACGGCCGCCGTGGTGGAGGCCGTGGAAGAGGCCGAGGCCGTCACGGAGATGGCCCAGCCCTCTGAGGCCGCCCCTGATCTGGAATCCGCCGCCGAGGCCGAACCGACCGCCACCGCGGACGAGGTCATCGAAGAGCAGCCCGCACAGCCCGTGGCCCCCGAGGCGGCCGCAGGCCCCGAAGCGCCCCAGTCCGAGGCGTCGCGGCAGGCCGAGGAAGAGGCCCGGAGCGGCAAAAAGAAAAAGCCGCGCCGCGAGCAGCCGACCACCCCCCAGGTGCGCATCATCTCCATGCCCGAGCCCAAGCCCGCCGCCCCGGCCGCCCCGGCAGCCCCCGCCGCCGCCCCGGGAACCGCCGCTCCCAAGGCCGAGACCGAGGAGGAGCGCCGGAAAAAGGGCAAAAAGGACCGCCGCACCGTCGAATTCGCCCCCACCCCGGTGGAAACCGAGGAATCGCGCCGCAAAAGCGCCGCCGCCAAGAAGAAAAAGACCCCCGACATCCAGGATCGCACCGGCGGCCGGGCCAAGTCGTTTAAGCGGAAAAAGCCGCGCGAGGAGTTCCATCCGGTCCAGCCCCAGGTCCAGGCCGGAACCCAGCCGCTCAAGGCCGCCAAGCGCAAAATCCGCATGGAAGAGACCATCCGGGTGGCGGAATTGGCCAAGCAGATGGGCATCAAGGCCCAGGATCTCATCAAGGTGCTTCTGGGACTTGGGGCCATGGTCACCATCAACCAGTCCCTGGATGTAGAAACCACCATCCTGGCCGCTGGCGAATTCGAGTACGAAGTGGAAAAAGTGGGCTTTTCCGAAGAGGATTTCCTGCTCGACCGGGAGGCCGACAACCCCGAGGATATGCGGTCGCGGCCGCCCGTGGTCACCATCATGGGCCACGTGGATCACGGCAAGACCTCGCTTCTCGACGCCATCCGGCTCTCCAACATCACCTCCGGCGAGGCCGGGGGCATCACCCAGCACATCGGCGCCTATCATGTGAGCACCTCGCGCGGCGAGATCGTCTTTCTGGACACCCCCGGCCACGAGGCCTTCACCGCCATGCGCGCCCGCGGCGCCCAGGTCACGGACATCGTGGTCCTGGTGGTGGCCGCCGACGACGGGGTCATGGACCAGACCCGCGAGGCCGTGAACCATGCCAAGGCCGCAGGCGTGCCCATCGTGGTGGCCGTGAACAAGATCGACAAGCCCGAGGCCAACCCCGACCGGGTCATGCGCGAACTGGGCGAGCTGGGCCTGGTGCCCGAGGCCTGGGGCGGCGAGACCATCTTCGCCAACGTCTCGGCCAAGCAGAAAATCGGCCTGGACGCCCTTTTGGAGATGATCCTGTTGCAGGCCGAGGTACTCGAACTTTCAGCCAACCCCTCCAAGCGCGCCCGGGGCCACATCGTGGAGGCCCGGTTGGACAAGGGTCGCGGCCCCATCGGCACCATCCTCATCCAGGAAGGCACCCTCAAGCAGGGCGACGCCTTCGTCTGCGGCGTGGTCAGCGGCCGGGTGCGGGCCATGTTCGACGACCAGGGCAAAAAGATTCGCGAGGCCGGCCCGGCCATGCCCGTGGAGGTCCAGGGCTTTGAGAGCGTGCCCGTGGCGGGCGACGAGTTCGTCGGGGTCGAGGACGACAAGGTGGCCCGGCGCATCGCCGACGCCCGCGGCATCAAACAGCGGGAACGGGAGTTGGGCAAGGCCACCAAGGTCACCCTGGAGACCTTCCTGGCCTCACGGCCCGACGCCGAGGCCCAGACGCTCAACCTGGTGCTCAAGGCCGACGTGCAGGGTTCGCTTGAGGCCATCACCGAGGCCTTGAACAAACTGTCCACGGGCAAGGTCAAGGTCAGCGTCATCCATGCCGGAACCGGGGCCATCACCGAGTCCGACATCCTACTGGCCTCGGCCTCCCAGGCCATCATCATCGGCTTCAACGTGCGGCCCACGGTCAAGGTCAAGGACGTGGCCGACCACGAGAACGTGGACATCCGCTTCTACGACATTATCTACAAGCTGGTCGGCGACATCAAAGACGCCATGTCCGGCATGCTGGCCCCGGTCATCCGGGAGCAGTACCTCGGCCAGGCCGAGGTGCGCGACACCTTCAGCGTACCCAAGATCGGCTTGGTGGCCGGGTGCGGCGTCCTGGACGGCAAGCTCACCCGCAACGCGGGCATCCGCCTTTTGCGCGACGGCGTGGTGGTCTACACCGGCAAGCTGGCCTCGCTGCGGCGCTTCAAGGACGACGTGAAGGAAGTCACCAAGGGGTACGAGTGCGGCGTGGGTCTTGAGAACTACAACGACATCAAGATCGGCGACGTCATCGAGGCCTTCGAATCCGTGGAGGAGAAGGACACCCTGTAAGGCGGTGCCTAGGCCATGGTCATCGGCATCCTGACCCTGGAGTTTCGGCTCCATGGAAACGACTCGCTCAAGGGAAAACGGCGCGTGGCCTTAAGCCTCAAGCAGAAGCTGCGCAACACCTTCAATGTGGCCATAAGCGAGATCGCCCGCCAGGATGCCCACGACACCCTGGTCCTGGCCGCCGTGACCGTCTCCCCGGACGCCCCCCGGGTGCAGGGGCTTTTGCAGAAGGCGCTCAACAAGGTCGTGGCCATGGACGCGGCCGAACTGGTCTACGACGACATCGAGATCATTCAGGTCTGATCCGGCCCGATCTGAACCGGTCAGACCCGGTCTGCCCCGGTCTGATCTGGCGCGACCCCCCGGGGTCGGCAAGGATAGTGATTATGAAACAGGCGACCTCCCGGCGCTCCACACGGCTTTCCGACCTGATTATGCGGGAAATCGCCCAGATGCTCGTGGAAGACGTGACAGACCCCCGGCTCGAACTGGTGACCATAAGCGGCGTGGCCTTAAATACCGACTTAAGCGTGGCCAAGGTGCTCTACACCCTGACCGGCGACGAGAAACGCCAGGCCCAGGCCGCCGCCGGGCTTGAGCAGGCCAAGGGCTATATGCGCGGACTTTTGGGCCACCGGCTCAAGATCAAATTCGTTCCGGAACTGCGTTTTGCGCGCGACACCTTTCTTGAGGACATGGTCTATGCCCACCCCGATGCGTGATATCGCGCGCATCCTTCGCGAACACGACGACATCGCGATCCTCTCCCACGAAAATCCCGACGGCGACGCCGTGGGCTCGGCTGCAGCCCTGGGACACATCCTGTCGCGGCTGGGCAAGCGTTTCACCATGGCCAACGCCTCGCCCCTGCCCGGCCAGTTTTCCTGGATGGACATTCCCGGGCATTGGACCACCGCCCTGCCGACGGCCTACGGCTTCGCCGTGGCCCTGGACTGCGGCGACGCCGCCCGCCTGGGGCCTTTGGAGCATGCCGTGGACCCGGCCCGACTCATCGTCATCGACCACCACCTGGGCAATCCCGGCTTCGGGGCCCTGAACTGGGTGGACACCACCTCGTCCTCCACCGGGGAAATGGTGGCGGCCCTGGCGGACGAACTCGGCGTGCCCCTGACCGGCGGCCTGGGGCAATGCCTGTACGTGGCCATGGTCACGGACACCGGGGATTTCACCTTCGGCTCCACCCGGCCCGAGACCCTGGAACTGGCGGCCCGGATCCTGCGCGCCGGACTCGACGTGGGCGAGACCAACGCCCGCCTGAAAAATCAGTGGTCGCTGTCCCGCATCCGGTTGTGGTCCGAGGTCATGGGCGGCATGACGCAGCACTTCGACGGTCGCGTCGGCGCCATCGCCATCTCCCAGGAGACGCTGATCCGCACCGGCACTTCGGTCGAGGACTGCGACGGGCTGGTCAACTGGGCGCTGCGGGTGCGCGGCGTGCAGGCGGCCGTGGCCGTGCGCGAACTGCCGGGCGGCCAGGTGAAGTTCAGCCTGCGTTCGGTGGGCAATGTGGACGTGCAGCGCGTGGCGGCGTCATTTGGCGGCGGCGGTCATAAAAACGCCTCGGGCGGATCCCTGGACGGGCCGCTGGACGCGGCCCAGGCCACGCTGGTCGCAGCCGTGGGAGCGTCGCTTGGAGCGCCAATCGCGCATGTCTAGCCCCGTGAAACCGACCCAGCAGCATGGCGTGCTGGTTCTCGACAAGCCCTCGGGGCCGACCTCTACGGCGTGCCTAAACGACATCAAGTACCAGCTCGGGCAAAAAAAGATCGGCCACGCCGGGACGCTGGACCCCCTGGCCCAGGGGGTGTTGGTGGTTTTACTGGGGCGGGCCACCAAGGTCGCCACGTTTTTGCACGACGACAAGGTCTATCTGGCGGGCATGCGCCTGGGCCTGACCACGGACACCTACGACATCCAGGGGACCGTGACCGGAGAATTTTCCTGGCAGTCGGTGACCGAGGGGGATGTGCTTCGCGAGCTCGCGGCCGCAAACGGCCGCCAGATGCAGGAGGTTCCGGCCTATTCTGCAGCCAAGCACCAGGGAAAACCCTTGTATGAACTGGCCAGACGGGGCATGATGACCCCGGTCAAGACCAAAGAGGTCGAGATTTCCGACGCGCAGATCGTTTCCATGGATCTGCCGTCGGTTCAATTCCGGATACGGGTTTCATCCGGCGCCTACGTCCGTTCCCTGGTCCACAGCCTGGGGCAGCGACTTACTTGCGGCGCAGTGATGACCACCCTTGTCCGGGAGTACAGCCGTCCGTTTCGCCTGGACCAGGCCCATGGCCTGGCCGAGGTGCTGGCCGAGCCCGCGCGTCTGCCCGAGAGGGTTTTACCCCTTGAGGCGGCGCTTGCGGATTGGCCACGGGTGCGTTTCGGGGCGGAGGATGCGGCCAAGGTGGCCCGGGGCATGCGGCTTGACGCCGCTGGCGCGGCCCCGGGCGACAAGGCCCTGCTCCTCGGTCCCGCTGGCGAACCCCTGGCCGCCGCCGAGGCGGTGGCGACGGACGGCGCGATGCGGTGGGCGATTTTGCGCGGCCTCGGTTGACGCAAACGTCCGGCCTTCCTGCTTCCGCTTTTTCCCGGGCATCCGTCCGGCGTGAAACGGACGGGTCGCGCGAGGCGAAAAACACGACAAACGGAGGATATCGCTGTGGTCATGACCGTCGAGGAAAAATCCAAGGTCATTGATGAGTACAAGAAGCATGAGGGCGACACCGGCTCCCCTGAGGTGCAGGTGGCGCTTCTCACCACGCGCATCAACTATCTGACAGACCATTTCAAGGTCCATGCCAAGGATTTCCATTCCCGCACGGGCCTTCTGAAACTTGTCGGGCAGCGTCGCAAGCTTCTCAAGTACTTGAAAAGCAAGGACATCCAACGCTATCGCGATCTCATCGCGAGACTTGGGCTGCGCAAGTAGCACCGGCCGGGGGCCATCTTTGCGCGTTGCCGAAAAACGGCCTCGCGCGGGGCGGCCCCCGCCTCCCCGAAAATTCACCATGCGCGCCGGGCGGCGGGACCGCCATCCGGTCCCGATGGCCGCCGCGCCTGACGGAGTTTTTTGGGGGGGCACACCCCAACATCGGGTTTTGCATCGGGAATCGCCCCGACCCGAAAACGAGGAACACACCCTATGGCATTTGGAACTCCGGCTACCCGCCTGCAAACCACGATCGGCGACAACACCTTCATCATTGAAACCGGACGGCTGGCCAACCAGGCCGACGGCGCCATCTGGATTCAAAGCGGCGACAACGTGGTGCTGGTCACGGCCTGCACCCAGACCCTGGAAATGGACAAGGGATTTTTTCCCCTGGTCGTGGATTACCAGGAAATGTCCTACGCCTCCGGGCGCATCCCCGGCGGCTATTTCCGCCGTGAGATCGGCCGCCCGTCCGAGCGCGAGGTGCTGGTCTGCCGTTCCATCGACCGCCCCTGCCGTCCGCTTTTCCCCAAGGGCTTCCGCGACGAGGTCCAGATCATCGCCACGGTCCTGTCCGCCGATCCCTTCACCGATCCGGACATCCTGGCCCTGACCGGCGCCTCCACGGCCCTGCACATCTCCAAGATCCCCTTCCTGGGACCCATCGCCGGGGCCCGGGTGGGCTACGTGGACGGCCAGTTCGTCTTAAACCCCTCCTATGCGGCCTTAAACGGCCCGAGCACCCTGAACATGGTTTTCGCGGCCAGCCGCGACGCCGTGGTCATGGTCGAAGGCGGCGGCAGGTTCGTGACCGAGGATCTGATCGCCGACGCCCTGGAATGGGGGCATAAGCAGATCATCCCCCTGCTCGACCTCCAGGAGGAACTGCGGAACAAGGTGGGCGTGCCCAAGATCGAATTCACGCCGCCCCAGATCAACCCGGAAATCGACGCCAAGGTCACGGAACTGGCCACGGCCGACATGACCGCCGCCCTCTCCATCACCGACAAGATGGAACGCCGCGAGGCCCGCAAGAAGGTCAAGACGGCGGTCCTGGAGGCCATCGCCGCCGCGTATCCCGAGCATCCCGAATTCAAGGGACAGGCCAAGGAGCTCATGGAGAAGATGGAGAAATCCATCATGCGCGAGCGCATCCGGTCCACGGGAACACGCATCGACAACCGCGACCTGACCACCGTGCGGCCCATCGCCACCGAGGTCGGGGTGCTGCCGCGCACCCACGGCTCCTGCCTGTTCACCCGGGGCGAGACCAAGGCCCTGTGCGTGGCCACGCTTGGCAGCACCGGCGACGAGCAGAAAATCGAAACGCTCACCGGCGACTCCTCCAAGCGTTTCATGCTGCACTACAACTTCCCGCCCTACTGCGTGGGCGAGGTCAAGATGCTGCGCGGCCCGTCCCGGCGCGAGATCGGCCACGGCGCCCTGGCCGAACGCTCCATCCAGCAGGTGTTGCCCTCCTCCGAGGACTTCCCCTTCACCATCCGGGTGGTCTCCCAGGTCATGGAGTCCAACGGCTCCTCGTCCATGGCTTCGGTGTGCGGCGCCAGCCTTGCGCTCATGGACGCGGGCGTGCCCATCACCCAGCCCGTGGCCGGCATCGCCATGGGGCTGATCAAGGAAGGCGACGAGTTCCACGTGCTCACGGACATCCTCGGCGACGAGGACGCCATGGGCGACATGGACTTCAAGGTGGCGGGCACCCACGACGCGGTGACCGGCATCCAGATGGACATCAAGATCACCGGCATCCCCCAGGCGGTCATGCGCAAGGCCCTCTACCAGGCCCGCGACGCCCGCCAGCACATCCTGGGCAAGATGAACGAGGTTCTGGCCGCCCCCAGGCCCGAGCTGTCGCCCAACGCCCCGCAACTGGCCGTGGTCATGGTCAACCCGGAAAAGATCCGGGAGATCATCGGCCCGGGGGGAAAGATGATCAAGGCCATCACCGCCGAGACCGGCGCTTCCATCGACATCGAGGATTCGGGCAAGGTCAGCATCTTCGCCCCCACCCTCGAGGCCCTGGAAAAGGCCAAAGAGCGCGTGATGTACTTCGATCAGAAGGCCGACGTGGGCCGGAACTACCAGGGCACGGTGACCAAGGTTCTGGACTGCGGCGTGGTGGTGGAGATCCTGCCCGGCCTGGACGGACTGGTGCATGTCTCGCAGCTTGACACCGAACGCGTGGAAAACGTGGCCGACGTGGTCAAGCTCGGACAGCCCATGGAGGTCAAGGTTCTGGATGTGGAGTCCAACGGCCGGGTGCGCCTGTCGCGCAAGGCCGTGCTCTTCGAGGAACAGGGCCGCCCCTACGACCCCGCCGACTATCCCAAGACCGGCGGCGCACGCCGCCCGGGCGGGGATCGCGGCGGACGCGGCGGCGACCGCTTCGGCGGACGCGGCGGGGATCGCCGGGACCGGCGCTAGGCACGGGAATTGATGTAAGAAAGGCCTCCGGCAGCCAAAGGGGCACGGCCCCTTTGGAATCCCGTACCGGGGGAAGAATATGCGACGGGGGGCCTCCCATGGGAGGCTCCCCGTTTTTTATGGCGAACCGAGGCGCGGCTTCATGAAATCGCCACGTGAAGTTGAAGGAACCATCACACGCCGCGCGTAGCTTCCCTGTGAGCAACGGCCCGCCGCACGGCCGATTCACAAGGAGAGCACCCCTGATGTTCAGCCACTTCTTCGGTCATTACCTTCTCGAGAACAAACACATCACCGCTGACCAACTGCGCGAGGTGCTGGCCCTGCAGGATTCCGTGCGGGTCAAAATCGGCATCCTGGCCATCGACGCGGGCTACATGACCGCCGAGCAGGTGGAGACCGCCCACCGCCTCCAGACCACCTTCGACATGCGTTTCGGCGAAATCGCCATCGGCAAGGGCTACCTCACCGAGGACCAGCTCACGGACCTTTTGTCCCGCCAGAGCAAGCGCCACCTGCTGGTCAGTCAGGCCCTGGCCGACAAGGGCATCATGAGCTTCGAGGACATCGAACGGGTGCTGGCCGCCTATCGCCGCGACTCGGGCTTTTCCGACGCCGAATACGAGGCCCTCAAGGAAAACGACATGGACGCCGTGGCCGCCTCCCTGGCCCGGATGCCCGAGCTTGGCGACCCCGAGGTCTATGCCGACTATTTCGCCCTGTTCACCCGCAATCTGGTGCGCTTCATCGAACCCGGCATCGTCATCCGCCGGGCCGAAAAGGTGGTCGCCACCCCCTTTGGGCATCTGGTGCATCAGGAAATGGACGGCCGCTTCAAGATTTTCACCGGATTTTCCGGCTCAGGCCCGGCCATGGCCGAATTCGCGGCGCGGTACGCCAAGATGCCCATGGACGGCTTCGACGACCTGGCCCGGGACGCCCTGGGGGAATTCATGAACGTGCAAAACGGGCTTTTCCTCTCCAAGCTGTCCAACGACTGGGTGGAACTGGAGCTTCTGCCCCCGGAATGCCAAAGCGACGGCATCATCCGGGCCGTGGGCGTGGCCTACGCCATCCCGTTTTCCCTGCCGTTCGGGGAATTCACCTTTTTCATCGGCCTTGGGTCGCCGATATTCAATTAGCCGCAGCGCAAAGGAGCACTTGCCATGGCCCGCATCCTCGTGGTGGATGATTCCGCCCTCTCTCGCAAAAGCCTTAAGGAAATCCTGGAACACGCCGGCCACGAGATCGTCGGCGAGGCCGGTGACGGCCAGGACGCCCTGGAAAAATACAAATCCCTCAAGCCCGATCTGGTGACCATGGACATCACCATGCCCCGGGTCAGCGGCATTGAGGGCTTAAAAAGCATCGTGGCCGCAGACGAAGAGGCCAGGGTGGTGATGATCAGCGCCCTGGGGCAGGGGGCCAAGATATTGGAGGCCCTGCAAAACGGCGCCCGCCATTACCTGACCAAGCCGTTTGAGGCTGACAAGGTGCTGGACGCCGTGGCCGAGGTCTTGGCCGCCTGACCTAGGCGGCGTGGATATGGGTTAATAATATATAATAATATATATTATGGGCGTGAGGCCGACAAGGTGCTGGACGCCGTGGCCGAGGTCTTGGCCGCCTGACGTCGGCGGTAAAACAAAGAGGTATCCCATGAGCGCCACCCTGGCCGCCTTCACCCCCGCCGACCTGTCCAGCGAAGACCAGTCCATCAAAAACCTCGTGGAACAGGCCATGACCTTCCCGGCCTCGGCCCTGGGCGGCACGGTCCACGCCTTTTTCAAGGAACATCCCGACGCCGACGGCGTGGCCGTGCTCGACGGCGACCGCCCGGCCGGGCTCATCATGCGCAACGAATTCTACCAAAAGCTCGGCTCCCTCTACGGCCGCGACCTATTCATGACCCGGCCCATCCGGCTGATCATGAACCCGGCCCCGCTCATTGTGGAGGTCTCCGTGGACGTGGCCTCCATCGCGGTCATCGCCATGAACCGCGACCCCAACCATCTCTACGACATGGTGCTGGTCACCGAGGAGGACAGCTACCTGGGGGTGGTCAGCATCAAGCGCTTCATGCTGGAATTGTCGCGCGGCCGGGGACGGCAGATCGAATTGTTAAACGAACAGCAGGAGATCCTGCGCCTGGCCAATGAGGCGGAGATTCTCCACCGCCAGCAGATCGAGGTCAAAAACAACGAACTGCGCGACCGCAACGAGGCCGTGAAAAACCTGTTGGACAACGCCGGGCAGGGATTTCTGTCCTTTGGCGCGGACCTGGCCATCTCCGAGGAATACAGCCTGGAGTGCGTCCAGCTTTTCCGGGTGCAGATCGGCGGCCGCCGCTTCCCGGAGCTTCTGGCCCGGCACCTGCCCTCCGAGACCCAGGCCACCGTGGACGAGGTGCTGGGCGGCATTTTCCTGGCGGCCAAGCCCCTGCAGCAAAAGGTCTTCCTGTCGCTTCTGCCCGGGGAGCTGATCATCCACGACCGGGCCGTACGCGCCCAGTACAAGCTCATCCGTCGCCAGGACGAAATCCGGATGATGGTCATTTTGACCGACGTCACCGAGAGAAAGCGCCTGGAACGGGAGATGGCCGAGGAGCGAAACAACGTGAAGATGGTGGTCCGGGCCCTGTCCCGGCAGTCCGAGGTGCTCTCCGCCATGGCCGCCTTCCGGGAGTTCGCCGGAAATCTTGGCCCGGATGTCGCCGCTCTTGGGGCGGACGACTGCGCCGCCACGGCCCTGGCCGAAATCTTCCGTCAGGTGCACACCTTCAAGGGCGATTTCGCCCAACTGGGGCTGCACAACACCGCCGCCGCCCTGCACGAGCTTGAAAACGCCCTGGCGGTCCTGGCCAATGGGCCGCCGCCGTCCCGGGAGGCGCTGGCGGACGTCCTTTCCGGCATGGACGCCGAGCTGATCCTGGAGCGGGACGTGGCCATCCTGACCGGCATCCTCGGGGAATCGTTCTTTGGCGGCAGCGAGAGCCTGCGGGTGGACAAACGCGCCCTGCTGGACCTGGAGGGCCGGGTGGGCTCGCTTCTGTCCGGGGCCGCGCGGGAGGCCGTTTTGGCCGAGTTGCGGGTGCTGCGCCGCCACAACGTCAAGGACATCCTGGCCCCCTACGGCGACTATCTGGCCGGTCTGGCCGAGCGTCTGGAAAAGGCCGTGGCCCCGCTTCTCGTCACCGGCGACGACGTGTTCGTGGACCGCGTCCCCCGGGAGGCGTTCGTCAAGGCCCTGGTGCATGTGTTCCGCAACATGATCGACCACGGACTGGAGGACATGGACGAGCGCCTGGCCACGGGCAAGCCCGAGACCGGGACCATCGCCTGCCATGTGGCCCGGGCCGGGGAAGACATGGTGCGCCTGGAGGTGTCCGATGACGGCCGGGGCATCGACGTGGCCCGTGTGCTGGCCAAGGCCATGCAAAAGGGGCTGGTGACGCCCCAGGCGGCGGGGAGCATGGCGCCGGAGGCGGTCTACGACCTGCTTTTCCGGGACGATTTCTCCACCCGCGACGAGGTCAGCCTGCTCTCCGGCCGGGGGGTGGGGCTGGCGGCCGTCCGGGCCGAGACCGAACGCCTGGGCGGGGCCGTCCGGGTGGAATCCGAACCCGGCCGGGGATCGCGCTTCATTTTCACCCTGCCGCTTTTCCCGGACGAAACCGTTGGCGGAACGGGTCGGATGGCGGCCTAGGGACGCCAGGGGCGCACCGCTAGCTGCCGCCCCCTTGGGGGGCGGGGGAACCCGTGGCTGGGGCCGGGTTGGAATATCCGCCGCCGGGCGAGGCGGGTTGGGCAGAGGGCGAGGCCGACGGCGTCGACGGCGCGGGCTGAGAGGCCGGATAGGGGACCGGGGCCGCCGTCGGCCGGGGGGCCATGGCCGGGGCTGGCGCGGCAATGGACACGTCGTAGCTGTAGGTCGCGCTCTGGGTGCGCACCGTGACCCGCACCCAGCCTATCCCCGCATTCGCCGGGAAATAGACGTACCCGGCCGTCAGGCCGTAGGGGGGCGCAGGGACCGGCCGCAGGGCCAACGTCTCAAGCTCCGTCTGGACGCCCCGGCGCAGTTGATATCTGGCCTCGGGCATGGAGGTCGCCGCGCCGGTGACCGCGCCGATGCCGCCGCCGATAAGCGCCCCCCGCCACAGGGCGTCGCCGCCGCCTGCGGCCGCGCCGATCAGGGTGCCTACGCCTGCCCCGATGATCGCCCCGGCCGCGCCGCCGCGAAGGGCGGCCTTGGCCGATTCGTCAAAGGCCGTGGTGGCCTCGGCCACGTCGGCGGCCTGATACGGCGGATAGGGGGCGTATTCCCGTCCCGGGGCCATCCCCCGGACCTCGGCCGGATCGACGAGGGGATAGCCGGGGGTCTTGTTGCGCAAAACGATAAGCACCGGCTTGAGCCCGGCCCGGGAAAAATCCAACCCCTGGCCATCGTCCGCATATCCCTGGGCGGCCACATCCCACCAGGCCGTGGACACGGCCCCGGGGATGGCGGCGGGTTCGGCCAGGACCAGGGCGGGCGGGGGCGGATAGCCCATGACGCAGGAAGTCAAAAGGACGGCCGACAGGGCCAGCGCCGCCAGGGAAGCCACGGCGCGGCAGGGACCGCGAAAGGGACGGTTCATGATCGGGTGTTTCTCCGTTGCGGCATGTAGGGGTTCGCGCCGCCAGGATCTGACGACGCGAACGCGAGGCGGATATTACTTGCAGAACTTTACGGAGTCCATGATCTTGCGCAGGGTGGCCTCGGAGGCCGCGAAATCCTTGTTCTCGCTGTAGGCCATGATATTCATGTAAAAATTCTGACCGTCATAGCATTGCCAGATGATGCGCTGAAAATCGTTTTTCTGGGGGGCCTCCACGATCTCCCAGCCGATGACCCCGCACTTCTTCTTGGCGTCCCCGTCATCGCGGCGCTTGGCGCTTAAAAGCTTCTTGATGGTCACCCGCTCCTGGTCCTGCTTGAGCCCGGCGGTGACGGCCGAGGCCCGGGGGAAGCTCGGCACCATCTGCTCGGCGTGAAACGAAAAGCCCATGGTGGTCTTCATGTTCCGAAAGCCCACGCTCTCGGAATCGGGGCTACCCTCCACGATCTCCCACCCGGCCGGGATGGTGAACTGCAGATTGCGGGCGGCGTTGGTGTAGGTGGTGTCCTGGGTCAGCACCTTGCCGCCGGAGGCGGCCGGAGAGGCAGCGTCCGGCGCGGCTGCCGGTTTCTTGCCCGCCGTTACGGCGTCAAGGCCTTGCTGGATGAAGCCCAACTGGGCAAAAGCCGTCGCACAATACACGAGCACAACGGCGAACGTCGCAAGCAGGGAACACCCCGTCAGTTTCGCTCTCATACGCACCACCTCCATGTTGGCGTTGGACTAAAAAAACGGCACGTCTCCTTGTTCCGGTTGGTCCCGCCAGGCGGGAAAGGCAAAGGGGCAAAGGCCCCTACGACGCCAGCACTCCGGCATATCCCACCACATGCCGCATGTCCCCGGAGGTCTCCCCCGAGGTGGCGTAGGCCGTGACCTCGGCCGTGCGCGCCCCCAGTTCCAGGGCCAAAAAAAGCCCCAGGGTCATGGGCAACACCCCGCACATAGTGATGCCCCGGTCCCTGACCACGGAAAAAAGCCCCATGGGCCGAAGCGCCGCGATCTCCGCCAGGGCCATGGCGTCCTGGCTTTTGGCCGTGTCATGGCTCACGTAGTGGCTCATGTCCGAGCTGACCACGAGGGACACCGGCCCGGGCCGGGCCTTGATGACTCCGGCCATGCTCACGGCCACGTCGGCCAAAACCGTGGGATTGAATTCGGCCACCACCATGGGCACGATGCGCGTGGCCGGATTTTTGCCCATCAAAAAGGGAATGACCACCTCCAGGGAATGCTCCCCCAGATGCGCTGCATAGTCCGCCGTCAGACGCGAATCGGCGGCTACAAACGCCTGGGCCAGATCCTCGTCCACATCCAGGCCGCCGCCGGGGATCTCCCATTTTCCGTCAGGCCACACCGCCAGCCGCTTCCCCCGGCCGGTATGGTTGGGTCCCAAAAGGATCACCGTGTCCGCCAGCCTAGCCTGGCCCAGGGTCTTCCCGGCCACGGCCCCGGAATAGACATATCCCGCGTGGGGAACCATGGCCAGAATGGTCGGCTCCTCGCGCGCCGCACCGCCCAGCGCCAAAAAGGCCGCCACGTCCGTGGCCAACGTCGGCCCGGCGGGATAAAACTGCCCGGCCACAAGGGGGTGTCTGTTCATTGGTCTGTGCGCCTCCCGATTTCCCGGTCAGTTCACAACGTCATTGTTCCACCATAAGCAGGATACGGCCTCTTTCCCAACGGCGCAACCATACACGTCCCTGTTCCCGCACCTCTCCGGGCGCGGCATGGGCGCATCATGGCGCGCGCCTCACCGGATGGACCGGCGGTCCCCCTTCCCCCCCTGTCCGGCATCTTCCAGGAGGCTGCCGATGACCCCGCGCAGGGCGTCGGCCTGCTCGGTCAGGGCATGGATGTCCGTCACGGTTTCCTCCATGGTCGAGGTGATGTCCAGGGCGATGCCGTTTATTTCCTCGATGGCCCGGTTGATCTCTTCGGAGGCGGCGGACTGCTCCTCGGCGGCCGTGGCGATGCTGTTGATCTGTCCGGCCGAGGATTGGGCGCTGTCCACGATCTCCCGCAGCATCTGGCCGGATTTTCCGGACAGTTCCGTGGCCTCGGTGATGGCCTCGGTCGTGCGCTCCATGCCCGCCACGTTTTCCCTGGCCACGTTCTGGATGGCGTTTATGCTGTCGCCCACCTCCTTGGTGGCCCCCATGGTCTTCTCGGCCAGCTTGCGGACCTCGTCGGCCACCACCGCGAATCCCCGTCCGGCATCCCCGGCCCGGGCGGCTTCGATGGCCGCGTTTAGGGCCAAAAGATTGGTCTGGTCGGCGATGTCCAGGATGACGGTCATGATCCGCCCGATGTCCTCGGCCATGCGCCCAAGCTCGGTCATGTTCGCGGACAGGCTCTGGGCCTGTTCCCGGATGGCCCGCATGGAGGTCACCGAACCGTCCACCACGTTCTGCCCTTCCTGGGCCTTTCTCCTGGACGATTCGGCCTCGGTGGCCGCCTGGCCGGCGTTTTTGGCCACCTCGAGCACCGTGGCGTTCATCTCTTCCATGGCCGTGGCCGTCTCCTGGATGCGGTCCCGCTGATGCACGGTGCGCGACCGGATGGCCTCGGCGCGGCCGGAGAGGGCCTTGGTGGAGCCGGTCATGGCGGCCGCCACGGACTCCAGGCGCATCGCCGCATCGGCCATGCCCTCGGACTTGGCCGCCTCGGCACGATTCGAGGCCTCCTCGGCCAGAAGTTTGGCCTGGTCGGCCTGTCTGGCCTTTTCCTCGGCCAGGGCGGTCTTGGCCGTGATGTCCCGGATATTGTCGCGCAGGGCGTCGGCCATGGTGTTCAGGGCGATTTCCAACCGGGCGGCCTCGTCCTTGCCCGAGACGTTCAGGCGGACGTCGAGATTTCCCGAGGCGATATCCTGGGCCGCCGTGGCCGCCTCCCGGATGGGCCGCACGATGCTGCGGGTGATGGCGATGCACAGCACGGCCAGGATCGCGAAGACGACCCCCACGGCCCCGAGGATGGCCCGCAGGATGGAGGAGGTGGATGCGTCCAGGACACCGGCGATGCGGGCTTTTTCCTTGTCGACGTTGTCGATGTAGATGCCCGTGCCGATCCACATGTCCGTGCCCGGAATCATCTCGGCATAACTGAGCTTGGGCTGGTCGCCCTGGCCGGGCTTGGGGAACACGTATTCCACGAACCCGCCGCCGCTTCGGGCCCGGGCCGCCAGTTCGCGAACGTAATACACCCCGCCCGAGTCCTTGTTTTCGCCAAGATCCTTGCCCTGGACCTCTTTTTTCGGCGGCAGGGCCACATTGACCGTGCCCTGGTAGACAAAATAATACCCCGACTTGTCGTCTTCAAAACGGATGGGGTCCACCATGCCCCGGATCGCTTCCACCCGCCCCGCCGGGTCCGCCACAGCGCCGACAGCCTGCCCCAAGGCCAGGGCCAGGGCATGCGTCCCCACCAGGAGCTTCTGCTTCTGGCCGTCGAGCATAGCCTTTTGCGTCTCGCGTACGGCCTCCTCCTTCATGCTCGTTATTCCCCCGTAGAATGCCCACACCACGGCCGCAACAAACAGCGCCACAAGGGCCAGGAGACAAAAAAGCCGACTCGATATCGAGTAATTCCGAAGCATGGGGGCCTCCTTCGTCAGAACGCACTTTCTTCATGCCCTCATGTACAAAATCATGCGGCGTCCGTCCATGTACGGATGCATTTTTCGCCTCACTCTGGAGAAGACTCGATCCGCGCGCCGATGTGAAGCGCAGGCGGCAGGCAAAATGCGGGGAGGATTTCGTCGGCGGGCGGCCTCAGGCCAGGGAGAAACCGTACCTATCTTTGAGGAGCGGGTATGGCGTGTTCCAGGCGGACATGTGCCCGGGGGAAACCACTCCGTTGCGTTTCCCCCGGCGCGAACGAGAAGGCGGGCTCGATCAGCGCGACGGCGAACCGGCGGGACCATGGCCGACGCGGGCGCCGACGCGGCGGCGTCCCTCGGCGTCGGCGGCCTTGAGAACGGCCTGGACCAGGGACGGGGATATCTCCACCGGCTCGTTGTGGATGCTTTCCCCCGGCGCACAGCTTTTTTCCGCAACGCGCAGCAGTTCCTGGTCCGACACGCCCGCAAGGCCCAGATCAGCAAAGGTGGTGGGCAGGCCAAGGCTGGCGCACAGGGCGTAGACCTCGTCCACAAGGGCCAGGGGGGCGTCTGTAAGAAACAGCGAGGCCAGCACGCCGAAGGCCACCTTCTCGCCATGGTGCAGCCCCCGGACGGCGGGCAGGGCCGTCAGGCCGTTATGGATGGAATGGGCCGCGCCCAGCCCCCCGCTCTCGAAGCCCAGGCCGCTTAAGAGCGTATTGGCCTCCACCACCCGTTCCAAAGCGGGGGTCGCCACCCCGGCCTCGCAGGCCGTGCGCGCGGACAGTCCGAAGTCCCGGACGGTCTCATAGCACAGCCGGGCCAGGGCCAGGGCCGTCATGGAACCCGTATCGCCCGCGATGTTGCGGCCCCGGCTTTTGCGACAGGAGTCGGCCTCGAACCAGGTGGCCAGGGCGTCGCCCATGCCCGACACCAGAAACCGGGCCGGGGCGCGGGCCATGACCTCGGTATCCACCAGGACCACGTCCGGGTTGCGCGGCAGCACATCCGCCCGCAAAAAAACGCCGTCCGGGGAATAGACCACGCACACGGAGCTGCACGGCGCATCCGTGGAGGCGATGGTGGGGACCACGACCACGGGCAGCCCGACCCGGGCGGCCACGGCCTTGGCCGCGTCCAGGGTCTTGCCGCCGCCCACGGCGGTCACGGTCCGGGCGCCGAACTCCCGCACCAGGCCCGAGAGGCGTTCGATCTCCTGGTCCGTGCATTCCCTGCCGAAGCGTTCCGTGCGCACGGCCCCGGCCTGTTGCACCCCGGGCAGCACGGCGGGCAGCAGATGTTCCAGGGGGTGCGGGGAACAGATGAGAAAATGCCGATCCCCCAGGCGGGCCAGTTCCCTGCCCAGGCGGGACAGGGCGCCTGGGCCCTGCACGTAGCGTCCGGGAAAAAGCGTGGTGCTGATCATGCGGCTCCTCTTTTTTTTCGGCGACGGTTTCGCGGTTCATAAGCGCCCGGGCGACCGGGCGGACGCCGTCGGAAAACTGCGGCGAGCCGTCCAGGCACGAGGGGCATGTCCTCTCGGATCATCACATCGTGGCCTATACCCCTGCCCCGCGTCCGGTGACAAGGGCGGCCGTTCCCGAAACCGCCGACGAGACCTCCCAACCGGCCATTCCCCCTTGTCATTTTCCACCCGGGAACATAGGTTGGAAAAGGGGTCGGTACAGCCGTGCCGCCTTCCGGAACCACAAGACCAAGGGCAGATGATGAAATCCCAGGCGCTCGAATTCCACAAGGCCCTCTTCGAGGAGCTCGACACCAGCCGGTTGCAGAAAAAATTTCTTTCGGCCCTGCTCGAAATGCAAAATGTCGAACGCGGCTCCCTGTGGATCGCCGAGGACGACGGGTACCGGTGCATCGCGGCCGTGGGTTCGCAAAGCGCGGACATTGCAGGCTACGTCATCCCCAAAAGCGCCCAGAGCATCGTGGGCTGGGTCATCGACAACGGCCGTATGACCATCGCCGAGGCCTACAAGGACAAGCGCCATTTCCGGGAGGTCGAGGCCGGACTCGACGTCAAAAGCACGCTGATTTTGTGCTATCCCCTGATCCTGCGCGACGGCCGGGTCTATGGAGCGGTGGAGATCATCGACACCGCCCACGGCGGCAGCCGGCTCAACCTGCACAAGGACTACCTGGAGCTCATGGAGGACTTGGTGGCCATCGGGGCCATCGCCCTGGGCAACGCCCTGGCCTTCGCCGACAAGCGGGACGAAAACGAAAAATTGCGCCGCATGATCGCCGACCTCAACGTCGACGCCTTCATCGGCCAAAGCGACGCCTTTTTGGCGGCGCAAAAATCCCTGCGCGACTACGCCAAAACTGACTTTCCGGTGCTCATCACCGGCGAGTCCGGCACGGGCAAGGAACTGGCCGCCCGGGAGATCCACCGCCAAAGCGACCGCAAGAATGGCCCCTTCCTGGTGCAAAACGTCAGCGCCATCCCCGACACCCTGCTCGAAAGCGAACTGTTCGGATACCGCAAAGGGGCCTTCACCGGCGCGGACAAGGACAAGACCGGACTTTTCGAGGCCGCCTCGGGCGGCACGGTGTTTCTCGACGAGATCGGGGACATGGCCCTGTCCCTTCAGGCCCGCATCCTGCGGGTCATCCAGCAAAACGAGATCAAGCCCCTGGGCGGGACCGGGTCCAAGCGGGTGGACGTGCGCATCATCTCGGCCACCAACAAGGATCTGCGCCAGGCCATCGCCGCCGGGACGTTTCGCGAGGATCTGTTCTACCGCCTCAACGTCCTGCCCCTGTCCCTGCCCCCCTTGCGCGAACGCCGCGACGACATCCCCCTTTTGCTCAACTATTTCCTGCGCCGCGACGCACAGCGCATGGGCATCGCCCCGAAAAAATGCACCCCAAAGGCCCTGCGCCGCCTCACGGACCATCCCTGGAAAGGCAACATCCGGGAGATGGAAAATCTGGTGCGCTACCTCCTGGCCACCCTGCCCTGCGACACCATCGACGACGCCGATCTGCCCGCCGCCATCCTGTCGACGCCAGCCCCCCTTGCCGACCTCTCCCAGACGCCGGTCGACCCCGGCCGTCCTGCGGCAGCCGCCCCGGCGCATGACATGTGCGAGCAGACCTGGGAAGAGGTGGAGCGCGGCTATGTGCTGGCCCTTTTGGAAAAATGCCACTGGAACATCACCCAGGCGGCCGCAAAGGCCGGGGTCAACCGCTCCACCTTCGATTCGCGCATCAAAAAGCTCGGTATCCGGAAAAGATGACGGCGCGGCCTGAAACGGCCGCCAGGCGTCCCTGCGTAGACGGTCCCGGGGCGGTCGGTCCACGTCACAGCGCCCTCGGAAGGCCGATGACGGCCGGGCGAACGAAAGTCCCCCGGGCCTCCCCCCGATTCAAGGAAGGCGGCCACAGGGTCGAAAGACGCCACCCCGCCGGGTCGCGGGGAAGGCGAACGAAAGCCACCGGGGCCTCCTCCCAATTCAGGAGAGGCGGCCACGGGGTCGGAAGGCGACGCCCAGCCGGGTCGCGGGGAATCAGTTGGCGGAGAAGGCCAGGCCGAGGATCACCAGGATGGTCGCGGTGGCCATGAAGATGCGGTTTTCCCGGACAAACGCGCTGCGCTTGTCCATAAGGAACTCCACCATCCCCAGACGTTCGCCCGGACGGTTTTTCATGTGCGGCAGCCTGTCCAGGTAGTGCTCCAAATAGGCTTTTTCGTCGAGCATGAGCAAAAAGATCCTGGGCCGGAAATAATACTGATAATAGGCAAAAAACACGGCCACATACAGGGCCAGCCAAAAAATAGCCGTTCCAAGCGCGATCATTGACGCTCCTCCATGGGGAAATGCGGCCGCTGGCCGCAGGCAAAAATCCTTTCACATTTCGAGCGCAAAGACAACCCCGGAGCAAGGCGGCCACGCCTCCCCGCCCGCCGGGGCCGCCGTCTTGCCTGGCCGCCCGGTCCCGTGTACCCCTTGTCCATGACCTCCACCACCCCCCCCATGTCGGTATCGGATCGCCTCGCCCTGTGGACGGCCACCCTGGGGCCCGTGGGCAGGTTCCCTGTCGTGCCGGGCACGGCCGGGTCCGCCGTGGCCGCCCTGGCCGCCCCATGGGTCTTTTTGCCCCTTGGTCCGGCAGGCCGACTCCTGGTTCTGGCCCTGGTCTTCGTCCTGGGGGCCATGGCCGCCTCCCGGGCCGAGACCCTCCTTGGGCGCAAAGACCCGGGGCCCGTGGTCATCGACGAGGTGCTCGGGCAATGGATGGCCCTTTTGCCCCTGTCCGCGGCCGAGCCATGGGCCATACTTCTCGCCTTTGTGCTGTTCCGCATCCTGGACATGACCAAGCCGCCGCCCATCCGCCAGTCGGAACGCTGGCTGCCCGGCGGCTACGGCGTCATGATCGACGACGCCCTGGCCGGGGCCGCCTCCGCCCTTGTGTTGTGGGCCATCTGGTAGAAAAAAGGGGCTGTCGCGAAAACGTCAGGCGAATGTCCATAAACCGTCGAAATCGCGGGGACTCATTTTTCTTTACAGCGGCCTATGGCCGGACTAGAAAGGAATCAATGCCGGGGAAGGCCCCCTGCAGAGTGGCGCAACCGGCAACGGAGGGTAGCAGACGTTAATTCCATCCCGCATAACGGGCGACTGAGCGCCCCCTGATTCGCCCAGACGCGCGAACGTTCCCCAAGCCCAGGCGGGCGCCCCACGGGGAGAACTCCGGTCACCGGAAAAAGCGCGGAAAAGGGCGAATCTTTTTGCCCGCCGCGTCCCGGCTTTTCTTCAGCCCGCCCGGCCCCGGCCAAATCCATCCCGCGTATCCGACCCGGCCCTTCCCCGGCTGTAAACGACACCGGCCCGGCCCCGACCTTGCGAAGGCGGCAGCCTCCCTTCCCGCGCGGCACCCCCGCGACGCCATCAATGACACCGCTTTGCCCGGCCAAGGGACATAGGGAAACGACAGGGGCGGCCGAATACCGCCATCCGACCGCCCGCCCCATTTTGCTCTGTTTTCCGGCGAGGAATTTCCCGTTACGTCCGCATCCCCGGCGTCAGAAGCTGTTCATGCATTGGTTGAGGCCGTTGTTGCAGCTGGCGATGCACATGGCCCGCTGGGAAGGATTGGGGAATTGATTGCACACGGCCACGCAGTTGCTCCACTGGGCGTTGCAGTTCTGGCGTCCCCGGCTCTGCCGCCTTTCATCCGCCTGATAATCGTGGCCGCCACCGTAATATACGCCGCCTCCGTATCGGGGAGGCGGTGGCGGCGGCGGGCCGTAATAATAGGGATCGCCGTAATACGGGTCAGCCACCTCCACGCAGGACACGGCGGTCAAGGCGATGAACAGGGCGGCCAGCAACAGGCATCCCCGGAGAAGACCATTTTTGCCAAGCATAGCTGTCTCCATGAATTGGTTCATTGACGGGAAACCTATCGGCGCTTCAACACCCGCCGGACGATACGTCAATTTCATGACCGCACACGCCCAGGCGGCGCGCCTGTCGCCGCGCCCTCCCGGCCGCCAAACCGTACGGCGCGTGGACCCAGCTTCATGATTATGCCGCAACCGCCTCGGAGGCAACCGTTTTCACAACCAAACGGCGCGGCCGCCCCCGTGCCCATTTCGCGTTTGGCCTGTCACGGCGCGGGAAAGCTGATCCGCTCCATGCCCCCGGCCGCGCGGTCCACGAATTCCGGAACATTGCAGGCTAGGCCGGGCTCCCCGAACCGGTGCAGCATGACCGGCACGCTGTCGCGTCCCTGGCGGTCGAAATGCGTGATCCAGATGCGGCTGTCCGCGCCCGTCTCCTTGGACACGAAAAGCAGCCAGCGGCCATTGGGCGAAAAGCTGTGCCAGGAATTCATCAGCCCCAGGTTGCACGTCATCCGGCGCGGCACGCCGCCTGTGGCCGGGATCGCGTACAGGCGGCTGTCGGGTTGCAGCACAAGCCCATGTCGGCTTTGGGTGAAGACGATCCATCGGCCGTCCGGGGAATAGCGCGGATTGTAGTTGCTCATGCCGTTGCCGTCGGCCCCGGGCAGGGGTTCGGCCACCGCCGGTCTCTCCCGGTGGTCCGGGTCAAAGGGGACATGGTAGATGTCGAACTGCACGGGATAGGCCGCGTTGAGTTCGTGGAGGGAGGCCTGCGGCAGGGCAAACACATGCCCGGTTCCAAGCTTTTGGATCAACTCCCACTGCGTCGCTGTCCGGGCGAAGGCGATCTGCCGCCCATCGGGACGGATGTCCGGGCAGGTCTGGACGTAGCCGGGATCGTCCGCCCCGGGCACGGGGAAATACCGCCCCTGCGCCCGGGAATAGGCGGCCAGGATGCCCCTATACGGATAAAAAAGCTGCGAGGCGAAGGGATCATCCATCTTGATCAACAACGCGATTTCGTTGACCGTGCCGATCACCTGCCGCCCGTCCGGGGTGATGCGGGCATACAGCCCCGTGGTCTGGCGGTCATCGATTTTGGGGAAATCGTTCCAACTGAGCAGTTCCCCCGCCGTCAGATCCATGTCCCGGCGCGTCCCGGCCAGGATGTATCCCCCCTTGTCCCCGGCGTGGTCCAGATCCATGCCGAACACCATGCCGTCACGAGAGAAACTGTGGCAGCCCACACATCCCGGCACGCCCTGGAAAAGCGTCCGGGGCGGCTTCGGCGAGGCGGGATCGCCAAGGCGCCCCCCGAGAAGGTCCAGGCGGTTTTGGGCCTGGGAAAAAACCGGCGGCAGTTGCCGGTACATGACCAGGGCGTCGACCCTGTCCCGGGAGGTGGCCACGGAAACCACGTCCTGGGAAACGACCTCTAAGGTCTCGGCATCGATCCCGTAGACGGTGATCGGCACGTCATGGCGCCGTGAGGCGGCCCGAACGGGCTTCCACACCGCCTCGGGCGGCTCATAGGACGGCTCCCGGCACAGGACATACAGCGCCCGGGACGGTGAAATCCGAAAGGATATCAGCCAGAAACCGACCTGAGGATGGGCGTCGACCCAGGTGATCAGGGGCGGGGCCAGATCGGCGGGCAAAAGCGCCCCGTGCAGGGGGTGCATGATGCGTAGCGACTCCACGACGCGACCAGGATCATACCCGGCCGCCAGCAGCATGACCGCCTGACGCACCTCGGCGGAGTCCGCTGGGCCATCCGACGTGGCCGCGAAACAGGCATCACCCGGCGACAAGCCTGCCGGGGCCTCGGGGAATCCCGCCGCCTGACCGCTGCGGGCAAGGCCCAAAAGCACAAGCAACAGGAGGATGGCCCGGGTCTTCATGGCCAAGCCGCCTCAATATCCGCCGCCGCCACCGCCGCTTGATCCGCCGCTGCCGCTGTTCGTGTCCCGGTAATCGTCTGAAGGCCGGATTCCCGCCCCGAGACTCTTGGGCTTGTCCGGCGGAGCGGCAGGCGGCGTCCCGCGCGAAGATCCCGGCGGGTACGGCGGCGCCTTCACCGTACTGGGGGTGTAGCCCGGCGTGGGCCGTCCGGGGGTGTAGCCCGGGGTGGGCGGCTTTGCGGGCGTGGCCGGATTGTAGGGGAACCACTTCAGGCGCATGTCCATCCTGTCCTTATAGGGCTTGTCACCGGACTGGGGCGGCAACGGGGCCTGGGACGACGTCTCCTTGAGATCGCCATACCGGCCGGAGAACTTCTTGTCCCAGGCCTTGATCAGCTTCTGCTGGCGCTCCCGCTCGCGTTCGGCCTCCTGGGCCGCCCTGGTGGCGTTCGCCAGGGCCTCCGTATCGACGCCCAGCCCGCCAAAGGTGCCGTAGGCGGCGCCCTTGGCGTCGCTCAAGCCTCTTTGCCTGGCCGCCTCCAGGGCCTTTTCCCGCTCCTGGCTGGCCTTGTATTGTTCATACAGCCGCCTGGCGTGGTCGTCATCCGCCGTGCGGGGAGGATCCTGGGCATGGGCCGGGGTGGCAGGGAAAAAACCTGAAAATCCGATGAGTAGGGCCAAAATCAGAAAAACCGGGGGGAGAGTTCCCCAAGCATTTGATCTCATGGCGCCCTCCGTACATTTCAAAATGTTGCGGTCTATGCCGCACTCCAAGGCCTGCCGCGCGTCACGACTGCCGCCGACCGCCACGCCGCCTTGTGGCGGGTTTCGCGGGCAGGGATATCCGGTTCTCCATGGCAAAACTACCAGATGCCACACCCCGTGTAAATCAACGAACTCTTTTTGCAGAAGGCGCAACAAAGCCCTCCCCCGCCCGGACGCATTCGCGCCGGACGAAAGATCTGCGAAGAGAAGCGATGCCTTTCCGGGGAAATCTCCCCCGGAACGCCGCCTATTCTTTAGAGGTATGGCTGGAGCGGAAGAGAATCCGCAGCGGGGCCATGGTCAGTCCGAAAAGCCGCCGCAACTGGTTTTCCACGTATTTGGCGTAGGACGGCCGGACCCGCTCGGTGTCGTTGACGAAGAAGACAAAGGTGGGCGGCTCGGACGCCGTCTGGGTCAGATAGTAGAACTTGGCGCGACGTCCCTTGATCACCGGGGCCTGATGCTTGTCCAACACCTGGCGCATCATCCGGTTGAGCTCACCGGTGCCCACCCGGATGGCGCATTCGGCCTTCATGGCCCGGGCCGTGTCCAGGATTCGGTCCAGGCCCTTTTTGCGCAGGGCCGAGACGTAGAGCACAGGCACATGGGGACAGATGCGCAGTTCGTCCTTCATGTCTTTTTTAAGCTCCAGCATCTTGTCCCTGGGGATCAGGTCGATCTTGTTGATGACCACCAAAAACGGCGTTTTTTCCTTATCCAAAAAGGCGATGAGCTTTTTGTCCTGCATGCCCACGCCGCCCACGGCATCGATGACCAGAACCGCCACATCCGCCCGCTTGGCGCTTTGCAGGGACCGGGTGGCCGTATGGCGCTCAAGTTCGTCGTCAATGCGGGCCTTCTTGCGCACCCCGGCCGTATCCACAAAGACATACGACGTGCCCCCACGCGTGAAGGCCACGTCCACGGCGTCGCGGGTGGTGCCCGGCGCATCGCTGACAATGAGCCGCGTCTCGCCCAAAAGGGCGTTGACTACGGAGGACTTCCCGGCGTTGGGACGGCCGATCATGGCCAGCCGCAAGGGACGCGGCGCGGCCTCGGCGGCCGCCGCCTCCTCATCCGTCAGCGGGGTTTCGTCATCCTCGGCATCGGGCAACAGATCGGCGATGATTTCCCGCAGTTCCGGGATGCCCCGGCCATGGGCCGCGGAAACCGGCACCAGGGGAAACCCCAGGGAATAAAAATCCCCGGCGAATTCCCCGGCCCGCTCCTCGCCGTCGGCCTTGTTGACCGCCAGAAGCACCGGCTTGGCGCTTTGGCGTAAAAGCTCGGCCACGTCATGATCCAGGCCCGTCAGGCCTTCCCTCGCGTCGGCGACGAACAGCACCAGATGGGCCTGGCTGATGGCCATGCGGGCCTGGTCCATGACCATGCGGCCCAGCTTGTCGGGATCGTCAAGGACCATGCCGCCGGTGTCCACCAGGGTCACCTCGCGGTCCTCAATGATCGCCCGGGTCTCGAGACGGTCCCGGGTGACCCCGGGACGATCGTGGGTGATGGCCTTGGTTCGCCGCGCCAGGCGGTTGAACAAGGTGGATTTGCCCACATTGGGACGTCCGATAAGGGCGATGACCGGCGGCATGGTGTCTCGTTTGTTCATGTTTTCGGGCCGAAAAACCGGCCCGTGCGTTGGCGTGTCGTCCCTGCCGGGACGTTTTTTTCAGGGCCGGGGACCAAGCCCCCTCCCGCTTCGGTATCCGTTGTGGCCTAGTATGCCCCGGAACGCAACAGCCCGGCAATCTCGGCCGCGACTTTCTCCCCGGACAGGAGCATGCCGCCGAAGATCGGGCCCATGCGGTAGGAGCCGAAGCTGGCGTTGGCGGCCATTCCGGCCACGTACACCCCGGGGAACACCTCGCGGGTGTTTTTCACGGTATTGGTCTCGGCCACCTCGGCCCACATGGACTGCTCGCCCTCGATGCCCCCGGACGGCGTCAGAAGGCGCACGTCGTTTTTGCGCACCAGGGTCTTCAACACCTCCACATCATGTCCCGTGGCCTCAATGATGAACTTGGTGTGCAAAACCAGCGGGTCCACATGCAGCCCGGCGATCTCCACCGGCGAGGAGTTGATGACCAGCCCGCAGACGCGTTTGACGCCGTCCACCTCGCGCAGGACCACGTCCTCCACGCTCATGCAGTTGAACACCTTGGTCCCGGCCAGGCAGGCCCGGGAGGCCAGGGTGGTGGTGCAGGCCACGGCGTCGGCGGTGTAGTATTCGTCGCGGAAGTGCTTCACCGGCACGCCGATCTCTTCCAGCAGGTGCTTGCTCTCTTCCTGGACCACGATATAATTGAAGGTCATGCCCCCGCCCCACATGCCGCCGCCGATGGACAGCTTGCGTTCAAACAGGGCGACCTTGTAGCCGTCTTTGGCCAGCCGGTAGGCGGCGGTCAGGCCCGACGGCCCCCCGCCCACAATGGCCACATCCAGATCCAGACATTCCTTGAACTTCTCGAAATACTCGGTGAGAATGGCCTCGGTGATGATGCGTTCATTCAGCGCCATAGATCCTCTCTTTTGGCAGTGTGTTGCACTCGGGGCAGTCGCGTCCTTTCACAGGAAAGTCCTCTAGACGGACCCGATTTTTTCCTTGATGGCCTGCACATAGGGGGCGCGCAGGAGCCCCTTTTCCGTGGCGATGCCGCTTATGAGTCCGGCCGGGGTCACGTCGAAGGCGTAGTTATAGACCGGTACGCCCTCGGGGGTGATCTGGTGGTCCCCGATGTGCGTCACCTCCCGCGGCGTTCTGTCTTCAATGGGAATCTCGTCTCCGCTTTGTATGCGCAGGTCAAAGGTGCTGGCCGGGGCGGCCACGTAAAACGGCACGCCATGGGCCTTGGCGGCAAGGGCCACGGTATAGGTGCCGATCTTGTTGGCCGCGTCGCCGTTGGCGGCAATGCGATCCGCGCCCACCACCACCTTCTGGACCATGCCCCGCTTCATCAGATGCCCCACGGCGTTGTCGCAGGCCACGGTGACATCGATGCCGTCCTTGTGCAGCTCATAGGCCGTCAGGCGTGCGCCCTGCAAAAACGGCCGGGTCTCGTTGGCGATGACCTTGATGCGCTTGCCCTGCTCGATGGCCGCCCGGATCACCCCGAGCGCCGTGCCGTAGCCCGCCGTGGCCAGGGCCCCGGCGTTGCAGTGGGTCATGACCGTATCGCCGTCGTCGATGGCCTCGGCCCCGAAGCGGCCCATGGCCTTGTTGATCTCGATGTCCTCGGCATGCACGGCCTTGGCCTTGGCCAGCCAGCGGGCCGACAGTTCCTCGGCCCCGATCTCGCCCGCAGCGGCCGCGTCGGCGCGCATAAGCTCCACGGCCCAGCGCAGGTTTACGGCCGTGGGACGGGCGTCTTCCAGGTCGCGCAGGAGTTCGGCCAGCCGCACCCGCCAGCCCGGCCCGGCCTGGTCCATGGCCTGGCGCAGGGCCAGCCAGCAGCCGTAGGCCGCTGTGACGCCGATGGCCGGAGCGCCACGCACCACCATGGTCTGCAGGGCGTAGATCACGTCCTGGGTGGTCTTGCAGAGAAAATATTCCTCACGGTTCGGCAGAATGCGCTGATCCAGGAGGACAAGCGCCTGTTTGATTTCCGAAAACTGAATGTGGTCGGTCATGGGGTCTCCACAGCGGTTTGTTTATGGCCGGGCTCGGGAACAGGGTTTATGGCCGGGCTCGGGGTTTGTCGACGCGGGTCGGCGCCAGCAACGCTTCGCGCAGCCGCCGCCCCGCGCGCAAACCCGTCGCCCGGCCTAGACATGCTGCTGTCCGCGTCAGTTTCTTTTCCAACCTGAGCGTTTGTAACGCAGGCACCCATCTTTTATCCAAACATGACGCCCCCTCTGCATCCCCTGTCCAGGGGGTCCGGGGGAAATGATTTCCCCCGGCGGGAGAGGGGTCCGGGGAGAGGGCGGCGCCCTCTCCCCGGCAGCCTACGCCAGCTTTTTGCCCAACAGTTCGTTGACCAGGGCGGGATTGGCCTGTCCCTTGGTGGCCTTCATGATCTGGCCCACGAAAAACCCCATCAGCTTGGTTTTTCCTGCCTTGTAGGCGGCCACCTCGTCCGGATTGTCGGCCAGGATTTTGTCCACGGCGGATTCCAGAGCCGAAGAGTCGGAAATCTGCGACAGCCCTTGTTGGTCCACATAGGTTTTGGGGTCAAGGCCCCTGGCGAAGATTTCGGGAAAAATCTGCTTGCCGATCTTGCCGCTGATCCTGCCGGATTCCACCAGGGTGACGAGGCTGGCCAGGTACGCCGCAGGCAGGGGACAGGCGGCTGCGGTGACGGCGGCCTGGTTGAGCTCGCGCAAAAGCTCGGACATGATCCAGTTGGCGGCCTTTTTGGGCTCGTTGCACAGCCGCGCGGCTTCCTCGAAATAATCGGCCACGTCGCGCTCGGCGGTAAGCACGTCGGCGTCCTTGGGGGTCAGGCCGTACTGGGAGACGAACCGGTCGCGCCGGGCCACGGGAAGCTCGGGAAGCTCGCCCGCCCAGGCGGCGAGCTGGGCCTCGGTCACCACCAGGGGCACCAGATCGGGGTCCGGGAAATAGCGGTAGTCGTGGGCCTCCTCCTTGCCGCGCATGGAGGCGGTGACGCCCTTGTCGACGTTGTAGAGGCGGGTCTCCTGGATAACGGCTTGGCCGTCGTCCAACATATCGGCCTGACGTTCGATCTCGTATTCGATGGCCTTTTGGACATGGCGGAAGGAGTTCATGTTTTTAAGCTCGGCCCGGGTGCCGAGTTCCGCCTGCCCGAAGGGCCGAAGGCTCACGTTGGCGTCGCAGCGGAAACTGCCCTCTTCCATGTTGCCGTCGCAGATGCCCAGGTAGACCAGGATGGACCGCAGGGCCTTGAGATAGGCCACGGCCTCCTCGGCGCTGCGCATGTCCGGCTCGCTGACGATTTCAATCAGCGGCACGCCGGTGCGGTTCAAATCCACATAGCTAGCGTTTTCGGTGGCGGAATGGATGTTCTTTCCGGCGTCTTCTTCCATGTGGATGCGGGTGATGCCCACGACCTTTTCCGCCCCGTCCACGGTGACGGCCAGACGCCCATGCTCGCAAATCGGCGTCTCGAACTGGGATATCTGATATCCTTTGGGCAGATCGGGATAGAAATAGTTCTTGCGGGCGAAGACCGAGGTGGCGTTGACGCGGCAGCCCACGGCCAGCCCCATCTTGGCGGCGTATTCCACGACCTTTTCGTTGAGCACGGGCAACACGCCGGGCATGCCGGAACACACGGCGCAGACGTTTTCGTTGGGGTCCGCGCCAAAGGCCGTTGAGCAGGAGCAGAAGATTTTGCTTTTGGTGCGCAGTTGGGCATGCACCTCAAGACCGATGACCGCCTCGTATCGGGACATGGCGACTTCTCCGGGCCATGGCGGGCGCGGCATGACCGCGTTCGCCGGTTATTTTGACAGCATTTTTCCGAACCAGGGAAACTACCCGGTAGGCCATCCGGGGTCAATGGCGGCCTGCGCGTCGTCCGAACGCCGGACTTTCGCCTCAACCGTTTCTGGGATATACGGAGTGCAGTGGAAACAGTCCCGCCAGCCGCAGGCGGGATCAAGGAGGTCAGACATGGGCGACAAGGATCAATTCGGCGTCAGTCTGGAAGACCAGTTGGCCAAGTGGAAGGCCAAGATCGACGAAAGCAAGGCCGAGGCGGAGAAAAAGGGTCCGGCGTTTTTCGACCGGTACGCCGCCGACCTGGAAAAGATGCTCGGCAAATACGAAAAGGCCCGCTACAGGCTCACCCTCCTGCGCAAGGGCGGTTCCGACGCCCTACACGACCTCAAGGAAGGCTTCGAAGGCGCCTTTGCGGAACTCAAAACCGCCGTAACCAAGGCCCTGGATAAATTTTAGGGGGGCCTTCGGCGACCAGGGGGGAACCTTTTTTGAAAAAAAGGTTCCCCCCTGGACCCCTCTCCAAAAAACTTCGGCGCGCTTCGCGTGCGTTAGCCGCCCAGGTAGGCTTTTTTGACCATGGGGTCGTGGCGCAGTTCCTCGGAGGAGCCCTGGGCCACGATCTCGCCGGTATCGAGGACGTAGCCCCGGTGGGCGAAATCCAGGGCCACCTTGGCGTTTTGTTCGACGAGCAGGATGGTCATGCCCTCTTCGTTGAGCTTTTTAAGCGTCCGAAACATCTCGTACATGAGTAGCGGCGCCAGTCCCATGGACGGTTCGTCGAGCAGGATGAAGTCGCAGCCGGTCATAAGCGCCCGGCCCACGGCCAACATCTGCTGTTCGCCGCCGGACAGGGACTCGCTGCGCTGTTTGCGCCGTTCGGACAGGCGCGGGAACAGGGTGAACACCCGGTCCAGATCCTTGGCCCTGGCCTCGGGGCTGTCCGTACGGGCGTAGGTGGCCAGGTTCAGGTTTTCCATGACCGTGAGGTTGCCGAAAATGCGGCGGCCTTCCGGGGCCAGGTCCATGTGCAGCTTGCGCACCACGTCGTGGGTCTCGACGGAAAGCAGGCTCTGGCCGTCGTAACGGATATCGCCCTGGGTGACCTTGGGGGCCTCGGGGGGCGGCAGGCGCATGACGGTCAGAAGCGTGGTGGTCTTGCCCGCGCCGTTGGCCCCGATGAGCGTGACGATCTCCCCGCGGTTCACATGAAAGGTGATGCCGTGCAGGGCCTCGATGTTGCCGTATTTGACGTGCAGATTCTCGACGGAAAGAAGCATGCTGTGGTCCCGTGGCGCGCCGTCAGGCAATGCGGCGCGTTTTCCAGCTTGAGTGATGGAGGCAAAGTTCCCGGCCAGGCAGCCGCCCACCCGGGAGCGGCGCGTCCGGTCGCGTCTGGCCACGTCCGGCCGCATGCGGCGACCGCTTCAGGCGCGCGACCTGAAGTCACGGCCAACCTCATGCCAAGCGACGCTAGATGGCGTCGTCTCCCAGATAGGCCTTGATGACCACGGGGTTTTCCCGAATCTCCTTGGGCGTGCCCTCGGCGATGGTGGCCCCGAAATCGATGACCTTGATCCAGGTGCACAGGCTCATGACCACGTCCATCTGGTGCTCGATCATCCAGATGGACAGCTTGAATTCCTTGTGAATCCAGGCGATGAGCTTGATTAAGCCCTCAACGTCCGAGGAGTTGAGTCCGGCGGCGGGCTCGTCGAGCATGAGCAGATCGGGTTTGGTGGACAGGGCCCGGGCGATCTCCACCCGGCGCTGGATGCCGTAGGGCAGGTTGCCCGGCAGCTCATCGGCGAATTGGGCCAGATCCAGGGCTTCGAGGATCTCCATGGCCCAGGCGCGCATCTCGGTTTCGCGCCGCAGGTAGCGATTGGAGCGCAAAAAGCAATCCCAGAGGCTGTAGCCCAGATGATAATACTGGGACACCAGGATGTTGTCCAAAACGGACATGTCGAACCACAGCCGGATGTTCTGGAAGGTCCGGGCGATGCCCAGGCCCGTGACCTTGTGGGGCTTAAGTCCCCGGGTGTTTTTGCCCTTGAAGACGATGTCGCCGCGCGAGGGCTGGTAGAATCCGCTGATCAGGTTGAAGACCGTGGTCTTTCCCGCGCCGTTGGGGCCGATAAGCCCCATGAGTTCGCCGCCCGCAAAGGTGACGCTGAAATCGGTGACCGCGCACAGGCCGCCGAAGTACTGGGTCATGTCCTTGACTTCCAAAAGCGCCACGAGCCCTACCCCTTCAGTCTGTAGAATTTTTTCAAGCCGGGGAAGATGTTGGCCAACTCGCGGTTGCCCATGATTCCCTCGGGACGAAACTGCATGAGAAGCACCAAAAGAAGCGGGATGACGATCCACTTGATGATCTGCAAGGGCCGAAGCGCCTCCATGAGCAGGGTGATCAGGATGGCCGAGAGCACCGAGCCCGACAGCGACCCCATGCCCCCCAGATAGACCATGACCATGACCTCGGTGGATTTGAGGATGGTGAACGATCCAGGGTTCACGTAGCCCAACACGTGGGCGAACAGCGCCCCGGCGATGCCCGCCAGCCCGCAGGAGACCATAAACGCCGTCATCTTCACCTGGTTGGTGTTCACGCTCATGATCTCGGCCGCGATCTCGTCCTGGCACACGGCGTTGACCCCGTTGCCCAGGGTGGAGAAGATGAAGCGGCGGATGAGCCAGACGGAGAACACCGTGCCCAGAAAGACCCAGATGATCATCCAGGGCAGTTCGGCCGTGGTGTTCATGGCGGCGGTGACCTTGCTCATGCCCATGAAACCCCTGGCCCCGCCGATGGCGTTGATGTTCTCGATGGTGCTTTTGACGATGTAGGCGGCGGCGATGGTGATGATGGCCAGATAGTCGCCCCGGGTGCGAAACGACGGCACGGCGACCAGAAGGCCCACCAGCGAGGCGGCCACCCCGCCCGCGACCAGGATGAAGGGAAACAGGAACACGGCCAGGTGCGGAGGCAAAAGGGCCTCGCCGAACACGGAGCCCTCGGCGAAGAGCAGAACGGACAAGACCGAGGACACGTAGGCCCCCACGGCCATGAATCCGGCGTGGCCGCAGGAGAACTCGCCCATGTTGCCGTTGATGATGTTTAGGCTCGACGACAGGATGATGTTGATGCCCATGAACATGAGGACCGACTGCCAATAGACGTTCATGGCCCCGGTCATGGACACGAACACGAGCACCGCCAGAAGCAGGGCGAGGAGCGCGGGAATGGTATACTGTTTCATCGTTACCCGGCCAAAAGGCTAAATCTTGGTCCGTCGCGCCACGCCGAAGAGTCCGGTGGGCTTGACCGACAAAATGAGGAGCAAAATGGTGAACGCGATGAGGTCACGCAGGGTGGAGGGAAAAAAGGCCACCACCATGATCTCCACGAACCCCAGCAAAAAGCCTCCGGCAAAGGCCCCCCGAATGGAGCCGATGCCGCCCACCACGGCCGCAATAAACGCCTTCCAGCCGATAAGCGCCCCCATGTAGGGGTCGAGCACCGGATAGGTCACGGCGAACAAAAGCCCGGCCAGCCCCGCGAACCCGGAACCCAGGACGAAGGTGAAGACGATGACGCTGTCGGCCGGGATGCCCATGAGCGGCACGGCGAACCGGTCGTAGGAGATGGCCCGCATGGCCATGCCGATCTTGGTCTTGACCACCACGAAGCGCAGGAAGAAAAAGGCCAGGACGGCCACCAGGATGACGCCCAGTTTGACGTTGGTGATGTTGACCCCGGCGATGTTGTAGACCGTCGTGGGAATGAGCGTGGGGAAACTGCGGCGGCTGGCGCCCAGAAGCGCCAGGTTGGCGTGCTCCAGGATAAGCCCGCACATGAGCGCGGTGATGACCACGTAGAGCCGGTTGACGCCCTTGCGGCGAAGCGGCCGATAGGCCACCCGCTCCAGGGTGACGCCCACCACGGCGGTGAGCATCATGGTCAGCGGCACGGCCAGGGCCAGGACCAGCCAGCCGGGCATGCCGGGAATGATCCCGAACTTGCCCAGAAAAAGCATGCACACGTAAAAGGCGATGTACGCCCCGACCATGAAGATGTCGCCGTGGGCGAAGTTGATCAGGAGCAGTACGCCGTAGACGAGACAGTAGCCCAGGGCGATGAGGGAATAAAAGCTCCCCCACTGCAGGGCATTGAAGATATTTTGGATAAACGATTGAAGCAACGGCCTGCCCCCCCGGCGATGGGATAAACGTCACGCCCCGGCCCGGGAAACGGAATCCCGGGCCAGGAAAGTGACATGGTGAGTTAGTTCGGGCACACCGACTTGTAGAAGCCGAACTTGCCCGCGTCGTCGATCTTGACCACCACGGCGCACTTGACCGGGTCGTGATCGCCCTCGGGATTAAAGGACATCTGGCCGGTGATGCCGTCGAAGTCCTTGGTGGAGGTCATGGCCTTGCGCAGGGCGTCGCGGTCCTTCTCCATGTCGCCGGTGATGGGGCCCATGCGCTTGACGCCGTCGAGCATCAGGTTGATGGAGTCCCAGGTCAGGGCGGCCACGTCGTCGGGGGTCTTGTTGTAGAGCTTGGTGTACTCGTCGATGAATTCCTTGGTCTTGCCCTTGGCGCCGGCGGCGGCGTAGTGGGTGACGAAGAAAAGGCCCTTGCAGTCGTCGCCGCACAGGCCCATCAGGTCGCCGCTGCCCCAGGAGTCGCTGCCCAGGACCGGCTTGTTGAAGCCCATGGACTTGGCCTGCTTCACGATCAGCGGCACTTCATTGTAATACTGCGGGGTGAACAGCACGTCCGCGCCGGACTTGGCGATGTTGGTCAACTGGGCGGAGAAATCCACGTCCTTGGTGGTGAAGGTCTCAAAGGCCACCACGGAGCCGGGGCCGTTGATCTTCTCGAAGGCGGCCTTGAAATCCTCAGCCAGGCCCTTGGGATAGTCGCTGGCGATGTCGTAGATCACGGCAGCCTTTTTCGCGCCGAACTCCTCGGTGGCGAACTTGGCGGCCACGGGGCCCTGGAAGGTGTCCAAAAAGCAGCCCCGGAAGACGAAGGGACGGCCCTTGGTGGTGTTGGGGTTGGTGGACCAGGGGGAGATCATGGGGGCCTTCAGCTCGTTGGACGCCTCGCCAGCGGGAACGGCCTGCTTGCTGGACTGGGGTCCGATGATGCCCAGAACCTTGTCCTGGGTGATGAGCTTGCGGGCGGCGGACAGGGCCGACTCGGCCTTGGACTCGTTGTCCTCATACACGAATTCCAGGGTGTACTTCTTGCCGCCGATGTCGAGGCCGCCAGCGTCATTGATCTTTTTCTTGAGCATCTCGGCCGAATTTTTGGACGACTCGCCCACATCCGGGATGTCGCCGGTCATGGGGATGTTGAACCCGAGTTTGATGCTGTCGGCGGCAAACGCGGGCAATGCCGTCAGAAGGACCAGCGCCAGGGCGCCAAGCAGGGACTTTTTCATGCAAACCTCCTGTTCTCGCTTCATTTCAAAGAGTTAACAACTCCGCACCGAGACCAGCCTATACCCTAACTTCCCTTGGAAGGAAATCCCTCGTTCGGCACAAAAAACAAATTTGTAAAATCCAGGCCGCCTTTTCGTGGTTTGGGCGTCTACCGGCCAGGCATGGGTGAAGATGCCCCCCATGCCCGGCCGGTATGCGTTTTGTCTAGGCCAGGCCCAGAACCTTCTCAACCGTGGTCGAGGGCATGCCGAAGGCCTCGCCCACGGCCCCATAGGTCAGTTCGCCCAGATAGGTGTTCAGGCCCAGGGCCAGGGAGCGGTCCTCGTGCAGGGCCTCCACGCCCTTTTGGGCCAGCTTCATGGCATAGGGCAGGGTCTGGTTGCACAGGGCGTAGGTGGAGGTGCGCGGCACCGCACCCGGCATGTTGGCCACGCCGTAATGCACCACGCCGTCCACCAGATAGGTGGGGGCGGCATGGGTGGTGGCCTTGATGGTCTCCACGCACCCGCCCTGGTCCACGGCCACGTCCACGATGACCGAGCCTTCCTTCATGGTCCCGATCATGTCCCGGGTCACCAGACGGGGGGCCTTGGCCCCGGTGATGAGCACCGCGCCGATGAGCAGGTCGGCGTAGGTCACGGCCTTGCGGATGTTGGGCTCGTTGGAGGACACGGTGACGATGCGGCCCTGGTAGATGTCGTCGAGATACTGCAGGCGGGAATGGTTGACGTCGAGCACGGTGACCTGCGCGCCCATGCCCATGGCGATCTTGGCCGCGTTGGTGCCCACCACGCCCGCGCCGAGGATGACCACCGAGGCCTGGGGCACGCCGGGCACGCCGCCCAGCAGAAGTCCCCGGCCGCCTTCGGATTTCTCCAGATGATGCGCGCCCACCTGGGGGGCCATGCGTCCGGCCACTTCGCTCATGGGCAGAAGCAGCGGCAGCCCGCCGCCGGGCAACTGCACGGTCTCATAGGCGATGCCGATGGTCCCGGACTTGAGCAGCACCTCGGTCAGGGGCTTGTCCGCAGCCAGATGCAGATAGGTGAAAAGAAGCAGGCCCTTGCGCAGATATTGGTATTCCGCCGCAATGGGTTCCTTGACCTTGATGACCATTTCCGCGCCCCAGGCCCCGGCGGCGTCGGTCAGTTTGGCCCCGGCGGCCGCATACTGTTCGTCGGGAAGCCCGCTGCCCTTGCCCGCGCCGGACTCCACCAACACGGTGTGTCCACGCCGGGTCAAGGTTTCCACCGCGCCCGGGGTCATGGACACCCGGCTCTCCAAAGTCTTGATTTCTTTAGGAATTCCAATAATCATCATCTTCTCCAAGGCATATTGAATAAAAGGATTGATCGGAATACGCCGCCGCGACGTTTTTTAAAAACCACCACTGTCACTCACGGGGTGTCGGACTTTTATGACAACCCCACAGGAAAGACAACCCAAAAGGAGGCCGCAGAAGCCCGGGAATCCGCGTCCGGAGTGACTTTTGGAATCATGTCCCAGTCTCGACACATGAAATTATCCGCGCCGTCCGTCTCCACCTCCCCGGCTCCACCGATGCGACGCCAACCGCTCGGCCTCCGGCGAGCCTTCTCCACAGTCCCTGAACATCTTTCACTTTCTTAATCACTTGGTCGTTTCTTCCCTGTCTTTCCTGCGCAGACGCCCCGCCCGGGCAGCCTTATTCATAAAACATCAGAAAATACAGCTGGATACAAGAATACAACGGTAATTATATATCTGGCATTGATTTTGCTTGGCCGAATCGACGTAACGCAAAACATGCCACGGTTTGAATCTCATGCAAGGAGGGGGGAGAAATGGAACGGCGTCTGCGCAAAACACTTTTTTTCTTGGCGGTCATCGGTCTTGTCCTTTGCATGACCACCGCCTATGTGGCGGCCCAGGAGTTCAAATCCGGAACCGCCTATTTCGAGCCCCGGGGGGGCGTTTACGGCACCTTCGATGATCACGTTGACGTGATCGCCACCTACGGCGGCGCCCTGGGCTATTTCATCGTGGACAACCTGTCCCTTGAGGCCGAGGGCCTGGGCTACTACATCGACCAGCAGAAAATCGACGCCACCACCGTCGGGATGGCCGCCAAAAAAGACGCCGCCACGGCGTTTGGGGGCAGCATGATGGCCCGCTGGCACATGGCCGCCTCGGAGCAGGCATCCTTTTTCGTGGGGGCCGGGGCAGGCGGACTGTGGGCCGACCGCAAGGTGCCCTACCGGGGCATGCAGTACAGCGTCACCGAGCAGGCCGAACTGGGCGCGACCGTCAAGATCACCGACGGCTTCAACATCAAGCTGGCCGGACGCTACCAGCACATCGGAACCTTCGATAAAAACGGCCTGAGCGCCCTGGGCGGCAACCTGGGCCTCAATTTCACGTTTTGACCCGGCCTCGGCCGGTTACAGAAAAAGTCCGGCCGCAGCCATGCGGGTGGACTTTTTTTTTCGCCGAAGGTAGCGTTTCAGTGAACGCCCTGGCGTCTGCCGCACAGCCCGACGCACGATGCGGCGTGGCGGACGAGGGACGGATCATGACAGCCAAGGACAGCGGACCATGAGCAAGATACTGGACCAGGACGAGGTCGATGCGCTGTTGCGCGGTCTCTCCGGGGGCGAAATCGAGGCCGAGTCGGACATCCTGGAGGACGACACCGGGGTGGTGGTCTTCGACCTGTCCAACCAGGATCGCATCATCCGAGGCCGGATGCCGGTCCTTGAGATCATCAACGACCGCTTCGCCCGCCTGGCCTCCAACGCCCTGGCCAACGCCATGCGCAAGCGGGCCGACGTCAATCCCATCTCCATCGACATGTCCAAGTTCGGGGACTTCATGCGTTCCCTGCCCGTACCCACCTCCATCAACATCTTCAAGCTCGATCCCCTGCGCGGCAACGCCATCCTGGTGGTGGATTCGCGGCTGGTGTTCGCCATGGTGGAGAGTTTTTTCGGCGGCGCCGGAAGCCAGCCCAAGATCGAGGGCCGGGACTTCACCCCCATTGAGCAGGCCATCATCAGCAAGGTGGTGCGCATCGCCCTGGAAAACATGGAGGAGTCCTGGGCCCCGGTGCATGAGGTGCATATCGAACTGGTGCGCTCGGAGGTCAACCCCCAGTTTGCGGCCATCGTGCCGCCAAGCGACGTGGTGGTGGTGGTGACCTACGAGGTGGAGCTGGAAAACGCCATCGGGTCGCTGATCGTGTGCCTGCCCTACGCCACCATCGAGCCCATCCGCTCCAAGCTCTACGCCTCGTTCCAGACCGAACGCCTGGAGGTGGACCACGCCTGGATCTCGCGTTTCAAGGAGCGGCTCATGGAGACGCCGGTGGAGATGGTCATCCGCTTCGGGGAGACCCAGATCACCGGCCGCCAGCTTTTGAGCCTGAAACCCGGGGACATTTTGATGCTCAGTAACGACGAGGACGACCTTTTGGCGGCCGATGTCCAGGGCGTGCGCAAGTTCCAGGGCATCCCGGGCCAGGTCAAGTCCAACAAGGCCTTCCAGATCATCAAGGAAGAAGAAATCCGCTACGAATAGGCGCGGGCGGCGGCGGGGCTTCGCCCGGTAAAATCCAATGCCGATTTTTGGCCGCCTGGCTTTCGGCATCCGCATGGCGCGCCAGTTGGCCCGGCATGCGGATCAGGACGGAGACGGCATCCTCGGCCGGGAGCGATCCCGGCTTTTTTGTGGGCGCATGGCCGCATGTCTTACGACACCCCATCCCCCCGGCGCTCCCCCTTTCCTGCAGCCACGCCCGGCACGCTCGCGGCGGCGTTCCCCACGGCCAGGGGGCGGTCGTCCTTGAGCATGACCCCGGTCAGCTCCCGGGTCAGGGCCAGATGCAGCAGATGGTCCAGGGTGGCGGCGGCCTCGGCGTGGGGCAGGCCCTCGGGCCGGACGTTGGAGATGCAGTTGCGCCGCTCGTCGGTATTGCCCACCTTGGGGCCAAACGTCAGGTAGACGCCCAGGCTGTCCGGGGAGGTCAACCCCGGGCGTTCGCCGATGAGGATGACCGTGGTCCTGGCCCGGCACAGTTCGCCGACTTCGTCGGCCACGGCCACCCGGCCGAAACGCACATAGGTTCCCATGGCCAGGCGGTAACCCCGGCTGCGGCAGCGCGGCAAAAATTCCCTCAAAAACGGCACGGCCTGGCGCATCACCGCCGGGGCGGACAGTCCGTCGGCCACCACCAGGGCCAGATCGGGACGATTTGACCCGGCAAGCGCCCCCTCGTGGGCGGCGCGCGCCACCATGGCCGCCGAATCGTTGTCGAGACGGCGTCCCAGGTCCGGCCGCAGCAGGTATTCCCGGCGATCCCCGGCCCGGCTGCGAAGCGACAGGGATGGCAGCCCCGCCTCGGCAAGCTCCTGCAAAAGCCCGGGCACGTCCACGGGCAGATGCACCGCGTCCCGGGCCATGGCGTGGTCGGCCAGAAAGGCCAGATGCGCGGCGGTGGGCAGGCTTACCCCGGTCAGCCCCACGGCCACCCGGGCGGCGGTGAACCGGGTCAGGTCCAGGCTCTGGCCGGACGTTTCCGCCGTCGCGCCCTGGGCGGCGGTTTCGGGCGCAGGGGCGGACGTCTTCGCGGCGCTGTCCAAGGGCGAATCAGCGCAGGTCATGGGGCAACTCCAGCAAAGGGTGTCCGGGACCGACGCCCCGGGGCCGCCCCTGGTCGTCGAAAAGGCCCATGGCCGCAAGCCAGACCGCAAACTCCGGCGCGGGCGAAAGCCCCAGCACCCGGCGAAGGTACAGGGCGTCATGGAACGAGGTGCTCTGGTAATTGAGCATGATGTCGTCGGCCCCGGGCACGCCGATGACGAAGGCGCATCCGGCCACGCCAAGCAGGGTCAACAGCACGTCCATGTCGTCCTGGTCGGCCTCGGCGTGGTTGGTGTAGCACACGTCCGCCCCCATGGGCAGGCCCAGAAGCTTGCCGCAAAAGACGTCCTCAAGCCCGGCCCGGATGATCTGCCTGCCGTCGTAGAGGTATTCCGGCCCGATGAACCCCACCACGGTGTTCACCAAAAGGGGTGAAAACGCCCGGGCCACGCCGTAAGCCCGGGCCTCCAGGGTCTGCTGGTCCACGCCGTGATGCGCCCCGGCGGACAGGGCCGAACCCTGGCCGGTCTCGAAATACATGACATTTTGGCCCACGGTCCCCCGATGAAGCGACAGGGCCGCGTCCCGGGCCTCGGCCAAAAGGGCCAAGTTCACCCCGAAACTGCTGTTGACGGCCTCGGTGCCGCCGATGGACTGGAAGACCAGATCCACCGGAGCGCCCTGGCGCACCAGTTCCAGGGTGGTCGTAACATGGGTCAGTACGCAGCTTTGGGCGGGGATGGCGTAGCGCTGCCGCAATTCGTCGAGCATGTGCAAAAGGCGCAGCACGTTGGCCGGGCTGTCCGTGGCGGGATTGATGCCGATGCAGGCGTCGCCGCTGCCCAGGGCCAGGCCGTCGATGGCTGAGGCCAGGATTCCCGTGGGGTCGTCCGTGGGATGGTTGGGCTGGAGGCGGGTGGCTATCCGGCCAGGCAGGCCGATGGTGGTGCGAAAGGCGGTCACATTGCGGATTTTGGCGGCCGCCAGGATCAGATCCTGGTTGCGCATGATCTTGGACACGGCCGCGGCCATCTCCGGGGTCAGGCCAGGGGCCAGGGCGGCAAGACTCGCGGCGTCGGCGGCCTCGGACAACAGCCAGTCCCGAAACTGCCCCACGCTCATCCCGGACACCGGGGCAAACGCGGCCCGGTCATGGGTCTCAAGGATCAGCCGGGTGATCTCGTCGATCTCGGGGGGAATCAGCGGATGCTCCAAAAAGTCGGAAAGCGGCGTGTCGGCCAGGACGAACCGGGCCGCCACGCGCTCGGCCTCGGTTTCGGCGGCAAGCCCGGCCAGGGCGTCCCCCGAGCGATGCGGCGTGGCCTTGGCCAAAAGCCCGGCCAGGTCCGGAAAACGGTAGCTTACCCCGCCAATAGTGCATGTCCTCATGAAAAACCTCGTGCGGACTATTTCACGGTCACGGAAACCTTGTCCGGGCGGGCCTCCAGAAGTTCGCACCCCTGGGGCATCTTGACCTGATAGGGCATGTCGCGCCGCCCCACCTCGGTCCCGGGCTTGACGTCCACCCGGGCCTCGACCAGATCCTCGAACCCCTTGTCGTTTAAAAGCTGCACCGGTCCCTTGATGCGCAGCGTCACGGTCTTTTGGCCGATCTCCACCCGTTCCGGAGGGAAGGCCCGCACCGGCACCCGCACCGTGGCCTCGCCCAGGCGCGGGGCGAAATGCAGGGTGACCATGGCCGAAAGCGGCGAGGCCTCCAGCCCTTCGGGAATAGCCAGGCCGACCCGCTCCTCGACCACGGCCCCGCTGGCGGGGCCAAAGGTCAGGGGGTTGGTGCGGATGTCCTCAATGGCGGAAACGGCCTTTTCCGCCCCCGTGACCCGGGCTGTCTCGGGCCGCACCCGGGTTCCGGCCAGGACATAGCCTTCGGGCACGGGCGAGCCGAGCACGGGCTTGATCGGGATATCCCGGGACACCCGGCGCTCCACGTCGAGTTCGATGCGCGAAGGGCGAATCTCCACCACGTCGAAGACCTTGGAGATGGGGATGTTGACCGGGTCCAGCCCGACCATGTTCTTGCCCGGGGTGATGCCGCTCAAATTCAGGGGATAGACCAACTGGCTTTCCTCAATCTTGCGCACCATGCCGCGCGGGCCGCGCACCAGCACCTCCACGGAGCCGAGCATGCCGCCCTTGATGAACAGCCCGTCGGGCATGCCGGTCATCTCCACCTTCATGGGCACCCAACTGTCCACCTTCTCCCGTCCCGTGACCAGGTACCAGCAAAAGACGGCCAACACGAAGGCCAAAAGGAGCTGCTGCCAGTTGGATTTCATATCCGCCGTCCCCACACGTCCCACAATTTTTCCTTGAGGGCCGCCTCGTCCAGGCAGGACACGATCTCGCCGTTTTCGGCCAAAGACACCACCCCGCGCTCCTCGGAAACCACCACGGCCAGGGCGTCGGACTCCTCGGTGATGCCCAGGGCCGCCCGGTGCCGGGTGCCGTAGTCCGAATCGAGCCCCGCCACCGCGGCCAGGGGAAGAATGCATCCGGCGGCGGCGATGCGGTCGCGGCTGATGACCACGGCCCCGTCATGCAGGGGGGTGCCGACGTAGAAAATGGACAACAAAAGCTCCTTGCTGACTGTGGCTGACAACTCCACGCCCCGCTGGACCACGTCGCCCAAAAGGATGTCCCGCTCAATGACGATGAGCGCCCCGGTCCGGGACTTGGCCATGCGAAAGACCGCCAGCACCACCTCGCGCACCAGGGTTTCGGCCATCTCGGAGCGCCGGGTCCGTTTCCAGAACAGCCCCGTGCCCATGGTGGACAGGGCGCGCCGGATGTCGGCCTGGAACAGGATGATGACCACCAGGAAGATGGAGCCCAGGAAGTTGGTGAGAAGCCAGTGCAGGGTGTTCAGGCCGAATTCGCCGGAGACGTAATAGATGATGATGATCAGTAAAAAGCCGTGGACGATGGACACGGCCCGGGTGCCTTTGACCAGCAGCATGCCCCGGTAGAAGATAAAGGTCACGATGGCGATGTCCAAAAGCTCCCGCCATGTGAAATGCAGGTTTTCCCACCACTGGAGAACGTTCACGGCGCACCCCTTCCGGCCCCGTCGGCGCAGGCGCGGTGAAAAAAAAGCTCCCGGGCCAGGGCCAGGCCCTGCCTGGCCGCCGTCACGTCATGCACCCGGTGGACATGCGCCCCCCGCACCCCGCACAGCGCCGTGGCGGTCATGGTCACCGGGCCGCGCGCCGACACGTCCAGCCCGAAAAGCCCCTGGAAAAGGGACTTGTTGGAAAGCCCCAGATAGATCGGCCGCCCCAGGGCGGCAAAACGCGGCAGGCCGCGCAAAAGCTCCAGATTGTGCGTGGCCAGCTTGCCGAAGCCGATGCCCGGGTCCAGGGCCACATGCTCCTCGGGAAGTCCGGCGGCGACAAGGCGGGCCAGCCCGCGTTCGAAAAAGGCCAGCACCTCGTCCACCACGTCGTCGTAGGCCGGGGCCGCCTGCATGGTCTTGGGCGTCCCCTGGCTGTGCATGAGCACGTATCCCGGCCGGTACTGGACCAAAACGTCCACCAGCCCGGGGTCCACGGAACACGCCGACACGTCGTTGACGATCGCCGCCCCGGCCTCAAGGCAGGCGGCGGCGCAGGCGGCCCGGGTGGTGTCCACGGACACCAGGGGCCGGGTCGACGACGGCGGGAAAAGACCCTGGGCGCAGGCCGGGTCGACGGCAAAGGCCGGGTCCGCAACGGCCCGGACCAGCTCCCGAACCACCGGAACCACCCGGGCCAGCTCCACCGCCTCGGGAACGGGATCGCTCCCGGGCCGGGTGGACTCGCCGCCCACGTCCACCAGATCCGCGCCGTCGCGGGCCAGTTGGAGACCATGGGCCACGGCGGCCTCGCAGGTGGCGTGGACGCCGCCGTCGTAAAAGGAATCCGGGGTGACGTTGACGATGCCCGCCACCAAAAACGGGTCTGGCGCAAGGGCGCGCCCCCCTTGCGGGCCGCCCAGACGCCACACGGAGCCCGGGCCAAAGCGTGAGACGGCGGCCGATTCATCGGCCGCCGCCGTTTCAGGGCTGCGCTGGGCGGGGGCCCCGGGATGCCGGGAGGCCGGGCCGGATGCGCCAGGGGCCATCACGGCAAAGCCCGGGGCGGCCTCACGAGGGATCGCGGGGTTTTGCAGCATCGTTTCCGGCATCGCCTGTGGCCTCGTCCCCCGGTTCCAGGGAAAATTCCTCCGTCTCCGAACCGGCCTTGGAACCGGCCTCGGAAGCGGCTTTGGAAGCGGGCGCGGCCTGGGGCGCGGCAGCGCCCGGAGCGGGCTGACCGGCGGCCGAACCGGACTGGCCGTTTTTGGGAGCCGGATTGTCCTGGGGCGGCAGGGGCTCGCCACGCATGATCAGGTCGATGTCCGCCCCGGAGATGGTCTCGCGTTCGAGCAGGGCCGCCGCGATGGCGTGCAGCACCTCCAGGTTTTCCGTCAAGATGGCCTGAGCGCGACTGTAGGCGTCCTCCACGATCTTTCTGACCTCGGCGTCGATGCGCCGGGAGGTCTCGTCGCTGAAGTTTTTGTGATGCACCAAGTCCTTGCCCAAAAAGATCTCGTCGTCGCGTTCGCCGTAGGACAGGGGTCCAAGCTCCTTGCTCATGCCCCACTTGCACACCATCTTGCGGGCCATGTTGGTGGCCCGTTCGATGTCGTTGCCGGCCCCGGTGGTGAGCTGGTTGAGCACCAGCTCCTCGGCCACCCGGCCGCCCATGAGCACGCACAGGGTCTTGTCCAGGTGGTCCTTGGAATAATTGTGGCGGTCGTCCGTGGGCAATTGCATGGTGACGCCCAGGGCCATGCCGCGCGGGATGATGGACACCTTGTGGATGGGGTCGGTGCCGGGCAGCACCCGGGCCACCAGGGCGTGTCCGGCCTCATGGTAGGCCGTGGTCCGCTTCTCCTCGTCGGAGAGGATGAGGCTGCGGCGCTCCTTGCCCATGAGCACCTTGTCCTTGGCGTGCTCGAAATCCTCCATGGCCACGTGGTCCTTGCCCACCTTGGCGGCCTGAAGCGCGGCCTCGTTGACCAGGTTCTCCAGGTCCGCGCCGGAGAAGCCCGGCGTCCCCCGGGCCAGAACCTCCAGATCCACGCCGGAATTGAGCGGCGTTTTGCGGGTGTGGACCTCAAGGATGCGCTTTCTGCCGCGCACGTCCGGGGTGGGAACCACCACCTGGCGGTCGAAACGCCCGGGGCGCAAAAGGGCCGGGTCCAGGACGTCGGGGCGGTTGGTGGCGGCGATGAGGATGACCCCCTCGTTGGACTCGAAGCCGTCCATCTCCACCAAAAGCTGGTTCAAGGTCTGTTCGCGTTCGTCGTGCCCGCCGCCCAGGCCTGCCCCGCGCTGGCGGCCCACGGCGTCGATTTCGTCGATGAAGATGAGACAGGGGGCGCTTTTTTTGCCCTGCAGGAACAGGTCGCGCACCCGGGCCGCGCCCACGCCCACGAACATCTCCACAAAGTCGGAACCGGAAATGGAGAAAAACGGCACCCCGGCCTCACCGGCCACGGCCCGGGCCAGAAGCGTCTTGCCCGTGCCCGGAGAGCCCACCAGGAGCACGCCCTTGGGGATGCGCCCGCCCAGGCGGGTGAACCGTTTGGGATCGGACAAAAACTGCACCACCTCGGACAGCTCTTCCTTGGCCTCGTCCACCCCGGCCACGTCGTCGAAGGTGATCTTGGTCGATTCCTGGGAGATCATCCGGGCCCGGGACCGCCCGAAGGACATGGCCCTCCCGCTGCCGTTTTGCATCTGGCGCATGAAAAAGATCCACACCCCGACCAGAAGCAGCATGGGGAACCAGGAGATCAAAAGTGTCATGTACCAGGGCGATTCCTCCTCGGGCTCGGCCATGACCTGCACCTTGTTCTGCATGAGCATGCCCACCATACCCGGATCCTCGGGGGTGTAGGTCATGAACTTGCTGCCGTCGGAGGTCACGCCGCTGATCTTGCGGCCCTGAATCTTGACCGAAACCACCTCGCCGGCCGTCACCTTCTGAACGAACTCGGAATAGGAGAACTTGGCGCTGGGCGACTGGGGCTGGTTGAAAAGATTGAACAGGACGACCATGACCAGGGAGATGGCCGCCCAAAGCATGATGTTTTTCGCGAAACTATTCAAACCGTGATCCTCCAGGGGATTTCATGATCCGGGGTTGGGCAAGCAATTCGGATGCCGCGTAGAGCATTTTTCAGCGTATCACGGGCGGGACAGGTCTGTCCACGCGCAAAAACCAAGCCTTTGCCCCCTGTCCGCCGCCGCGACACCAGGGCATCGTACGGGAAATAATTCCGCATTGCCGGTTCGGCAACCGCCTTCACCGCTTCTTTCGCGGGAAAGGGCACATTCCCTCCCCGCCCTGCCCCTCAGACAGGTGTTTCCCGATCCGGAAGCTCGCCGCGCCGGACAAAATCCTACATTTTTGTCAGCCAAAGCCCTACAGAATTGTAGCCGCACCCTCGGCCCGGCGTGGTCGAAATCCGGCCATAATATCAACTAACTCATTGTTATTTTTCGGTTTCACAAGGGAACGAAGGCCTTGGCACGTCTCTTGCCCCAAAGGCGCATCACTCACACCGCGACGGGAGGTACTCCAATGCGCAAGATAGCGATTTACGGCAAGGGCGGCATCGGCAAATCCACCACCACACAGAACACGGTGGCCGGACTGGCCGAAATGGGCAAAAAGGTCATGGTTGTGGGTTGCGACCCCAAGGCCGACTCCACCCGCCTGCTCCTGCACGGTTTGGCCCAGAAGTCGGTCCTCGACTCCCTGCGCGAGGAAGGCGAGGACGTGGAGCTCGACGACATCCTCAAGGAAGGCTTCGGCGGCATCATGTGCACCGAGTCCGGCGGTCCCGAGCCCGGCGTCGGCTGTGCGGGCCGGGGCATCATCACCTCCATCAACATGCTCGAGCAGCTCGGGGCCTACGAGGAAGACAAAAAGCTCGACTACGCCTTCTACGACGTCCTGGGCGACGTGGTGTGCGGCGGATTCGCCATGCCGATTCGCGACGGCAAGGCCGAGGAAATCTACATCGTCTGTTCCGGCGAGATGATGGCCATGTACGCCGCCAACAACATCTGCAAGGGCATCGTGAAATACGCCGACACCGGCGGCGTGCGCCTGGGCGGCATCATCTGCAACAGCCGCAAGGTCGACAACGAAAAAGAGATGATCGAGGAACTGTGCCGCCAGTTGGGCACCCAGATGATCCACTTCATGCCCCGCGACAACATGGTGCAGAAGGCCGAAATCCACCGCAAGACGGTCATCGACTACGACCCGACCCACCCCCAGGCCGACGAATACCGCGCCCTGGCCAAAAAGATCGACCAGAACGAGATGTTCGTCATCCCCAAACCCCTGGAAATCAACAAGCTGGAAAAGATGCTCATCGACTTCGGCATCGCCAACTAGGGACGCCTGACTCCGGACAGCGGCTTTCTTTGAAAACACGGATTGACCTCCCTCGTGATCGCGGCGGGGGGCGCGGCGAAAGGCCCGCTCCCCGCGACCATCCACCAGGGAAGACGCCCCTTCGTCGCCGACTGCGGCGCAGGGACGAAAAGCGCGGCGGGAATTTCGACCATATTTACGATGGAAACGAAGACGGCCGGAGCCTTTTTCCGGCCCCGCGCGACCAGGCTTGCGGCAAAATTCACAAAATGCCGCGCGGGACACGGCCCCCACAGGGCCGCAACGGAAACCGACAAGGAGACATCACATGCTGACCATGGTGAGAGCCATCGTGCGCCCCGAGAAAATCGACGACGTCCTTTCCGCCCTCATGGACGCCGGATTCCCGGCCGTGACCAAGTTCAACGTGGCCGGGCGCGGCAAGCAGCGCGGCATCAAGATCGGGGAGATCCACTACGACGAGATCCCCAAAGTCATGCTCATCTGCGTGGTGAAGGACGACGACAAGGACTACGTGATCAAGACCATCATGGAGAGCGCCCGCACCGGCAAGCAGGGCTCCTTCGGCGACGGCAAGATCTTCGTCAGCCCCGTGGAGGAGATGTACACCATATCTTCCGGCACGAAGGAATCCTAAGGAGACGGTCATGAAGGAAGTCATGGCGATCATCCGCATGAACAAGATGAATCAGACCAAAAAGGCCCTGGCCGACGCGGGCCTTCCGGCCTTCGTGGCCCTGGAGTGCCTGGGACGGGGACGCGGCCTGATCAATCAGGAAGTCCTTAAAGGCGCGGCCGAGGGCAACGAGGAGGCCATCGCCCTTCTTGGAACAAAGGGACGCCTGTATCCCAAACGCATCGTCACCGTGGTGGTCCCCGACGCCGACGTGCAAAAAGTCGTGGACACCATCATCGGCGTGAACAAGTCCGGCCGGGCCGGCGACGGCAAGATCATGGTCATGCCCATCGGCGATTCGGTCCGGGTGCGCACGGGCGAGGCCGGCGAGGCCGCCGTTTCCTGATGCGCCGCGCCGCCAGCGCCCACGGCCAGACCGGTTAAGGACATACAGACCAACGAGGTTATAAAGATGAGCACGACTCCCAAAAACCTGGAAGAGCTTAAAAAAGAGCTCTTGGACAAGATGCCCACCAAGGTCGCCCGCAAGCGCGACAAGGCCATCGTCCCAGGGGCCGAGTCCGGCGAGACCATCCCCGTCATCCAGGCCAACGTCCGCACCATCCCCGGCATCCTCACCCAGCGCGGCTGCACCTACGCCGGCTGCAAGGGCGTGGTTCTGGGGCCCACCCGGGACATCGTCAACCTGACCCACGGCCCCATCGGCTGCGGATACTATTCCTGGCTCACCCGCCGCAACCAGACCGACGCGGGCGAGGATGGCGACAACTACATCCCCTACTGCCTCTCCACGGACATGACCGAAAACGACATCGTGTTCGGCGGCGAAAAGAAGCTGCGCGCGGCCATAAAAGAGGCCTACGACAACTTCAAGCCCAAGAGCATCTCGGTTTTCGCCACCTGTCCCGTGGGGCTCATCGGCGACGACATCCACGCCGTGACCCGCCAGATGCAGGAGGAACTGGGCATCACCGTGTTCGCCAACTCCTGCGAAGGCTACAAGGGCGTCTCCCAGTCCGCCGGGCACCACATCGCCAACAACCAGATCTTTCGACACGTCATCGGCACGGACGACACCCCGGTCGAGGGCAAGTACAAGATCAACCTGCTTGGCGAATACAACATCGGCGGCGACGCCTTCGAGATCGAGCGTATCTTCGAGAAGTGCGGCATCACGCTTCTGGCCACCTTCTCGGGCAACTCCACCATCACCCAGTTCCGCCAGGCCCACCACGCCGACTTGAACACCGTCATGTGCCACCGCTCGCTCAACTACGTGGCCGAGATGATGGAGACCAAGTTCGGCATCCCCTGGATAAAGATCAACTTCATCGGGGCCGAGGCCACGGCCAAATCGCTTCGGCGCATCGCGGCCTACTTCGAAGATCCCGAGCTCATGGCCCGGGTGGAGCAGGTCATCGCCGAGGAAATGCCTGCCGTGAAGGCCGCTGCGGCCGAAGTCCTGCCCCGCACCACGGGCAAGACGGCCATGCTGTTCGTGGGCGGCTCCCGGGCCCACCACTACCAGGATCTGTTCCGCGAGATCGGCATGGAGACCCTGGCCGCCGGATACGAATTCGCCCACCGCGACGACTACGAAGGCCGCCATGTGCTGTCCACCATCAAGGTGGACGCCGATTCGCGCAACATCGAAGAGCTTGAGATCGAGCCCGATCCGGTGCGCTACAATCCCCGCAAGACCCCGGAACAGATCAAGGCCCTTGAGGACCAGGGCGTGCGCTTCAAGGTTTACGAAGGCCTGATCGGCGAGATGAAAAAAGAGGCCCTGATCATCGACGACATCAACCAGTACGAGACGCACAAGATCATTGAGCTCATGAAGCCGGACATCTTCTGCGCGGGCATCAAGGAAAAGTACATCATCCAGAAGATGGGCGTGCCGCTCAAGCAGTTGCACAACTACGACATGGGCGGCCCCTATGCCGGATTCGTCGGCGCCGTCAACTGGTACCACGAGATCGACCGTCTGGTGAACACCAAGGTCTGGAGCCTGATCAAGGCCCCCTGGAACGACAACGGCCCCGAACTCGAAGCCGCCTACGTGGCCGACTAGGACACCACAAAACCCCGATCACGAGGGAGACATTATGGCCCTTCTCAGACACACCACCCCGGAGATCAAGGAGCGTTCGGCGCTCACCGTCAATCCGGCCAAGACCTGCCAGCCCATCGGGGCCATGTACGCCGCCCTGGGCGTGCGCAGCTGCATGCCGCACAGCCACGGGTCGCAGGGGTGCTGCGCCTACCACCGCTCCACCCTGACCCGGCACTACAAAGAGCCCATCGTGGCCGGCACCAGCTCGTTCACCGAAGGCTCCTCGGTCTTCGGCGGCCAGTCCAACCTGCTCCAGGCCATCGAAAACATCTTCACCCTGTACGAGCCCAACGTCATCGCCGTGCACACCACCTGCCTGTCCGAGACCATCGGCGACGATCTGCGCCAGATCTCGCAAAAGGCCAAGGACGACGGCAAGGTGCCCGACGGCAAGCACATCATCTACTGCAACACCCCGAGCTACGTCGGCACCCATGTCACGGGCTACGCCAACATGGTCAAGGGCATCCTCAAGGGCTTCGCCAAAAAGACCGGCGCGCCAAACGGCAAGGTGAACATCATCCCCGGGTTCTGCGAACCCTCGGACATGGCTGAGATCCGTCGCCTGTGCGGCATGCTCGGCGTCGAGATCGTCATGGTCCCGGACACCGACGGGGTGGTCAACGGTCCCCTGACCGGAACCTACGAGATGTTCCCCAACTACGGGACCACCCCCGAAGAGGTGGGAACCATGGGCGACGCCGCAGGCTCCATCGGGCTGGGACGCTGGGCCACGGCCGAGGCGGTGAACTACCTGGACGCCGAATTCAAGGTGCCGGGCAAGATCCTCGACCTGCCCATCGGCCTCCAGGCCACGGACCGCTTCGTGGACGCCCTGCGCAAAATGGCCGGGGTCGCGGTTCCCACGGCCGTGGATTTCGAGCGCGGCCAGGTGGTGGACGCCATCTCCGACTACATCCAGTACCTGCACGGCAAGAAGGTGGCCCTGGCCGGCGACCCCGACCAGCTCCTGCCCATGGTGGAGATGCTCCTGACCCTGGGCATGATCCCGGCCTATGTGGTGACGGGCACCGGCGGCAAGCTCTTCGAAGAGCGCATGAACGCCCTGCTCAAAGACGTGCCCTACCCCTGCAAGTTCAAAAACGGCGAGCAGGCGGACATGTACCTCTTGCACCAGTGGATCAAAACGGAGTCCGTGGACCTTTTGATCGGCAACACCTACATGAAATACATCGCCCGGGACGAGGACATTCCGCTGATCCGCCACGGCTTCCCGATCCTGGACCGCATGGGGCACCAGTACTTCCCCACCGTGGGCTACAAGGGGGCGCTTAGGATGATCGAAAAGATCACCGGGGCCATCATGGACCGCATGGATCGCGACTGCCCCGAGACGAAGTTCGAACTGCAAATGTAACGACCAACCGGGGAGGGGGGAGGCCCCCTCCCCTTTTCGCGCTTGTCGCGAGATGGAGAACGCCACGCATGGAGAAGCCGAAACATCTCATTTTGTGCTGCGCCAGCTTCCGGATGAAGGGCGAACCCAAGGGCATCTGCCACAAGAAGGGTTCGCATTCGCTTCTGGGATATATGGAAGAAGGGGTGCTGGACCGGGATATCGACGCCCGGGTGATCAGCACCGGCTGCATGAAGCAGTGTGAGGACGGCCCGGTGGTCATCGTGATGCCCGAAAACTATTGGTACAAGGGCATCGACAGCGAGGACGCCGTGGATGAGATCCTGGACGCGCTGGAGGGCGGCGAGGCCGCCGAAGAGCGTCTGTTCACCTAACGACACCCCTCCGCAATTGGGCCATTGCCCAACCCCCGCCCCGTTGGAACGCCGCGCCGACGGGGCGGCTTTTTTGGGGGCCATAGCAGAGGCAGAGGCCGCCGATGCGCCGCCCCACGCCGAGAATCCCTTGACATCCTACGCGCCTTTGCCCAAGAAGAAACCATGACGCTTTTATTCGACGATACCAAAAAGCTGGAAAAGACACTCGGTGAAGAGGCGGCACGCGCCGTCATCGACGCCATCAACGGTGTTGACGCCAGAACCCTTCACGATCTGCGGGCCGAAGTTGCGACCAAGACCGACCTGGCGGAAGTCAAAATCGAAATCGCCAAGCTCGACGGCAAGATCGACAAGCTGGCCATGCAGGTAAAACTGCTCATCATCCTGGCGCTCGTGGCCATCGCCATGTTCAGTCCGAATCTGGCCGAACTGGTGCGCGTGGCGAAATAGCAGCGACTTTGAACGCATCAAAGGCCCCTCGGGACATATCCCGGGGGGCCTTTTCGTTTGTGCCGCTGGCGGTGGTCGTCCCGCTGGATTTCGTTTCTCAAAAAAATACTATTCGCTCTGTCAGTCTTTCACTCGTGCAATGACGTATTGCAGGATGAAATCAATACGGCCGACTTGGAACAAGATTTTGTTTTTCAATGTGTTCAGTGGGCAACTGGCTGTCCAGATTGGCCGCACGCACTACTTTCCGATGCGAAACGCAAAAGGCTTCGTATCTATCAATCCTTCACCGTTGCCACTAAAACCAGAGGCGACAAAGTTAAAAGAGCCCAACCGACCATCTTCGCAGACAACCGTTCCGTTTCCTTGGTTATCGTCCGTGTTGATGTATTCGCCCTGGCAGGTCACGCCCTGGTTCGTCGTGAGGGTTAATATGCCTCCGCCGCTGAAGTACGCCGTGGCCTTTCCGGTGAACGTCTCCGGAGTATTATGTATTTCGCCCTCGACGGAGAGATTTATGGACAGTTTTGCGTAAGCTTGCGCTGTATATATAAAACCTACAAACACAACAACAACGAACAGCGAACAAAAATACGGAAACAAAAGACTTCTGTGTGACTGCTTCATACGTTCCTCGACATTCTACGTAGCTGACAATTCATCACGGGCATGCACGTCGCCTGGCATATGATTTACACAATCAGCGCAAAGTGATCCAGCACTTTCGCAAAGAGACGATACTCTTTCATCTACAACAGTGAACGGTTCCTGGCGCACGAAGTGACGGCAAAAAACGTCCAACTTTTTTTGGCAAGTGCCCTTACGCCTGGAGAAGCATGATGGCGCGAAAAGAAAAAACATTTCAGCGGCATATTTGAATTCGGCATCGCTTTGACAGTTTCTTTGCTTGCACCAGGAAAGAGTATGCGATTGTTTGCCATTTTGCAATGATTGACACGGATGGCGACATCGTGGCGCCATTCCCCAAAAACCACCCACGCCGATGGTCGCGACGGACATACCCTTGTCACGAGTGACGATCAAGTCTTCAATCGTCCCGATGTGATCATTCCGTCATTGAAAGCATCCTTGTCAAGAATGACCCTCCGCCCGCAGCCCTTCCCCTCCACATTCTCCGCACCTCCCGACACCTCTCCCCCCTCCAAACACCCTACAATTTTGTAGCCTTCCTTCTACGTTTTTGTTGTCGCAAAGCCTGTCCGAAAACAGACGATATCCTTTTATATCAGTCAGATAACTTCATGGCACGCCCCTTGTAATCCCCCTCCCGCATCCGGCCCGCCGAGACGGCCGGAAAGGGAGACTGCATGGAACACGCCATCCTCGAAGAACGAAAGGATCAGGTCCACGTCAAGGGCAGCGGCCCCTTCGCCATGGCCTGCAACCGCGACAGCCTGGCCGGGGCGGTGAGCCAGCGGGCCTGCGTGTTCTGCGGGTCGCGGGTGGTCCTCTACCCCATCGCCGACGCCCTGCATCTGGTGCATGGCCCCATCGGCTGCGCGGTCTACACCTGGGACATCCGGGGCGCCCTGTCGTCAGGGCCGGAGCTGCACCGCCTCAGCTTCTCAACCGACCTTCAGGAACGCGACGTCATCTTCGGCGGCGAAAAAAAGCTCAAGGCCGCCCTGCTCGAACTCATTGCCCGCCACAGCCCCAAGGCGGCCTTTGTCTACGCCACCTGCATCGTGGGCATCATCGGCGACGATGTGGGCTCGGTGTGCCGCCAGGTGGCCGAGGAGACCGGCATCCCGGTCATCCCGGTGCAGTCCGAAGGCTTCAAGGGCAACAAGCGCGAGGGCTACGCCGCCGCCTGCAAGGCCATGTTTACGCTTGTGGGCACGGGCGACGTGTCGGATGTGCCCAAGGTCAGCATCAACATCCTGGGCGACTTCAACCTGGCCGGGGAAATCTGGATCATCCGGGAATATTTCGAGCGCATGGGCGTGGCCGTGGTGGCCAACATCACCGGCGACGGCCGGGTGGACGACATCCGCCGGGCGCACGGCGCGGGCTTAAACGTGGTGCAGTGTTCCGGGGCCACCATGGAGCTGGCCAAGATGCTCCAGGACAAATACGACATCCCGTTCATCCGGGCCTCGTACCTGGGCATTGAGGACATGGCCGACTCGCTCTACGCCGTGGCCGAACACTTCAAAGACCGCGACCCGGGCATCGTGGCCCGCACCAAGGCCCTGGTGCGCGAGGAACTCTCGAAGCTTCTGCCCGAGCTCAAAAAGTATCGCAAAGACCTGGAAGGCAAAAAGGCCGCCATCTACGTGGGCGGGGCCTTCAAGGCCTTCTCGCTGATCAAGGCCTTCAAGCACCTGGGCATGCGCGTGGTGCTGGTGGGCTCCCAGACCGGCACCCAGGAGGACTACGAGGAACTGGCCGCCATCTGCGACCCGGACACGATCATCGTGGACGACACCAACCCGCTCGAACTGTCGCATTTCATCAAGGAAAAGGATGTGGACGTGTTCGTGGGCGGGGTCAAGGAACGGCCCATCGCCTTCAAGCTCGGCGTCGGCTTTTGCGACCACAACCACGAGCGCAAGGAGGCCCTGGAAGGCTTCGTGGGCATGCTCAACTTCGCCAAAGAAATCCACGCCTCGGTCACAAGCCCGGTGTGGCGCTTCGTGCCCCGGCGCGAGATTCGGGGGAGAAAATCATGAAAGACGCGCCCTTCGTCTCCACCACCAACGCCTGCAAGCTGTGTACGCCCTTGGGCGCGGCCCTGGCCTTCCGGGGCATCGAGGGGGCCATCCCCTTCCTGCACGGCTCCCAGGGCTGCGCCACCTACATGCGCCGCTACATCATCAGCCATTTCCGCGAGCCCATGGACATCGCCTCCTCGGCGCTTGGCGAAAAGCAGGCGGTCTTCGGCGGCGGCCCCAATCTCAAAAAGGGCATCCTAAACGTCATGGAGAAGTACGGGGCCACCATGGTCGGCGTGGCCTCCACCTGCTTGACCGAGACCATCGGCGACGACGTGCCCCGGCTGGTCTACGAATTCAAGAAGGAATTCGCGGACCTGCCCCTGCCCGAGATCGTGACCGTGGCCACCCCCAGCTATTCCGGCACCCACATGGACGGCTGGCACGCCGCCGTGGCGGCCACGGCCGGACAACTGGCCGATCCCGACGCCCCGAAGCACGACGGCATCAACGTCCTGCCCGGGCTCATCTCCCCCGAGGACATCCGGCACTTACGAGACATCTTCGAGGACTTCGGCCTCACCGCCACCATCCTGCCCGACATCTCCGACACCATGGATGGCCCGGCCCTGCTCGACTACGAGAAAATCCCCTCCGGCGGCACCCCGCTGGCGGACATCCATGCCATGTCCGGGGCCAGGGCCACCCTGGAATTCGGCCGCGTGCTGGGGCTGGCCGAAAGCGCCGGACATGTGCTGTCGCGCCGCTTCGGCGTGCCGTGCATCTCCCTGGGCCTGCCCATGGGCATCCGCGAGACCGACGCCCTGTTTACGGCCCTGGAAGAGGTCTCCGGACGTCCCACGCCTAGCCGCTACGTCCGCGAACGCGGCCGCTACGTGGACGCCCTGGTGGACGGCCACAAATACGTCTCGGGCAAGCGGGCCGTGGTCTACGGCGAGGAAGACCTGGTGGTCGGCCTGACCGCCTTTCTGGCCGAGATCGGCGTGCATCCGGTCCTGGTGGCCACGGGCGGCAAGGACAAGCGCCTGAAGGCCGCCATCGCCGAGGCCTGCGGCGACATGGTCCCCGAGCTGCCGTCCATCCGCGAGGGCGTGGATTTCTTCGACATCGCGGCCGAGGCCGGGGAGCTGGCCCCGGATCTGATGGTCGGCCACAGCAAGGGCTACCGCTACGCCCGGGAATGGAACGTGCCGCTTATCCGGGTCGGCTTCCCCATCCATGACCGCTTCGGCGGCCAGCGCCTGCGCCATGTCGCCTACGGCGGGGCCCAGGCCATGTTCGACCGCATCGTCAACGCCGTGCTTGGCCGCAAACAAGACGTCAGTCCCGTGGGCTACGGCTACCTGTAAAAACCGCAAAGGAGCTTGCGATGGATATCCAAAGGGATCTCTCCCGCCACCCCTGTTTCAACAAGGAAGCCTCGGGACAGTGCGGACGGGTGCATCTGCCCATAGCCCCCAAATGCAACATCAAGTGCAACTACTGTGATCGCAAGCACGACTGCGTCAACGAGTCCCGGCCCGGCGTCTCCAGCGCCGTGCTCACCCCGGTTCAGGCCATGGCCTACATGGAAGAGGTGCTGGAAAAAGAGCCGCGCATCACCGTGGCCGGCATCGCCGGGCCCGGCGACCCCATGGCCAACTGGGCCGAGACGCACCACACCCTGAAACTCCTCAAGGAACGCTTCCCGCACCTGCTGTTTTGCCTGTCCTCCAACGGCCTGGCCCTGCCCGGCCATGTGGACGAACTGGCCGAGGTCGGGGCCACCCACGTCACCGTGACCATCAACGCCGTGGACCCGGACGTGGGCGAGAAGGTCTATTCCTGGGTGCGCGACGGCAAGCTCATCCTGCGCGGCCGGGCCGCCGCCGAGCTGCTCATCAGCCGCCAGCTCGAATCCGTGCGCCTGCTCGCCGCCAAGGGCATCACCGTCAAGGTCAACACCATCGTGGTCCCGGGCATAAACGACCACCATGTGGGCGAGATTTCCAAGACCGTGGCTGCGCTTGGCGCGAACATCCACAACATCATGGCCATGTTCCCCACGCCCAATACGCCTTTCGCGGAGATTCCCGAGCCCACCAAGGACCAGATCGCCGCCGCCAGACAGCTCTCGGCCGCGTACCTGCCCCAGATGACCCACTGCCGCCGCTGCCGGGCCGACGCCGTGGGGCTTTTGTGTTCCGACCGCTCGGGGGAATTCAGCGACATGCTGCGGGCCTGCTCCAAGGTCGTCCCCGGGGCGGACGAGAGTCGGCCCTACGTGGCCGTGGCCACCCGCGAAGGCATGCTCATCAACCTGCACCTGGGCGAGGCCTGGGCCTTTCAGATTTACGGCAAAAACGAGGGCGGCCTCTTTTTGGTGGAGGAGCGCGCCGCGCCCGAGCCCGGCGGCGGCCCGCGCCGCTGGGAGGAGTTGGCCCGGGTGCTTAAGGACTGCCGCGCCGTCTTGTGTTCGTCCTACGGCGAGACCCCGGCCAAGCTCCTCATGGAACGCGGCATCATGGTCCACGGCTGCTCGGGCCTCGTCGAAGACGGGGTGGAGGAAATATTCGGGACCGGCGACCTGACCAGCCTCAAGTCGCGCCGTAAGGGCCTGTCCGGGGCCTGCCGGTGCAGCGGCGGCAGCGGCGAGGGATGTGGGTGAGATTCTTGTTTATGGGGAGGAGGCGTCGCCTCCTCCCCATCCCCCTCCTCTGACCGGGGGGAATCCATTCCCCCCGGCCCCCCCGCACTATTTGCCCCCCTTGCTTTTCGCCCCCAAGTCCTTATGTGAAAGCCCTTGCCGACAACAAAGCCGCCTATGCGGCAGGGCCGGGAGACCGGCCCTTTTCTGGAGAAAAACATGTCCTTTTCGCCGGTTATCCATATCGAGGGCGCACGCCACCACAACCTGAAAAATCTCACCTTGGACATCCCCCGCGACAGGCTGGTGGTCATCTGCGGCCCCAGCGGCTCGGGCAAGTCCACCCTGGCCTTCGACATCATCTACGCCGAGGGGCAGCGCCGCTACGTGGAGTCGCTGTCGGCCTACGCCCGCCAGTTTCTGCCCCAGCTCGACAAGCCCCAGGTGGACAAGATCGAGGGCCTGTCCCCGGCCATCTCCCTTGAGCAGCAGTCGGCCACCCGCAACCCGCGCTCCACCGTGGGCACCGTGACCGAGATCCACGATTTCCTGCGCGTGTTTTTCGCCCGCCTGGGCCGCCCCTACTGCCCCGGCTGCGGCAAGCCCATCCAGGCCCGCACCCTGGACGAGATCCTGGCCGACCTCATGGCCATGCCCGAAGGCACGAAGATCCTGCTCATGGCCCCCCTGGTGGAGCACCAGAAGGGAACCCAGGCCGACCGCTTAAAAAAGCTGAAAAGCCAGGGCTTCGTCCGCGTGCGCGTGGACGGCCAGGTCATGGGCCTGGACCCCCTGCCGGAACTGGAAAAAAACAAGCGCCACAGCATCGAACTGGTGGTGGACCGACTGGTGGTCAAGCCGGACATCCGCTCCAGGCTGGCCGACTCCGTGGAACTGGCCCTAAGCCACGGCCAGGGACGGCTGGTGGTGGCCGTGGTCGCCGATAAAGACGCCAAGACCCCGGCGGATCGCACCTTCTCCACCCAAAGCTCCTGCCCGGACTGCAAGATCAGCGTGCCCAAGCCCACGCCGCAGCTTTTTTCCTTCAACGGCCCCCAGGGGGCCTGCCCCTCGTGCGGCGGCATCGGCTCCGTGGAATATTACGAACCAGCGCTTCTGGCCCCCAACAAGGGGCTCTCCCTGCGCCAGGGGGCCGTCCTGCCCTGGCGCGGCGACCGCGTGCTGGCCCGCCACGCCAAAGCCCTGGAGGCCCTGGGGGCGCGCCACGGGTTCACCATGGACACCCCCCTGGCGGAATTCTCCCCCGAGGCGCTGCAGGCGCTCTTTTTCGGAGACAAAGAGGCCCGATTCACGGGCGTGGTGAACCTGCTGGAAAAAGGACAGGCCTTCGGCTCCATCTGGCGCGACGAACTGTCGCGCTACCGGCAAAGCCGCCCCTGTCCGGCCTGCGGCGGGGCGCGGCTGCGGCCCGAGTCGCTGGCCGTGCGGGTCGGGGATCTGAACATCCACGAGTTCTGCTCCCTGTCCATCGAGCGGGCCCTGGCCTGGCTGTCCGGGCTGGCGTTCACCGGGGCCTCGGCCGTGGTGGCCGTGCCGCTTTTGAAGGAACTCACCCACCGCATGGCGTTTCTGGCCGGGGTGGGCCTGGACTACCTGAGCCTGGCCCGCAACATGGCCACCCTGTCCGGCGGCGAGGCCCAGCGCATCCGGCTGGCCGGACAGCTCGGCTCGGGGCTGGTGGGCGTGACGTATGTCCTGGACGAACCGAGCATCGGCCTGCACCCGCGCGACAACGCGAGGCTTCTGGAGACGCTTCGCCGCCTGCAGGGCCGGGGCAACACGGTCCTGGTCGTCGAGCACGACGAGGCCACCATCAAAAGCGCCGACCACGTCATCGAGCTTGGGCCGGGATCGGGCTGGCTGGGAGGGGAGATCGTCTATCAGGGCGACGTGGACGGCATGCTGGCGGACAAGGACTCGCTGACGGGCAAGTTTTTGCGCGGCGACATGGTCATCGCCCGCCCTGAAACACGCCGCGCGCCCACGGGATACCTGAAGCTTCGCGGGGCGCGCGCCAACAACTTAAAAAACCTGGACTGCGCCATCCCCTTAGGCTGCCTGACCTGCGTCACCGGCGTGTCCGGCTCGGGCAAAAGCTCGCTGGTGGTGGACACCCTGTACAAGCATCTGGCCCTGTCCCGGGGCATCAAGGTGGACGCACCGGGCGAGATCGGCGGCATCGAGGGCGCGGCGGCCATCGAAAAAATCGTGTCCATCGACCAGACGCCCATCGGCCGCACGCCGCGCTCCAACCCGGCCACCTACACCAAGGTCTTCGACGAGATACGAAACATCTTCGCGGCCACCAAGGACGCCCGCAAGCGCGGCTACAAGCCCGGCCGTTTCAGCTTCAACGTCAGCGGCGGCCGCTGCGAGGCCTGCGGCGGCGACGGCCAGATACGGGTGGAGATGCATTTTCTGCCGGACATCTTCGTCACCTGCGAGGTCTGCGGCGGCCTGCGCTACAACCGCGAGACCCTGGAGGTGCAGTACAAGGGCTTTAACATCTCGCAGGTGCTGGACATGACCGTGCGCCAGGCCGGGGACTTTTTCGAGAACTACCCGGCCTTGAAACGCCGCCTGGACGTGCTCGGCGAAGTCGGGCTGGAATACCTGCGCCTGGGGCAACCGGCCACCACGCTCTCGGGCGGCGAGGCCCAGCGCATCAAAATCTCGCGCGAGCTCGGCAAGCGCAGCCTGCCCGGCACGCTGTACATCCTGGACGAGCCGACCACGGGCCTGCACATGGTGGAGGTGGGCAAGCTCATCGCCGTGCTGCAAAAGCTGGTGGATCGCGGGGCCAGCGTGGTGGTCATCGAACACAACACCGACGTGATCATGGCTGCGGACCACGTCATCGACCTGGGCCCCGGCGGCGGCGAGGCCGGGGGGCGCATCGTGTCCCAGGGCACGCCCGAGGAGATCATGGCCGACCCGGAGTCGATCACCGGGCGGTTTTTGGTGTAGGGTTGGCGGCGTTGGTGATGCGCCAGATGCGCAGAGGGCGTGAGGCGCGCGGCAAGTGTGTGGAGTGAACGGCGACAGGGGGGTGAAGGGAACCCTCCGGGGGCCAAAGGGCTCAAGCCCTTTGGAATCCCGTAATAGTTACAGCGGGATACCGGATTTTTCGCAGACCTCGCCCGAACGCGCATGGGCCAGACTGGCCCGCAGCCGGGTTGCGTTGGCTGGCGATGCCAAGAGATAGAGCGTCTCTTCCAGGCCGTTGTAGCCGGGCAGGGACATCAGAACGACGGATGGGCCGTCCGGTCTGGTGATGACGATTGGTTTGCCGTCAGCGTAGACTTGATCCATGATGGCAGATAACCGATTTTTAACATAAGAGAGAGACACTTGGCGCATATTTGTCTTTCTCCCCATTTCACTAAGAAATATTTGACAGACTCAAAGCTTCTGTAAAAAATTTAACATTTGCATTTCTTCCTTCTTCATCGCCGTATGTTCTTTTATTTTCGTTAACAGGATACGTTGGGTCAGCGATATATCCTAACTTAAATTGTACATCACCATACGTCTTCGAATCAGAAAATGTTCCAGGACCATTCATCGAGGCTATGCTTGGATTTTTCCACGTTTGTACATTGAACAAACTACCTAAACATTCCGCAGACTTTAATCCAACGGCAAAAATTAACTTTGGTTGCTGCATTAAGATTTGTTGAAGCAAAAATTCATTACAGCTATCAATGTATTCTTTATTAATTTTTGCCTTCTTATGAAAATATGTCTTTTCGCAATGAAAAATACCCATATATACATTTGAGAAGAAAATTTTGGCAAATCCACATCCGGATTTTTTCACAATATCACGCAGCCCAGCCCAAAACCTGCCATCGATATTACTGCAGCGTACGTTGTTATTCAAATGATATTCGTCGTGAAGTCTACAATAAGCGTCATATGAATCAAAAATATCTGCTAACAACATAACTCCATTTACAGGAAAATCAGGCAACGTATCCGGACTATTGTTCTCTTCCTCCAACCATAGCCCATATCCCCCTGGAAAAAAGGCGGTGCACCCTAACTGCTCGGGAATTGCCTCAACGACTCCTGGATAGCTCTTCCCCGTTATTTCAGTGCATTTCTTGAAAAGCTCTATCGAAGGATGATCTGCCATGGCGTTCTCCCCGGCCAGAACCTTAAAAGCAAGATATATATATTTATAAAACTATCTCACCCTTCGAAAAACAGCAACCAAAATCCACCTTTCGCCCGATAGCCGCCATGAACGACGGCAGAAAATTTGCCTCACAGTTATCACGCAAGGATATAGTCACCGCCCTTTATACACCTCCCGCCGGTGCCCCACCAGCACCACCAGAATCGTGACCCGCTCATCCTGGATTTCGCACAAAATCCGATAGTCCCCGGCCCGGTAGCGCCACAGCCCCGCGAACTGCGACCCTTTGAGCGGTTCGCCGATGGTGCGCGGGTCGTCCAGCCGGGAAACCCGCTCGCGCAAAAACCTCACAACCCGCCGCTCCGCCTCGTTCCCCAGGTGCGCCAGGGCCTTCGCCGCCTCGGGCGTCAACTCAATCGCCCAGGTCAAGGCGGCGCTCCATCTCCTCCAAGGTCACGGCCTTTTCGCCGCTGGCCCGAAACCGCTCCAAGGCGGCCTCCGCAAGATACACGTCCTCCATGTCCGCCAGACTGCGTTCCAGGGCCTCGCGCACATAGAAGCTTTTCGGCCGCTTGGTCGTCTCGGCCAGGACGGCAAGCCGCGACTCAAGTTCAGCCGGAAGCCGGATGGTCAACATACGCCTCCTCCTTCTTTGTAAGACATGTATTCGCTGTATGACAAAGCGTCAACCACCCCGGGGCGGCAACCGCGTGGGCGCTGCTCGAACCCGGCCATTCCAACGTCCGTGGGGCCAGGGAACATTCAGCCCGGAAAGAGGGCAACTCCAGGTTGGAGGGGGTAGTTACCCATGCGCAGGGGGACCAGGGGGCCGGACCGAGAGGGATTCGCCAATCAAAAATGCCCCTGCCCACACGCCACAAGGCCGGGGTTTCTGAATGGTTCTTCTCGCGGGCCGGGGTCGCCGCCCGCCGCCCTCACAGGGTCTTTTTTTCGATGCGCAGGCACAGGCTGGGCAGCACCAGCCCGAAGGCCAGGGCCATGAGGATGGTGGTCATGGTCAACAGGTCATGCCAGGCCGAAAGAAAAATCGCCTGGTCCTTTTCCTGGACGAAGCGCAGAAACCCCGTCATGGCCTGATAGGCGTAGACCCCGGGCACCATGTTGATGACCCCGGGGATGGAAAAGATGTGGGTGGGCAGGGTCAGCCGGTTGTGCGGCCAAAACGAGAAGGCGCTGACGGCGGTTGAGGCGAAAAGCGTGGCCAGCTCCACCCCGATTCCGCAGGCCATGGCCAGGGTGCGCAGCGTCAGCCCCAGCGCGCCGCAGGCCGCGCACCAGACCAGCGTGTAGCGCGGGGCGTTGAAAAGCACCGCAAATCCCGTGGCGGCCACGGCCCCGAGCAGGGCCTTCACGGCCACATCCGCCGCCATGCCCGGCATCACCACAGCCCCTTGACCACCAGGGCCAGCGTCATGCCCGCCGACAGGGCCAGGATCATCATGAGCCCCATCACCGCCCGGGTCAGGCCCACCGTGAAATAGCCCCGGATGATCTCCTCAAAGGCATCGATGAGCGGCACGCCGGGAATGAGAAACAGCACCGCCGCCATCTCCGCATACTGCCGATCCGGAAGAAACTCCGACAACACCAGCGCGGCATAGGTGGCCACAAACGAACTGAGGCCAAAAACCAGCACCACGTTGAAACGCATGCCCGCCAGAAGAAACCGGGTCCAGGCCCCCAGGAAGGCCGCCAGGGCCGTGACCAGAAACGCCGCCACGCCGCCGCCGAAAATCACGGCGAAGGCGCCGCAGGCCAGGGCGGCGCAGGCCGCGGCGAGCGTCCGGGGGTAGACGCGCCCCAGGCGCCGGATGGCCTCCACCTTGCCCCGCAGGGCATCGGGCGGATAGTTTCCCCGGTGGGCCTTCTTGGCCAGCCGGTAGACCGCCGCGATCTTGTTGAAGTCCACGCCATGCCCATCGATGCTCTGGACCTGGGTCATGACCTCGCCGTGATGCACCACGGTGACCATGAGCGCGTTGTGGGCCACGAGGATGTGGATGTGTTCCAGGCTGTGGCCGCGCAGCATGCTGGCGATGGCGCGGCGCACCTTGTCGATCTCGCCGCCCGAGGCGAACATGATGGCCCCGGCCCGGATAGCCGGGGTCAGGGCCTTCTCCAGGCTGGCGTGCTCGCGGGGGATGTCCGGCTGGGTCTGGCTGGCGTCGTCCATGGGTGCAGGCCTACGACGAAACGGCCCGGCTTGTCATCAAAAGACCACCCGCCGGAAGGCCGGGATCAGCCGGTAGCGCAAAAGCCGCCCGGCCGCGACGCCAAGCGCCACACCGACCGTGTTGGCGGCCATGTCCCCAAGCGAGGGCATGCGGCCCGGCACGTAGCCCTGGACGTATTCCAGGGCGCAGCCCAAAAGGATCATGGACAACGAGGCCGCAAGCCCCACCCGTTTGCGGGCGAATCCGAAACACGGCAGAAACGCCAGCCAGGCATACCCCGCCATGTGGTACAGCTTGTCGATGTCGGGGTAGTCGCCGGGCATCTCCACGTCCGGCAGAAGCGACATGTAGACCACCGCCGCCATGGACGCCGCCCAGACCAGAAGCGCCGCCACGGCCAGGGGCCGCCCCACGGCCCCCTCGCCCCGCGAAAAAATCGCCCACCGCCCGCTCATGGGAAGCTCTCCGCCGCCATCCGCCACATGTCCACCCTCATATCCTTCCCGGGCCCACAGGCGTGAGCGCCGATTCGGCCTTTGATCGATCCTCTGCCCGGGCCATGCCCGCGAAATCGGAGTATTTATAATGAAAGCACCGCTAGTCGTCGTGCCAGACCGCCTTGGCCTGGGCATAGGGCGTAACCGGCGTGGCGAACCGCTTGTCGCAACGCACATCCACCAGATACGCCGTCCCCGACGCCAGGGCCTTTTCGAAGGCCGGCTCCAACTCCTCGGGCCGCTCGACCACGGCCGCCCCAAGCCCCATGGCCCTGGCCATCCCGGCCCAGTCCCGCCTGGGGATTTCCGTCAGCGCGGCCGGTCCCGGGCCCTCCTGGTGCGCGCGCAGCCAGACGTTGCCGAGCGCGGCGTTGTTGATCACCACGTACACCACGGCCAGGCCGTACCTGGCTGCGGTCTGGATGTCCATGCCGTGCATGAGCATGCAGCCGTCCCCGGTGACCACGGCCAGCGGCACGTCCGGGCGCGCCGCCTTGATGCCGCAGGCCGCCGGGATGGCCCAGCCCATGGGGCCGATGTTGGTGGCTGAAAAATAGGTCCGGGGGGCGTAGGCCTGCCAGTAATGGCCGCAAAAGGCCCGATGCGCCCCGGAATCCACCACCAGTCCGCCCTGGCGCGGCATGACCCGGCGAAGCGCCGCCAGCACCCGGGCCGGATGCAGCGGTACGTCCGCGCACTCCTGGTTTTGCGCATCGTAGCAGCGCGGTCCCGCGGCCCGGATGCCGTCGAGCCACTGTCGCCGCTCGGGAACCGAGCGCTCGAGGCCTCCGAGGCGCTGACTGTCCGCAGCCAGGGCAAGGCGCAGGATTTCGCCGCAATCCCCGCACAGGGAGACCTCGGCCGGCCACGTCCTCCCGATGACCCGGGGGTCGATGTCCACATGGATGAGCGCCCTGGACGGGAGCATCTTGCGGTCCCAAAACAGCGTGTCGCGTTGGGAGAGTCCCGACCCGAGCACGACAAGCACCTCCACGCCGCCCGAAAGCAGCCCCTCGATGGCATGTCGGTGCCCGGCATAGCCGAAGACCCCGAGCGACAGGGGATGGTCCTCGGGGAAAACCCCCTTGGCCCGAAGCGTGGTGGCCACCGGAATGGCGTAGCGCTCGGCGAAGCGCAGGAGTTCGTCGGCGCAGCCGGATTTCTCCACGCCCGCCCCGGCCAGGATGGCCACACGGCGCGGGGCCGGGTCGCCTCCGGACGGGGACAGGATGGTAAGGGCCCGCTCCATGGCCACGGGGTCGTAAACCCGGGGATGGTACAGGGTCGCATCGAGCGGCGTCCACGGCGTGGCGATATCCCCGCGCTGGACGTCCGTGGGCAGGCTCAGGTGGACAGGGCCCTGGGGGGCCGCCAGCATGGCCGTCAGGGCCGAACGGAGATGGTGGGCGGCCAGATGGGTGTTTTCCACGGCCAGGGATTTGCGAACCGCCGGGTCGAGCATGGCCAGATCGTTGAGGGTGGCCGGGGAGGAATCCTGAAAGCCGCCGCGCCCCTCCCAATCGGTGGGCACCTGTCCCGAGAGGATGAGCACCGGCGAGTTGTCCGTGGAGGCGGCCACCGCGCCGGTCAGGGTGTTGGTGACGCCCGGCCCGCCGATGCACAGGCAGGCCCCGAAGCGGCCCGAGGCACGGGCGTAGCCGTCGGCCATAAAGGTTGCGCCGCCCTCGTGGGCCGCCACCACCGCCGTGAGCCCGGACGTCCGGGTCAGATCCTCCAGGAACGGATCAATGAGCCCCCCGGGCACGAGAAACACATGCGTGAGCCCTTCCCGGGCCAGCGCCTCAAGATAATAGGCCGTCGTCTTCACGCGCTTTCCCCTCCGGTCGTCGGTTCATTTTCGTCGGCCTGCGGCGCGAACGGATCCCGCGCGCCCTCGGGCAGCGGGACGTCGAAGGCAAAGATCACCCCCGCGATCATGGCGTAAAACCCGCACAGCACCACCAGTTCCACAACACCCTCGACGCCGTAGGCCCTGGCCACCTCGTCCTGGACCCCGGCCGGGATCGTCCGCCGGGCCAGGGCGCAGCCCGCCGCGTCGAGGACCGCACGCAGCCCAGGGGCAAGCCCCTCCGGCTCTCGCCCCGTGCGCAGGGCTTCGATGACCGGGTCCGGAATCCCGGCCTGTCTGGCCGGACCAAGGTGTTTCACCCATTCGTATCCCGCCCCCATGCGCCGGGCGCAGGCCAGAATCGCCAGTTCCCTGGCCTCGGGCGGCAGGGCGGTTTCTCCGAAACGCAGATAGCCGCCCAGGGCGGACACCTTTTCCAGAAGGGCCGGATGGGAGAGCAGGGTCTGGTACATGCCGTCGATGCGACCCCGTTTGGCCGCCAGTTGGTCGTAAAGGGCCCGGGTCTCGGGCGGGAGGTCTTGGTATTTCGGCAGCGGCAGTCGTGACATGCTGGCTCCTGGGGGGAAAACGTGCACGCGGGGACCGGCCCGAACCGGGCTTCTTTCAGTACGCGCCAGATGCGTCCGGAGATCGACAGCCGTTCCCCCGCGTAGGCTTCCGATACGTGGGCTATAGTCGAGCATATCGCCGCTGTCCATTGCGCGGCGCGTGTCATGGGCGCACCGTCGCCGGGGTCTGGCCAGCCCCCCCCTCGCTGCATCTCCGAGATGAAGAATGGCAAGCGTCCCATCGGCAAGGCCATGGCCAGGCATCTGGGGACGGCGCTTGGCGTCGGGTACAAGGTGCTTTTTGGGACAACGGTTTGCAGCCATGCAAGCCCATGAAATGGACGATGTCCGCAGACGAACACCCCCATCTAGGAGCGCCAAACTGTCGCCCATCATCAAAAAAAGCGGGACCAGAGCGGGACCAGAACCTCGCCAAAAGCAAAAGGGCCAGGTGATTTTCACCTGACCCCTTGAAATTTCTGGTGGGCCATCAAGGACTCGAACCTTGAACCAACGGATTAAGAGTCCCATTTTGGCACCTTCACCCGACTTCACTGGATTCCATGAAATCCGTTGACTGTCCTTACTTCCAGACCTATTTTTCTTCACAGGGCTTCACTCGATAACACCCCATTTCTGCATAAAAGTGGGGAGAGAGTGGGGAGAGAAATTGGAGGTGGCGGACATGGCGGTCAAATGGGTTTCCTCGAAGTTCCCCGGCGTTCGGTACTACGAACACGCCAGCCGCAAGCACGGCGTGCGGTTAGACCGTTACTTCGCCATCCGCGCCCAGGTGGGCGGCAAGCGTCGAGAAGAAGGTCTTGGGTGGGCGTCCGAGGGCTGGTCCGAGCAGAAGGCCGCCACGGTCCTCTCGGACCTCAAGAAGGCCCACGCCACGGGCGAAGGCCCGGTTTCGCTGGCTGAAAAACGCGCCCTGGCCGATGCCGACCGGAAGGCCCGCGAAGAAGCCGAAGTCCTGAAAGCCCACGAAGCCGTCACCCTCGCCAACTTCTTTCATGAAGTATACTTTCCCCAACAGGCCATTGACCACAAGCGTCCGTCCACGGTGAAACGCGAAGAGATCATGTTTCGCGTCTGGATCGGCCCGGCCATAGGGAAGACACGCGTCAAGGACCTGGGGGAACTGCATGTCCAACGGGTCAAGAAAGCGATGCTCGACGCCGGGCGTTCCCCCCGAACCATCGAGTACGCCTTCGCCGTCATCCGCCAGATTGTGAACCTCGCCCGGCAACGCGGGCTCTACCAGAGCGAAAGCCCTACCCGCCTAGTCAAGCGCCCGGCCAAGGACAACCGGCGTCACCGCTTCCTGGAAGAAAACGAAGCACAACGGCTCCTGGAAGCCCTGGCTGAAAAGAGCCGGACAGTTCATGACCAGGCCCTTCTTGCCCTCAACGCCGGACTGAGGGCCGGCGAAATCTTCTCCCTCGTTTGGGCGGATGTGGCCCACGACGGATTAAAGGTCAGGGACACCAAGAGCGGCAAGAACCGTGTCGTGCCTTTGACCCGCACTGCGCGGGAAATGCTCGAAGCCCGCCGCCTCGACGATGCCGCCCCTTCGGATTTGGTCTTCCCCTCCGAGAAGGGAACCCGCATCGGCCAAGTCTCGCAAACCTTCATCAAGACGGCGGACGAACTCTTCAACATGGGCGTTGAGGATGCACGGGACCGCGTGGTTTTCCACTCACTCCGGCATACCTTCGCAAGCTGGCTTGTTCGCCGGGGAACTCCGCTCATCACCGTAGCCCGCCTCATGGGGCACGCAACTACCGCCATGACCGAGCGGTACAGCCACCTGGCCCCGAATGACTTGGTCGCTGCCGTGGACTCCCTGGAAGCGATCAGGGGCAAGACGCCCGGCAAGGTCGTTGCGCTCAACGGGTAGCCCTTGACTCACAACGCCAATGGATTACTGCAAGCCATGACGAAGCTGTTGATAGTCATTGAGACGCCCACATTCCTCAAGGATGTGAAGCGGGCGGGCCTGGACGAAGAGGAGCGTCGGAGCCTCATCAACTTTCTAGCGGCAAACCCCACGGCGGGCGTCATCATGGAAGGAACCGGCGGCGTCCGGAAGGTACGCTTCGCTGGGGAAGGCACGGGCATGAGCGGCGGGTATCGCGTGGTCTACTACTTCCACGACATGGGCATTCCGTTGTTCGTCATGGCCCTTTTCGCCAAAAACGAGAAGGCCAACCTGACCCCGGCGGAGCGGAACGAACTGCGTGAGATAATGCCTAGGATCGTCAAGGCGTACAAGGAGGGCATCAGCCATGGGAAACGGTAGCAGAATCATCCAGGGGGCAAAGGAGGCCCTTGCCATCGCCTCCGGGGAGATGGACCTGAGCGAATACGCCATCCATGTGCCCGAGACGGTGGACGTGAAAGGCATCCGCGAGAAGTTGCACATGACCCAGGCGGACTTCGCTCGAACCTTCGGTTTTAAGCTGGCGACACTTCGTCATTGGGAGCAGAAGTCCCGGATTCCAGAAGGCCCGGCCAGGGCCTACCTCATGGTCATCGACCGCGAGCCCAACACCGTGCGGCGCGTGCTGGCAGGGCAATAGCGCACTACCGCGCGTCGAAATCACTCCCGACGAGAACGGCACTTTGATTGCCGTGCTCCCGGCAGGTCAGAGGAAGAACATGGCCCGAGTTAATGCGCGAGCCGTTCACGAACGCATGATGCGCGAAGATCCCGAATACGCCAGAGAGTACGACGCTCTTGAAGAAGAGTTCGCTTTGATCGGGGCCATGCTGGATGCCCGGCAAAAGGCGGGGCTCACTCAGGCCCAGGTTGCGGAGCGCATGGGCGTGAAGCAACCCGTGGTGGCTAAAATTGAGGGCGGCAAGTCCAACGTGAGCTTCGACACCCTCAATCGCTACGCCCACGCCAACGGCTACAAGGTCAAGGTGGAGTTTGTTTCGAGCTGATTCACCCGATGAGGGGCAGGCGAGTTGGTTAGGGCCTGGGGCCAAGACGGTCCATCAGCGGGAATTGCGGAATGAACTGCACGCGATCTCGTACAGGATCGACTACGCATACAAGATGTGACATAAGCCAAGGAAAATATCACTAACTCCAAAAAATGTCGATCTTGAAGAAGGAACACATGACAGGCAAACAAGGTCGCGACCAGCCTGAGCACGACAGACTTCAAAGGGACGGCCAGGGCATTTCGGTTACAGTAGATGATTTGACGGCCAAAATGAGTAACTTTCTTTTTTGGAGATTCCAATATTGTAAAAGATTCGCCCTACTTAACGGGGAGACAGATTGGCGATACGTAGCCGAGCAGGCATTGTCTCTCCACGATGAGAAAGTTGGGCACATAAACACATTACGATACATATGTAACGCAATTTTATCAGTAGAGAACATTGGATCCTGCGCGTACGACATTGACTGGATTCCCATGTCGTCCATGCCCTACTGCATGCGTGCATACGAGATATCACTCAAACACGAATACTTACTACCGGACTTGGTTGAACCACCAAGATCAAAGCTTCTTCTCAAGGATATACTTGCCGGGAAAATCCCACTCCCCCCGCGCCATTTCCTTATTCGCAACAAACCAGAGGCGGCGTTTGCCAGCGACCTCGTTAATCATCTCTACAACGTAGAGTATTTCCCAGTGGGCACAGAAGGAATAAACAAAAACATTGACGCCATATACAAGCAAACGATGGCGGGAATGCTTCATGAAGAACTATCCGGCATTGACGACATCGACGATCCAAAGCAACGTGAAAAGCTTTTCAAGATATATAACCTAACAAAAAACCGCAGATTAAATCTTAACCATGCCAACATAGGGAACAAAATAACGCGCCAAGAAATTATAGAAATTGTCGAGGCGCACAACAGTGCACACCACACTACGTTCAAAGACACGGCAAAGTCTCGTATGCACAGGGCAATCGGGCTGTTTTTATGGGATCAAAAGACCTTATACGGAAGAAAAAGCGGGAAAGTGCACAATAAACTGGACGACATCCTCGATAAGGCTGGAATCCCTGCGCAAGACCAACCCGACCAGCATAAACGCAACAAGATATTGAACCACACAAACAAATGCATTCTGGAGCGTAGCGTACTGGCTTTCCAAAGAAATTAACCGGCACAGTCCACGACATTTAGAATCTAGAGCATAAACCACAGCCACACCCGTCTTCAACATCCTTAAGGCGGGTGTGGCTATTTGACTATACACCTTCTCGGCGCGCCCTATCGTTAGGCTTCATAATCAACAGCACCCAGGTATACTTGCGCTTGCCAACAATCTATCATCTTTTTATTGGCACCTTGCATCTGTATACATCTAGCCCAACCCCGCGCAGCCATCCACTGCATCGCCTGGAGAACTTTCTTTTTGGGAATGTCCGTACTTATGGCGATATCCTCCGTTGATATACATGGAAGGGCTTGGTACGGCGTCGGTATCTTTGCGAAATAGCTTCCAATCTTTCTAGCCCTCCCCCTGACATCCTTCTCATACTCCAAGCACCAACACCGTCCATGCTGTTGCGCAAAATATACGACCATGCCACAGGCGCGCATTATCTGATCATATCCAATTACGTCAGAATTCATATGATCCCCGTCGAGACAATGTAGCGCAATTGCCAAACGCACAACGTGATCCATAGCCTTTGAAGAGAATTCAGACATCCCCCGGGCATTTGACAGTTCCCCAGCAATGGACACACAAAACGCCCTCAAATAATCAAGCGCCTGGCCGTCAAGACGTATCTTACGCGGCGAATCCTCGTGGCTCCCCACGTATCGCCCGACAAGTGACGACATGAGATCCTCCCACCATTTATCTGATACATTCTCAGCCACCGGAAAATAGTATGAATGAGCCATACGAGGCACTTCGCAGTAGAGGAATCGCGCAGTCAAACCAGTACATGCTCTTTTCTCTGTGAATAAGATCTTCCGAGCATTTTCTGGCTGCCAGGAAACACAAACAGAAAACCTTGGGCGCGGCACATCAATGCGTGCCCCCTTCTTTACCACCGAGATGCGCTGCACGCTCCACGCGTCCATAAGTGGACCAAGATACTCGTTGGGCACAGATAAGAGCGTAGCCAAGATACCACCTTCAGAGCTAATCGAAGCGAGATACCCCCCACTCTTCTCCAATTCCTGGGCTAACCCATATGGCGTAACCGAGCCGGACAACGGCGAGATGGGCAATCTTGACCTAGACAGGCTGAGAAGAACCTTCGAAAGCTCTTCCTGTGCGTGGGCGCTCTCGCCATTAGCCTTCTCAAGCTCCTTCAGAAGGACCTTTTTCCGAGCTTGTAATGCCTTCAATTGCGCATTTATACGCGAAATGTCTTCTTGACTGAGCGACAGCTCAGATTCAAATGCAGTGTTAAGAGGATCTTGCAACCTACGCAGAACTGGAGTTTTTCCTGATCCTGAGCCAGTCCCTACAGCTATCCACAACACCGATGAGATTTCATGATTCTTACGCACCTCGCACACAACATTACCGAATGTCGACGACATGACCAAGCCAAACATATAGCTTGCCACCAAATCAGGATTGACATTATGTTCGGCTGCAAGTTTCCAACAACAACACCTCGACTGGCCGCGCAATGCCTCAGATGGATGAATAGGCTGCAAGCTATACATTTTCAGCCTCCTGAAGCCGTTCGGACAGCCACTCCAGAAAGGAGTCCTTGCTGTATGCGACGATGCGTCCCAGCTTGACCTTAACAGAGGGGCCTTTGCCCAAACAATCCAGATTTGCCAAGGTCCGTGCCTTCACAAGGCCTCCGGTGATCCTTTGCGCTTCCACCCGAGTCACCAGCAATGGGCATGATTCTCTCATTGAACTCAAAATATCCATGATACCTCCAGCGCCCAATATTTTTCGTTTTCTTGCCGAGTTGAGCGTTGGAGCGACAACTAGCCTAGGCCAGGGGGCAGGTCTTCCACGCAACTTTTTTTAAATTAGCGGCCCCTTGTTTCGACCATTAAGATGAAGTCGCGTTGCCTGCCTGAACGTCACAAAAAATGTTGTATTTTAGAGTCTTATACGGACAAACCCCATCTATGGTTCTTCCCGGAGGGTGACCAAGATGATCACACATATTTATTCGCGACTCCTTGACCTGCCCGGACCGTGGCGTGGTAAAGTGGACGAGCTTAATACGGTGTAAGCTCAAGTACCCGGGGTGGCTGTGACCTTTCCCCCAAAAGGTATCCCATCACTAGCTCGTGGGCGAAAACTGCGGTCTAAGCATCCGTGGAAAAGCTAGGAGAGTCTTAGCGGGGACGCCCAGCCCAAAAGCCGAGCGTCCCACATCCAGCATCTCACCGGCCTATTATTCCTCACCTCCCGACCCAGCGCCTCCTTCGACCTCCTTCGCCGTTTCCCCCCCGCCGAGAATGACGTCCTCCTGCTCCACGGCGTCTGCGACGACGGCTGCCGTCACCACACTAGCCACCCCAGCCAACCAACCAACAGCAAAACAGCCAATTTTGCTCATATTTCTATCCTCCAGGTTTAAAATCAAGCCGAAATATCCATCTTAGCGTTTCCACTAACGATCTCATTACGCCCCTAATCCTCCATTTGACTTTTGACTATCTCGAGCAATGCGATGACGACCGGCAACCATGAAAACACATTCACCTCACACCTCCTCTATCTTTAATAAGCCAATACGACTCTCGTCCCAACCAAATAAACCAGTTGGGCACTTTCACCTCACGACGCCACCCTGGCCCACACTGCTCCTGCCCTCCATTCCCTCCGTTCATGGCCGTCCTCCTGCCGGCCTTTGGGCCAAGGCATTGTACAGCAACGAAAACATCGCTTCCGGCAAATCCGACAACGACTTTACATTGACGCTGGATCTCGGCAGCAGACTCCGGACGCTTTCCGACTGGATGCCAATTCCGTAGACCTCCAATCCCAGCGCCTCAGCTGTCCGCAGCACCGTGTGGGTGGCCGGAACGGAATCTGGCTCGCCGTCCGTCACGATGACGACCAGTTTTCGGTCCTCCTTGAGCAACACCATCTGCTGGAGCACCCACCACAAAGCCTGAGCCAAAGGCGTGTAGCCTTCCGCCAAGATGTCGAGCTCGGCGTGCACCTTCTCTCCATGCTTGATCAGCGGTGCCACGGTGACACCGTCATGGGCTGTCCCAGCCGGAAAGGCTGAGACCGCCACGTTTATCCCTTTGATCCTCTCCAGGGCTGTCGCCACGGCGTAGCAGGCCTGGGACGCCAGCTTGATAGGCGCACCCGACATGGAGCCGCTGCTATCGAGCAATATGTGTACGGCCGTGTTGATGACTGCCTTCTGGCCAAGCTTGAGAAACACCCGGGCGTCGCCCACGGCCAGACCGTGGAGACGCTTGGGGTCGAACTTACCGTGACGGCCGGGCTGGCTGCGCACCAACCGGCTGGCTTGGAGCAACCGGTACAATCGCGTACGCAGAGCAACCGACGCCTGAAGACAGGCTTTTCGCTCCGCCGCCTCCAGCGCCTTGGCCATTTTGCTGCCAAGCCGAGCCACGGTCAGGCCCTGGTCCGAAGATTCGATGGGATGCTCACCCAGGGATTGCGCCAACCGCTCCCCCAAATGCTGCGGCCAATCCGTTGGCGCAGCGGCTTCCAGCAACTCCGCCAGTGAATCCTTCGCCGCTGTCGTGACGCAGCCGCTTGCAGGCGCATCGTTCATGAGTTCACCTGCGCTTACGCCAGCGCAGGCATCCGGTTCCGTTTGCCTGTCCCCGGCGAGTTGACCCCGGTCCTCTTTTCCCTCCGTGCGATCCGCCTCTGGTTTCAATTGGCGTTGCCCAACTGCAGCGTCTCCATGCTCCTGTTCATGCTCCTGGCTCTCCCCAGAGCGCTGCTGTCGGCGGTGTTCTTCCTGGACCAGTGCAACGATTGCCTCTGCCAAGCGGATGGCATCCTGAGTGCTGCGGCACGCCCCCCTGGCCTCTTCCAGTACGGCCTGGATTTGCGCCCACAATCCGGGAAAGGCTTGGTTCACCTCCTTGATTTTCGCGTCACGATTTGCCTGGACGCCAGGTGCGTCCCAGGCGCGCACCGTGAGCAGGATGGCGTTTAAAATGGACAGGGCCGGGTTTTGGTCCCCGGCCCTGTCTGCTGTGCCTGTGCCTGTAAAATAATGCTCGATGAGCCACCTAAGATTCTGTCGGCAGCCTGGAAAGCGATCGGCCAGCTGTTGCTCCACGCGCCAATCTTCCAGCGAATTCCAGATGTGATGGGCAAACGGTGTGGAGGACCAATGGCGCAGGGCTTCGAAATCCGTCTCCCGGATATGAGCCGCCTCATGATCCAAAAGCCCCCGGGCCAATGCCAGCACCGTCGCGTCACCCTCCAGGGGCAGGGTTGGCAGATGGATGGCTTTCCCGTCGGTGTGGGCCAAATCGCCGCCGATTACGACTTCGACGCCATAAGCGTCGCCGAGCACAGCGGCCAAGAGCGGCAAAGACCGCATGACATGACGGATGGGCACCATGGCGCTCACCACAACCCCATGCTGGGAATTTGTACCCGCGTCCCAGAGTACGGACGCGACGTGGCATCCGTTATATCCACCGGGGCCGGATCATCACCATCCGGCGCGTCCAGGAGTCCGGTGATATCCACCGGACCTTGCGTCTCCAAAACTAGGGCCAGCGGCTCACGCAGGATCGAATCCAGCACCGTGGCCGGACCGTAGCCCTCGATGACCTTTTGACTATGCTCAATGAGAGCATCAGGATCACGCAGGAGGCAGACCAGCCCTTGGAGCATGAGCAGGTCCGTCCCCACGATGGTGCCCTTCTTGGGCAGGCGCGAAAGCGCCATGTGCAAGATCTCCGTCACCGGAGCCACATGGGGCTCGACAAAGGTCAGGCCCATGAGCTTGTGGTACATGGTGCGCAGCGGCGACAGCGCCTTGTGGGTCACTTCCGTCTTGCCAGCGTACACCTTGCGCCAGGTCTCATCAGCGAACTTGGCGATTTCGGTGAAAAGCGTACCGGCTAATCCCTCCACTTCCTCATACAAACCGGATTCGATCATGGTCTCAGCGTCGGGATGGGCCATGAGCGGAGCCACCTTGTACAGCTGCCAGGAAAATCCCAGGCGGGCGCGGACATATTCGCTTCCCACTGTGGAATTGGCAATCAGATCGGCCCAATCCGCATGCTTGGCGATCCAGTCCTGCACCAGGGTGTCGTATTCCGTCAGGAACGCTTCCTTTTGGGCCGTGAATTCGTCGCGGATGGAACAGAGTTCACGGACGATCTCGGTCGCCTTGTCTTCGGGGATGGCCCAGCCGCCCAGGAAGCGGATGCCGTGGCGATCCAGAAAGGCAAAGGCCCGGGCCTTGAGCGTGGCAAAGATGCGCAGGCTTTCCGGCGGCGCGATGCGCTTGCTGCCAAGGGTCGCCAGATCTTCCGGCGGCAAATCCACCGGACCGAAGTCTTCCAGGGTCAGCTTTTTGCGGGCAGACCACAGCGTGATGTTGAGGTTGACGGCCAAGAGGTTGTCCAGAACGCGGATGTCGGAGAGAACCGGAGTATCCATCGCTATCTCCCATTGATTGTTTGGATTTAAACGGTATGAGGAAAAATTCGCTGGGCCAGTTCATGCAGCAAGGCCCGGGTTTCCCGACTGGCCCGGTAGCCGAGAGCCCGGTCCAGGGCGTAGGTCACCGGCTGGATGCCCTGGTTGGCCAAAGGCTGGAAGCGCACGGTCAGATCGGCCCAGCGCAGCAAGGTGCGGGTGGAAAATGTCACTTCGATGGTCTTGGTGATCTCCCCGGCCGCTTCGCCCACGAATAGCCGACGAACTTCATTGGCGAAGTTTACCATACGAGCTCGAACATCCTCCGGCAGGAGCGATGCCCGGCTTTCAAGCAGGCCCAATTCCGCTTGCGTATCCGGGTAGCCGACTTCGCACAGCCAGAAGCGGTCCATGAAGGCCAGGTTTTGCTGGAGCGTTCCCTGGTAAAGGCCGGTTTCGTCAAACGACCCGTTGGTATTGGCCGTCGCCACAAACCGAAAGAGCGGATGCGGCGTAATGAGTTCCCCACTGTTTTCGGCCAAGCACAGGGGCTGCCCGTCCAGGATGCCGTTGCAGCCAGCCGCCACGTCCGGGCTGACCAAGTCGATTTCGTTGAGCAGAAAGAGGCCGCCATGACGCATGGCCAAGGTCAGGGGGCCGTAGGCGTATTCCATGGAACCGTCGCGCACGGCCAAGTGGCCGACCAGATCGGCAAACTCCATGCGACCGTGGCCGGTCACCTCAAAGACGGGATAGTGAAGCCGGGCGGCCAACTCCTTTATCAGCGAGGTCTTGCCGGAGCCGGTCGGGCCAAACACGTATAGCGGATCGCTGCGTTCCAAAAACCAGACGATGATGTCCCGGCTGGATTCGTGGAAAATGTAATCCGAGGACGGCATGGGTGTGTAGGAGCACGGGGTGGCAAATCCCTGGACGGGTTTGCCGGAGGGCGTACCGCTAAACACCTGGCCGGCGTCCAGTTCGGTTGGCACAAGGAGGCTCAGTTCAGACAGGCTGTCGTGCATGGGCTGTCTCCATCATTTCGGGGTTTTGAAACAAAGGAGCCACCCGTTGCGGGGTGGCCGTGCATTTGCTGTTGATCGGGCTGATCGTCAGGCGGTCACAAGGTTGGCCTTGTGATTGGCAACGGGCGAGCAGTTGGTCCGCTTCGTCATGGGAGCCGGTGAGGCCGATAAGTTCCAGTCGGAGCTTGTCTTTATCCAGACTACGGCGTCCGGCTTGTTGTGCGACTTTGAAGCGATAGGAGTTGGCCCGTATCCAGCCCCCCTGGGTCGGTGTGAGGGCATAGGCGGTTTTAGCGGCCTCTTCCTTCTCCTGGATGGCTTCCGCCAAAGCGCTTCGAACGGCCTTGAGGGAGACCAGTTCTTGAAGATTCCCTTCCCAGCCAGGCTGGTCAGGGCCATCGAATTTCGGACAGTCAGTATTCCAGTCACAAAAGGAGCAAAGCGGATGACAGCCGGTGGCCGTCGGCAGGCTGTCGATGTCGCGAGTACCTGCCAGACAATCCTGGAGATGCTGCCAGATTGTTCCCGCTGTCTTGAGGCACAGCGCCAGCATGGCTTGATGCGGCCGGTAAGGACCGAAAACCTTAGCGTTTGTCATGGAGAGGCACAGCACCCAGGCTTCCAGGTCGACTTGGTTGGGGTTGTTCGGCAGGGTGAGACCGAATTGCACGTGGCAAAGTTCCGGGAAGGTCAAGCCAGCGTGAAGCACGGTGCCCTTCGGATCCCGGAGATAAAAGGCCGGGCTATTCCAGGCTGCCTTGAGTAAGCCAACCTGGCCGTACACTTGGGATTCGTAGGAGGCGTAGAGCGTTTCCGGCAGATGCTTGGTGCTTTTGCATTCCAGGATGCGCACCGTAGGACCAGGGACATCGCTCACCAGGACAAAATCGAGATGGGCCTTGATGGGTGTGCCCTGGTAGACAACGTCAATCTCGAGTTGGTGCAGCGTATTGAGCCGGTGGCTCGCCAGGGCCTGGCCGACCAAGCTTTCAAAGCAATGCCCACGCTGCAGCGTCAGCTGCCGGGAAAGGCTTGCAGCCTGGGCACGAGCTGACGGTGTGAAAGGAGGATGGGCGGTAGGAAGTTTGTCGGCCACGGTGGCCCGGAAACAATCCAGGCCACGGCCGATGTCGCTGAGGCCGATATACCGGCTGCGATCACCAAGCGTCACTGCCGTGGCGATCTCGGCGTGTCGCTGCAAGCCTGAGGCGAGGATGGACAGCAATCCCGTGCCTGGGTCCAGACTGGGCGGTGCGGTTTGGGACATGGGGTAGCCTCCATAAACGAAGCGGGCTGCCCTTTTGGGGCAGCCCGCTTACGTTCGGATTTTCGGTGTGAAATCAGGATACATCGGCATACATCCACCACATTTTGCGCTGCGGGTTCCACTTGAAACCCGCCCCGGAGAGGAGTTCTTTTTTTGCTGCCGTATTGCCCGTGGCTACCACACAGGGCCGACCATCCTGGGCGGACACGGTCTGGTAGGTGATGCCGTCGATCCTGGGCAGAGTAGGCAATGGGTTAGACAATGGGTTCGGAACGACAGGCTTCGAGTTTGAGGCGTTTTTGTCGGATTGACCAGGGCGTACATCACACGATGTGTCTTTGTGCGCCAGAGAGGCATTTTGCGGCCTTCTGGAAGGACTGGCCGTTTTCGTGGGTATTTTTGAATCTTCGCCATCATCGTCATCCGTGACGATGCCCAGCATGGCGCTCAGTGCGTACCGCCTGGCATAGGTCATGGCGCTGCCCATGCCCTGCGGGTCTGCTTTAGGGAGTGGCACCACGGCCAGTGAAGACTGCCATTGGCCGGATTCAGCATGAGTCAACTTCGTGACCAGCCCCAGGTACCCAGGCTCGGCTGGTACCGGGAATTGCGTCATCCAAATGCTGTTGCCGAGCAGGGCTTCACGGCAAGAATCCATCACACTGTTGAGCGTTGCATAACGATTTTGAACAAAAGGATTGGTGGCATCCTTCACCGCTGGCTTGATTGTTCTTTGCACGTTAATGAGAGCCTTTGCCAATTCTGAAATCTCTGACGACTGATAGTCATCCATACTACACCTACTTGTCTAAATGTTCTCCCTTGTGTCGCCTCAACTGGCGTACGATCGGATACTATCATTCAACTCGAATCAATAATATATAGCTGAAATAATTTGAACAACATCAGTCAGCACAACGAAAAATTTACTTGATTACAAAATACTTTTTTGAGACAATTAAAGACAAGTCAATGCGTAGTCGATCTTTGAAATAATTTCATCGTAGTGGATTGCCCTAGGGTTTTCTTGGACACCAACTTGGACGTATGGAACGGACGTCCTGGAGGTGTCAGATGGGCAGCGAGTCGACGGGTCGGAAGCGGTATTGGGCCAAGCACAAGGCGCAGGTGGTTCTCAGGCTTCTTCGTGGCGAAGACCTGGAACACGTCAGTCGGGAGCTTGGGGTCACGGCGGCGGAACTCAGCGAATGGCGCGACACGTTCCTTGAGGGCGGTGAATCCGGGCTGAAACCTCGTCCCGCCAGGGAAAGCGTCGAGGTGGACCGGCTCCAGTCCAAGATCGGCGAACAGGCCATGGAGATCGAGCTGTTGCGGGAGAAGATCACCCGCATGGAGCAGAACCGCCCTTTGGCCCACAGGCGGTTGAGGAAGTGAGCCGTACCTCTTCCGCCTTCACCGGTAAGCCTTTCGGCGTGGCCAGGGTCTGTCGCATCTGGGATATGGCCCGTTCAACGGTGTACTGGCGACGTCAGCCCTCACGCATGGAACCCAGGCGTCGCGGTCCTTGTGGTTTTCACACCGACGCCGAGCTGGTGGAAGTGATCAAGGGTGTCCTCACGGAAAGCCCGTTCACCGGCGAGGGCTACCGCAAGGTCTGGGCTATGCTGCGCGACAAGGACGTCCGCACCTCCAAGGAGCGTACTCTACGCCTGATGCGCGAGAACGGCCTGCTGGCGGTCAAGCGCCCCGGCAGACCTCATGGCCCGAAGGCGCACAACGGGACGATCAGAACCGAGCGCGTGGACGAGATGTGGGGCACGGACATGACCACGACCATGACCCTCTCGGAAGGAAACGCCTCGATATTTTTCGCTATTGATCATTGCTCGCTGGAGCTGGTCGGAATCCATGCCGCCAAGCGCGGGACCAGGCTCGAAGCCCTGGAGCCGATCCGGCAAGGCGTGCGCCGCAATTTTGGCGCGTTCGGCAAGGATGTGGCGGACGGGCTGACCCTGCGCCATGACCACGGCAGCCAGTTCATCTCGGAGGACTTCCAACGGGAAATCGCCTTTCTGGGGATCAAGGACTCGCCATCCTACGTACGCGAACCCCAGGGAAACGGCATCGCCGAGCGGTTCGTGCGCATCCTCAAAGAAAACCTGCTCTGGGTGCGTGGCTTTCAGACCGTCGAGGATCTGCGCCAAGGCCTACAATCCTTCAAGGAGACCTACACCACCCGCTGGAGGGTCGGGCGGCACGGCTACAGGACCCCGGAGCAGTACCGGGAGAAACTCCTTTCAGCCATGGGCAAGGCGGCCTGAATTAGACCAGAAACTGTCCAAGAAACCCTGGACCGCTACACGCCTCGCCAAAATAGTCGGCCTTGAATGCACAGCCATAGGCCTGGGATAAATGTGATTATTCCTGATTCTGGAATCTAAACTTAATAGACTAGCGCTCAAGATTGCTTGCAAACGGTTGGAATAAGTTTAACTATCTGGTATCTAAGGGATTCGATCTATGATTCAAGATCTAGATTTCAAAACAGAATTTGTGCAACTATCGGAAGCAATAAAGGCTCGTAATGCCGCGGGTTCCTCTACGACGAAGTTGGCTGAACACCTTTTTAACTCTTCAGAAATTTTATCTTCTCCATATCTAAAAAATTGGGGGGGAGGTGGATGTTATTATCACTGTGAAATTGTGTATGAAAATAAAGACTCTTTGCAAACAAAAAATTCATCGACAGACAGTGTTTTAAAAAAAGAAAGTATTAGAAAAATAGTTGTCGACTTTACCTTCTCTAGTTTTATGTGGAATAATAGCATTTTTTTTGCTGTCTTGTATTGCGAACTAGACAAAAAGTTTAAAAAAATGATTCTACAAGAAAGAGTACGCTTGTGTCATGCTTTAAATAAGAACATCTTACCCAGGGCACATTTCCTTAATAATGATATAATTTATGCAGAAACATTCGAAGATTTCGATGTGTCGCAAGTAGTTAATATATTAAAAGAGTTGCATAAGTTCATAGCCGAAAAGGCATGTAAAATTCTTGTTCTTTGACTTTTGCACATAACAACATTGAAAACACGAAGTCAAAAGGATGAATGTAATGTCAGAAATGTATTATTTTCATAAACAGTTTGTATTAAACACCATGACGTCCCGGTTTATATTGGCTGATATTGACAAGCATGACCAATACGTAGGTACGGACAAGTTGGCTATCCATATTGGATTTGGACGAACAGCACTGGCATATGGAAAAGTTGGCCTTATCGGGGTAAATATATTAGATGATGTTTTTCAAAATAGTAATGAAGATTTATTTTCTACCAATTCTAGCCTGATTTCACAGTATAAATATGAATCGAAATACTCAGAAACTGGGCGTCAATGGCTTGTTGATTGGAACTTTTTTGACAAATTCGAGATTGGAAAAACATCCATGCGTTATCATGATGCAATGGCAAGCAAAATTCCATTAAATCTTGGTGAGTTTGAAATTGTTTTTATAGAATTCTCTCATTGCATATACAACGACGAAATAGCTGCAATCCTTGGCAATCATATCAAGTCACGGTTGGTTGTTGGTATTGCAGACAGCTTGCAATGCGCACAAGTGATGCAAAGGGCTAACCGTAATATCAATTATTTAGGATTTTTAGCATTTATAAACCAGGAAAATGCGCATGAAAGATATATGGCCCTGGACCGAATATCTGCTGCCATTTTAATGAGAGGGCTAATATGCATCGATGTGGAAGATTTATCTCGAGTTATCGCAAATAATGTTTCTGCCTGCCTGAGCTTTTCATGTGAACTAAGTGAGTATTACAATAATTTTATGAATTTTATAACAATGCATTACGATCTCATCGCTAATTCTCCGAGGTTGTTTATCGTGATGTCTTTCGATGAGGACTCTCCAGAGTTGATTAAGATAACTGACTATGTAATAACACAATTAGAAAATATTGCGACGCAGGCGGAAATTCTTTTCGCAGCAGGCAATCTTTTGCCTGCATCAATTAATACGTTTGAATTGACGATTATCGTCAATTCTTGAATTATATGGCAATAGTATTTGCCTTATTGTGGTTACAGATTTTAATACAACACATCGAGAAAACTTAATGAAAAAATTACGCCACCAAGAGGGTTTTTCAAGGGAATGGGTGTTCCATTTGCTGCTAATATATCTTGGCTATGTTTGGAAACGGGTTAATGCGCGAAAGTTGCACTCCATCATACGTTTTTTTTCACCAAAATTAGATTCTTGTTTGTTCATGGTTAGGCCATGTGAAAGACAATTAAGATATATTGGACGATGGGATGAGGAGAAAAATGCTTTTATAGCATGTTGTAGCCATTTTGTTATTGGGAATATATATAAATCAAAAGATTTCAATGGCGCAACATACTCTTTTTATGAGGATAAAGATGGGGAAGGAAGAATTGGTTGTGCTTATTTCGAGCGCGTAACATGATACGACATTATTTTTATAACTGAATAGCTGACGGCCGCATTTCACGAGACCGTAAACCCTGTTTTTCTTTTACCGGCCCCTGGCTTGGCCCGGCTTTCCTGCCCCAAAAGCTCCATGAGCGCCTTGGCGTCCCGTGATTTGCCGAGTAGCGCGGCCTTGCGGCTGACCACGGCGAAATCCCCGGCCGTCAGGTTGTCCAGGGCAATGCAGCCATCGGGGTCCATCCCGAAGTAATGGCGAAAGGCTGCGGCCACCTTGGCCCTGGGGAGATGATGGAACTTCACCTTGAACAGAAAGCGCCGCATGGCGGCATCGTCCACGATGTCCAGCAGGTTGGTGGTGCAACCGAACGGAAGCGGGTGTTGCTCCATCCAGGTCAGCATCTCGTTGACCTCGGAAATCTCCCAGGACCGATGCGCCATGCCCCGTGTAAAAAGGAGCGAGTCCGCCTCGTCGAAGATGAGAAAAGCCCCCGTATCCCTGGCCTCTGTGAAGGCCCTGGCGATGTTTTGCTCCGTCTCGCCCACGTACTTGCTTTTCAGGTCCGAGGCCCGCTTGAGCAGCACCTCCATGCCCATTCTGTCCGCGAGGTGCCGCAGATAGAAACTCTTGCCGGTCCCCGGAGGGCCGTAGAGAAGAAGAGAGAAGCTTCCTTCCCCGTGCTTCGCCAGGCGTTCGGTGATCGTGACCAGATCGGCATCAGGGTGGATCAGATCCATGGAGAACTCCGGCAGTCCTGTGGCGACCACAATGGGCGGTTTGCCATGGACAGCCTTGAGCGAAAGTCCCAGGAGGTGGCGGATGTCCGACATGGTCTTGCCTCCTGCCAGGCTGGCGGCCTTGACCGCATTGACCACCAGGGCCGGGGCTGCGGGGTAGCTCTTGGCCAGGGTGGCGATGTCGGCGTCGCCGAGCGAGAGGTTGTGCCGTCCGAGCGACCGGCGCAGGATGCGCTCCCGCACCTTCGCGGGCGGGGGGCCGATCTCCACTACCATGGTCATGCGGCGCAAAAACGCCTCGTCAAAGGCCTCGATGTTGTTGCTGGTCCACAGGACCGGCAGGGCGTTGTTCTCCAGGGTCGCGTTGGCTTTGGATTTGTCCATCTTCATCCGGCCATGCCCAAGAAGCTGCGCCAGGCCCTCGCCCGCATCCAGGATGTCCTCCATCTCGTCGAAGAGCAGCAGCGTCCCGGCCTGGGCGATTTTTAGGGCAAGCTGCAATTGCGAGCAGCGGTCCCCGCTTTCTCTGAACCTCTGAGGCATCGCCTTGTTTCCCAGGCTGTGCAGGGGATAGCGCAACCGCTTGGCGATCATACGGCAGAATTCGGTTTTCCCGGTCCCGGTGGGGCCATGGATCAGGATATTCACTCCCCGGGCACGCTCTTTCATTGCCCCGCTGAGCACGGAACCGACGAGGTCGCGATCCCTGGCGATATGCTCGTAGTCGTCCCAGCCTAGCTCGGTGGTCTCTTTCGGGCCGAGGATGGAGGTTCGCAGGTCTTTCATCCCGGTATTGGGCGGCAACAGACCAGCGACGAGGTAGCTTGGCATCTCGTGCGTCCATCCGGAATATGAGCCGTCGTCGGTCACGAGTCCTGTGGTCAGAAGCCGGGCCGTCGGACTCAGGGCGCGCTGTACGTTTTGCATTGATACGCCGAGGAGTGAGGCGATGAATTTCGGCATGTAAAACGGTCCCGTGTCGTCGTTGGCTTCCAGCAGACACGCTATGCCGTAATCGTCCTTTCTTTTGAGAAGCAGCAATTCCAGAATCTGGAATTCCAGGTCGTCAAGATGCGTTTCAGCGGCGAGTTCGCGAAGGTTCAGCCAGAGGCGGTCCGGTTTGGTCCGCAGTTGGTTGCGGCGGCGTGCCACCGTATCATAAAATGCTTGCCAATTCTTTGCAGATAGTGTGTTTCTTCGATCGATAGCCTCTTCCCAGTCGAAGCCCGGGGCGATGCCCAGGGATTCGAGATTCCCGTCCAGCCATGAGACGAGGTTGCGGGCCATGGGCGAGGTTCTGGATGTCTTGGCGAGAAGGTTATGGATGTAGCCGACGACGAGGCGTGTGGAATAGGTGGACATGGCGGGTCTCCGAAGGGTTCTGTGGTGACTTCGGAGGGAGGGTAGGATGGGATCGTTCCATTTTGCGGAATACAAAGCGAAGATTATATTTTTGCTCAACAGTACTTGTCCCACACGATAATTAGCTCAGGAGGAGGGAATGATGGAAAGGAAGACAATTGCCAGTCAAAGAACAATTTCAAACAGACTTGTAACGATATTGAATCATTATGACTTCGACAACGACCACGTCACATGTAGATGTAAAGATAAAAGCTCGAAGAATCAGTCATTTTATCCAGATATTGTTGCAAGAAAAAATAAATGCAAGTTTGTTTATGAAATAGAGGCAACAGTGAACAATAATACAATATTTAAGTCTATATCAAGCTTGATGAAATTTATAAGAGAGAATTCAAATAATGGTATAACAATAAAGGCATTCCTTGTTGTTCCAAGTTGCAGCGTTTCTCATGCGAAAAAATGCCTTGGCACTACAAGAGATTTATTATCGTATTTCTCTAACGATAATTTTGTCACAATAAAGTTGTCAAAAATGCAAATTGTCAACTTTGACAGGGTGTCTTTCGTTTATGATCATGTTAAACGGAGACAGTTAGGACGAAAATTAAAATGTGAATTTGTATAATTTGTACTTGTGCGCGTTTGAATTATTATAATCGCCCTGGCGTATTGGATATTACGATGAGAATACGTATATGAATATTTCAGAAATAGACGTAGAAGATATAGTTTGCTTTTGGGGAAACATCGAAGACAACGAGCTATATAAATACACTATTGTAGATGGCTCGACAAACAAAAACGCTAGGCATAAATCTTTGCGCTTTTCGCTTAAAAATGCTGACGAAACATTTGAAGTCGTCATAAAGCAGATTGGAAATAGTTTTATATTCAAGAGTGATGCACATGATGACCCAGAAGAAGAATTCAAGCTATATTTTTTTCAAGGGGAGAAAGAATTGATCCTTGTTTACTCAGACCAAGAAGAGCAAATATATTTTCACATTTCATATGACATCTAATTTTCACAATCAATATTTAGAAGTAATGCATCTTTTTGTGTGATGAAACCCAGGATTTTTTTAGAGGGACTAAATAGTGACTGTAGATGTGTTATAGCTAACAATATTAAAAACTTTAGAAGGAATTTTTTTGAGTTTTTGCAATCATCGATGTGAATAATTTTAAATTATTAGCCGGATACTTGCTAGTCTTTCCAAGATAACCACCTCTGTTGACGCCTGAAAGGCTATTGCTTTTTTAAGCATATTAGATTGTTTAGATTGTATTGTTTTTTTTCTAAGTATTATCGCAGGCCAAACATTATCATAGAGGATGTATGAATCTACACCATTGCTAATTGATTCAAAAGTGTTCAATACTGTTTTGGGAAGCATATCTCCAGAGCACAACGTCAACGACATGGCGAGAAAGATTATAAGATTTGCATAACATTTCAAATAGCTCTTCCGTTGTGGAGTTGCACATTTCAGAAATACGAACAATCCATCTGTCTGGCTTTTCTGTGTCGACTAGGCCAATATTTTTTGCTAAATGGAATTTTGTTACATCACTAATTCCATCTAGCTCTTTCAATACATCTATTCCGTTTTTTTTTAACCTTTTTTTGAAGCTCGTAAATCCCTCATTTGCTATTAGCTTCGATCCGCTCAAAAACCATGATGCTTTTTTTTCATTATTAAAAACATTTAGAACTCGGGAAATTCCTCTCATTCGAGACAAAGATTCAAGGTCGAAATTTTTAAATGCTAGTTTAATTGACGGGAAGTATTTGCTTAGTATGGATTCTTTGAAACCGCTTGCGTAGACGACCCAACAATATTCTGATAAAAACTGTTTAGATTTCATGTTTCTGAAAATTTTTGCATTGGTATTTTTTGCCCAGTCTATCTCTTCAGGGTAACGTTCTCGGCAAAATAAAAAAGATTTTTCAAAAATTTTACATGCAAGGTCGCGATTCATGGGAGTCCTCAACGTGTTAGGGCGTATAGAATCATTTATTATGCAGTATAATATCTTGGTATATAATAAAAATTTTTCCCAAAATTTGCAATACATAGTGAAAGAAAATTTTTAGAATTTATAAGAATAGCCCCTGCAAACTGTTCGTCATCAAAAATGACAGCATTGCGTACGTGTATTTGTACAGTGATAGTATTCACCTGACACCGCCGTCCCCTGCAAAGGCTCCGCATTACAGGCCAGCCTGATATCTTCAATCCGGTAGCCGCCATACCGTGAGCGCGCGATCATCAAGGTCGCGCGCTCCGGCGAAAGCACCTTGTAGACATACGCCTCACCGGCCTGAACCTCCGGAAGATGACAAAACACGCAATGACGCATCTCCCTGCCCTCCAGAAGCAGCTCCATGGCGGTGCGGATGGGGATGATGGCGTTTGTCCCCGGAATGGGCGGCGGCGGAAAGTCCTCGTTTTTCCCGCCAAGCGTGGCCAACGCCGCGCGTTCGTTCAACCGGCGGCTCCACCTGTCGTGGAGGCGCCCTGCCTGCTCCATGGTTGCGCAGGCGCAAACGGCGCGGACGGGATGCCGAATATCCAGTTGCCTACCCAGCCGGACACAGTCCTTGAGATATTCCACAAGGCGGTGGAAAGGGTCTGAAGTCTGCGGTTCCAATTCATTCTCCAGCGATCTCCGGAACACCACAGATTCCATGAGAACCCTGTCGCTGCAAATGGCCGCCCCAACTTCCCGAAGTCTGGACCAGGCGAACACCGGCACATGCCCCCCGCGTTCCAAAAAATCCTGGCTTCGCAGAAGCTGCCGCACGATCCGGGCGTCCTCCAGGGTGTAGCGCATTCCCTTGATCCGGCGCAGGATCGTCAGGCCCCGCGTCTCGACTCCGGGAAACAGCTCTCGGAAAAGCCCCTTGAGCGGCAGCCGCAGCAGCCGGATGATCTCCTGATCGCACACTTGAGCCGACCCCAGGCGTTCTCCCAGGAACCACAGAAGCGGCGAACAGGTTCGCCACAACTGCCTAGCCTCCTCGAAGCGGCTCATGAGGACCAGGCAGGGATACTGCGCATGGCCGACACCCCGGGCCGCCTGGACGGCCTCCGGCGAAAGTCTGGCCAGATAATCGCGTAACCCGTGCGCAGCGGCGGCAGTCCGCGCCGGGGCGTCGATGAGCGCATAGGGAAGATGGTATCCCGGGGCATGGGCCTGGCCCGGCTGCGACTCCGTGACCCTCATGCCCTGCTCTGGAGCGGCGAGGAGATAGGCCCGGGTGCTGTGCTCCGCATAGTCGTAGAGCTTAAGCGACAGCGTGCCGGTCAGCGGGTGGCGGTCGCTGGCGATGATGGCGAAGGCCGGTCTGGTGCGTTGCGTCATATTTCGACCTGCGGAGGCGCTGCCCGGGCGGTCATCCAGGCGTATCCGCCTGACAGGATATCGTGCCGTCTCAGGCCCTGCCTTCACTACTTGACATTGATTCCACATCTCGGAACGATGAGGCAGCATATGACGTACATGCCAACCCAGGAGGTTCCCGCCATGCCGCCCAAACACGACGACGCCACCCCGGGCCAGAAGGCCCTGGCCCTGTATTCCCTTTTGCTCTTCACGGGCAGGCGCTACACGCTGACGGCGCTGGCGGAGAAGATGGCCTGCTCGAAGCAGACGATCCTGCGATTGATCCGCGACATGGAACTTCGAGGCGACAGCCTGGAAATGGGCCTTGAGGGAAGGGAGCGCTGGTACAAGATCAAGACCCCCGCACACAAGCCGCACCTCGCCATCTCCACGCAGGAGTTGCAAAACCTGGTCATGTGCCGGGACATGGTGAGCCACCTTGTGCCCAAGGCCATCCGGGATACGATTGATCATGCCCTGGCCGCCACGACCACGCTTTTGCCCGACTTCGACACCCGCGCCCAGGCGTTCGAAAGCCACTGGCGCACGGAATGCAAGGGCCGCATCGACTATTCAGGGCATGTGGAGATGCTCGCGGCGGCGCGCCAGGCCATCGAGGGGCACGGCATCTGCCGGGTGCGTTACACCGGGGTGGGCAAGACGCAGCCCAGGGAGCATCTCTTCGCGCCGCTGGAATGCGTGTCCTACCGGGAGGCGCTGTACATCTACGGTGTGAAGGTCAAGGACGACGACATCGCCGCCCCCGTCGGCCCCATGATGCTGGCCCTGCACCGCATTTCAAGCCTGGAGCCGACCGGTGAGCACCACAAACACGAAGACCCCGATCCGGATCGTTCAGGCTTTGGGATCATGCACCGGAGTCCCGTGCGCCTTACGATCAGGTTCGACAGCTTCGCCGCGACATATGTCCGGGAACGCATCTGGAGCGAGGACCAGGAGGTCGAAGGCCTCGAAGACGGCGGCGTCCGGTTGCGGTTCACCGCCGCCAACGAGACCGAGGCCCTTTCGTGGGTGTTGAGCTTCGGCGAGCGGGCCGTGGTGGAGGCCCCGGACGCGTTTCGCGACGCCGTGCGGGACGAACTGGCGCACATGGCCGAGCGCTACGCCCCGGAGAAAGGATAAACCTCCCGCCGCCTGCTTCATGACGAATCCCGCTCCGGCGGGATGAGGAGGTTCGGCCGGACAAAGTAGTACTTCATCACCAGCCGCCGCAGGCACTTGGCATGGTCACCGTGGCAGTATTTCGCCACAAGATCGGCGTGCGGGGCGTCCGGAACCCGCGACTGGTAACGATAATAGTCGCACCCGCCGCACAAGTCGGCGTACTGGCAATCCGCACATCGTAGGTGAGTCATCCTCGGCACTCCTCTCGCCGTTTGCGGCATGTCCTGTCTGCGGCATGCTCAGGCTTTACGTATCCGAACTATCAAAGAAATCTGATCGCTATCTCCTGACATGCAACGCCGCCGTCCCGGACAACTCCCGGGACAATCAGAAGGGGCGAGGCGACAGAGCGCTTCCATTGCTTGAACCGATTCCAGGCCATCTCCGTGCGCATCACTGGCTCGCACAAGCCTTCCCTGACCTCGGCCCGCCGACTCCATGCGATTTCCATGGCGGACGGCCTGCGGACTGCTCGCCTTGGTCATGTGCGGGCAGGATGGAACCAAGACGTTCCAAAAAAAGGAATCGTGCAAAGAAAAAGCATTGAACCTTTGAGGGATGGGCCGCTGGGCTTCAGTCTTGAGCTGAAGCTGGCCGTGGCCCGGATTGATTCCGGATTCTGGAACATGACTGGCGCATGGTGCCGCATGCGGTCATAACGCACGAAGACCTTGCCCGTTCCCGTCAGGAGGCCCGCCATGTCCAGCTTTGAGGAGCATTGCCAGGAGTCGGTACGACTGTTCGGTAGGCCGTTTCGCGAGGTGCATCTGTGGCTGGATGAGCTTGCCGGGAAGCCTCCCCACGGCATGCGACACCGCAGATTCCGGCATCATGCGGCCGGGGTGCGGCAGGTGGAGGCCCTTTTCGGCCCGGAGGCCGCACGAGCAGCCCGACAGCACATTGAGTCGGACCTCAGGCAAGAGGGATGGACCAGTAACGATCCCTTCCCGCGAGACAGCGAGCAGTATGTGGCAATGGGGCTTTTCTGACCTTGCGCAGGATAATGTTGCCGTCAGACTGGCCGTTTCTCGCTATCATGGAGATGTTTGAATATGAAAGACTCCAAGGTTAATGAAATTATCACGCAAATATCCACCATGCTCGATGTCATTAAAGTGATGACAAATGATACGGATATTGTTGCCATGCAAAATCAATTTTATCACCTTGAAAATCAAATTTTGTATCTTAAAACAGTGATAAGCACAAGAAAATGTTGCAATTCTGATTTTTTATCATGGGCTGACATGAGTGATGATGATGTTAAAAAACTGAATATTCTGAATAAAATTTGCCATAAAATTCAGTCTGAACTGTTAGATATGTATAAAGCCTCTTCCGTGGAGGTTATGTCATGGTTAGAAAAGCCTTCAAAGGCATCTTTTCGAGATTACGAATTGCCGGTACTTATTACAGGTTATATTGGGGAGGGTGACCCAGAGTGGACCGATGACGCGGATAACATTCTGGTTTCTTTTGAAGACACAATAATGATTGATGACTTGCTTAAAAATGTTGATTTTTCAGACATTACAGTTCCTATTGCAAAACCACATTCTTGTATTTTTCACGCACTATACGATCATAGTTCACCAAGATTGTCGTGGAAAAACATGCTTAGAATCAAAACAATTTGGGCTGAAATCCATACATGGAAACAATGTAAGTTTGAAATCAGTTATTAAATTATTGTTATAGTGATATAAAATTTCAAGTGGATTCAAAACCAAACGCAGTAGGCGAAATGAGCTATAGAGATCGATAATCCCGAGCAATACGATACAACGCTGAACTAGAAGAAACGATATGATTGTAGACCCGCCGTATTGCCGCTATTTCCGGGATTCACGACGTCTGTGCTTCGATCTGCGCCGCGTGTACGGCGCACCGTGGGCCGTCTTCAGGCTGCGGTCCTGGGAGGAAGGGCTTTGGGTCGAAAAGCGGGCGGCCGTGTGTTGGCGACGTGACGAGGCAGCCTTCGACTATGTGCTTGTTTCCGAAGAGATATCGGCCCTCCCGACGGATCATCCCCTGCGGGCATACCACGACACGATCCCTGAAAACGTGGCCGATCTGGCCAAGCCGTTCCGGCAACACCAGCTTCGGGTCTTGCAGGCCCTGGCCGCATATCCTCAAGCATCGGATTTGGCGCTCCAATCTCCCCTGATCTTCTGGATCGCGGCATCGCTTTTGCCGGGCGCGCCAGGCGGCAAGGATGTCGTCACTCTCTTTTCCCAGCGCCGGGCCAGCATCCTGGAACGCTTTTTCGGGCATGGGAGCCGGTCCCTTGTTCGGTTCTTTGGCAAACTACGTAACCCAACCTTCGAGCCGCGAGACTTCACCGCCCTCAAAAAGCTGAAAGCCGCACCTGAGGTGGCCTGGAATCTCAGACATCTCCCTGCGGTGGATTGGGCGCTCCTGCGGTTTCTGCTGGGCAGACCGGAGCTTTTCCGGTTCCGGGCCGTGCGGGAGTTGCTGCGGAATCTGCCGGAGAATTCGCCGCATCGGCTCATTATGAACGTGGAGCGTCTTTTGCGTGACGTGCTGCGCCTGGGGGAAATCCTGAGACGGGGGCATGCGCTGGAGTATGTCGAGACGCTGCCGACCATTGATGAAGTGGCTCAGGTTCATGAAAGGTGGTCCGTGGAACTCAACGCGACCCACACGCAGCGCATGATTGAGAGATATGGCGACGATCTTCCCAAGCCTCCGTTTCCGGGAACGGATTCGATCTTCCCCATCACGACCGTCACGGAGCTTCTCGAGGAAGGCCGTACGATGCAGCACTGCGTGGGAAGCTATATCGAAACACTTCGCGAATCGAGAACATATATTTACACGATGAGAAAACCAGAGAGGGCGACGGTTGAAATTCATCGACTTGCGGATGGCAAAGTCCGGCTCGGACAGTGCAAGCTATCGCATAATCGCCAGCCGTCACAGGAAACCATGGCCGCCGTTCACGATTGGATTTCGTCGATCAGTAAAAAATGAAGTAGAGTGATGTATTTTTCAAAAAAGATTTACACTATTGAACTTTCAGGCAATTTGTTAATAATAGCACTTTTTAAATATTTATGTTGGTGTTCAAAAACATATTCAAATAATTTAAGACACATTTTTGCGTCATATAGTGCTTGATGTAGCTCGGACTCCTTTACCTTAATACCCCTACGTTTCACTGCATCCACCAACTTCCCTCCACAGATTTCCATAGTACATAACCATGGAATAGATAGAGATAAAAAACTCCTATCAAATTTGGCATTGTGGGCAACCGCAAAATTGGCATTGCTACAAAATTCAAAAAAACTTTGATCTTCTCGAAAATATAACGGGTATTCGCCGTCTTCTCTAAGGATTTGTATTTGAGCTGCGGATAGTCCATTTACTTCCTGTGCATATGGGTTCCATTTTTCAACAGGATAATAATGCCGGAGAAATGTATCTAGTCTTGTTGTTTTTTTTCTTTCCCAGTCGACAGAAATCAAGATTCCGGCAGCAGAAAGAACTGATGCGCCATAAAATCCATTGGTTTCAAAATCGATAACTACACCAATCATGATAGGCTCCAAAAAAATATTTTTAAGCTGCCGATTGACAGTTTTCTGCGCTGCGGATTGATCAAAAGAAATTAATTATAAATCAGAAGTCAAACTCAAACCACTACCTCGCCGGGAACGACGGTGCCAGGTGAATACTCACCGTACATTTATAGAACATAGCGAACAATTTTAAAAACCTCAGGGGGGATGATGCTTGGGTTTGCAGGATCGTTGATGTGAATAATGTCAAAACTGCTTGCTGGATACTTACTAATCCTTCCGATATAGCCTCCTCTATCAAGTCCAGAAGAGGCCAAGCCTTTGCTTAGGCGTAGTTTGTTTGTTGGGTCGTATTGCTCTTTTAGCCCACATATTATTGCAGATTCAACCTCTTTATAATGAATCTTTTCAATTGTATCTCCATTAGTTATCGATGCAAAAGCAAATTGCAAACTTTTTAAAAAATTTACTCTTCTTTCAATGCTTGAAAAGTCAAAGAATGTATTTTTAATAGCTGAAGGAAATATAGCTGGATAGTTGGCTGTAGGAAGATATATATTGACATTATTTGTTGCAAGATCGAAATAATCTTTGCCTGCGTAATTTTGATGCAAAAAATCAATAAAATTAGATCCTTTTTCTGGGTAATAACATGTGTAAAGACCTGATATAGTATTTGAAAAATGCGTAACAAACCTGTTCCAGAATTTTTTTGTTTGCCCTACATAACAAACATGTTTGGAATTTATAATCCATATATATGCATCCATGTGAAGTTAAATAGCTAGAGACATTTTTCGTATCAAAATCTTCCGCTTTTTCGACTACCTTCCAATTCAGGGTAATAGTTGGCATAAATTCCCCAAGAGCGTTGAGAAGTTTTGTTTTATAACAAACATTAACAAAGTCTGTTTGAGGTCAAACTATAAATATCTCAATAAATTTACAAGTCTTTTCAAGAAAATATAACTCGAGATACATCCGCAGGAAGATGGGGGAAGCGGAAGTACTTCGCATGCGGGCGAAGGTCACTATGTCGAGCCTCCCGAACATATCCAGTCTTCAAACTGATGCGAATTTCAGTGTGACCCAATAGATCCCGAAGTGCCTTTGGGAAAGCATATCGAAAATAATAGAGATTGCCTTTGAGGTAAAGATAGGTCGGCGATGAACGCCGGAGGACTGCGGTAGAGTCCACGGAGGTGGTGTAAATTCAGTAGTCGTCCAGGCTGGGGGGTGCCTCCAGCCTGGACGGGATGGGCGAGGTGGCCATCGGATCAAATGGCTGTAAGGTGAAGTTGCGAAGCCGCACCTGCAACCAAAGGAGACCACGATGGCCGAGGACAGCATGGCATTAATCGAGCTGATGCAAAAGGCTGACGGCGGCGATTTTCTTCGTTCCCTGGCGGAAGCTGTTTTGCAGCTTCTCATGGAAGCCGATGTGGACGGCTTGATCGGGGCCAGCCGCCACGAACGAGGCCCTGAGCGAGTGAGCTACCGCAACGGCTACCGGGACCGCAGCCTTGATACACGCGTCGGCTCCCTGCAACTGCGCGTCCCCAAACTGCGTCAGGGCAGCTATTTTCCGCCCTTCCTGGAGCCGCGTAAGACCAGTGAGCGCGCCTTGGTGGCCGTCATCCAGGAGGCCTGGATCGGCGGCATATCGACGCGGCGCGTGGACGATCTCGTCCAGGCCATGGGTCTTTCCGGCATCTCGAAATCACAAGTGTCCAAGCTGTGCAAGGACATCGATGAACGGGTCCATGCCTTTCTTTCCAGGCCACTAACGGGAGAATGGCCCTATTTGTGGCTGGACGCGACCTACCTCAAGCAGCGCGAAGGCGGTCGGGTGGTCAGCGTCGCCGCCATAATCGCCGTGGCAGCTAACACGGAAGGCCGCCGAGAAATCGTGGGTCTGCACATCGGTCCCAGCGAAGCCGAGCCATTCTGGTCTTTTTTCCTTAAAGGCCTTCTTCGCCGTGGCTTAAGCGGAGTGAAACTGGTCATCTCCGATGCCCATGAGGGTCTCAAGGCCGCGATAGCCAAGACGTTCGGGGCCACGTGGCAGCGTTGCCGAGTCCACTGGATGCGAAACGCCTTGGCTCGGGTTCCCAAGTCCCAGCACGCCATGGTTTCAGCCGCCCTGCGCCAGGCCTTTCTGCAGCCGGACGCGGCTAGTGCCAGCCAGACTTGGCGGCATGTCGCCGATCAGCTTCGTGGAAAATGGCCACGCCTTGCCAGCTTCATGGACGAAACCGAGCACGACGTGTTGGCCTACATGAGCTTCCCGACACAGCACCGGGTGAAACTGCACAGCACCAATCCCCTAGAAAGGTTGAATAAAGAGGTGAAAAGGCGGGCGGACGTGGTCGGTATCTTCCCCAACGAACAGTCCATCATCCGGCTCATCGGGGCCATCTTGCTCGAGCAAAACGACGAGTGGCAGCTGCAAAGCCGCTACATGCAGGTCGAGGCCATGGCCGAACTCAATCCCCAACTCAACGAGGCGCAGCCAGCCCAAATTCCACCCAGGGCAGCCTGACCGATTGCCACCTCAAACCCAACAGAATTTACACCACGTTGACGGACGTGACCCAGAGAAACGATTTTTCCTCCTGATTTCCCGGCACAGGACGAGGGTGACGGGTTTGCTGTAAAACCAGGTACCTGGCGTCGAGCCGCAACAACTTCGAATCCGGTTTTCGGACTCCGGTTCGGTTCCCAAAACGGGAATCGAATTGACATGGCCTCACCCCTTCGGCGGATACGGGTCGTTCCCATGGCTGTCCTTGTTCTGGATCTTCCCGTCTTTGCCGTGAATGTAAAACTCGGTATCTTGGTTCTTGCTGATCTTGCGCCCGGCATCGACAGCATCCTGCTTCTTGTCGAAGTGGCCGCTGCTACGAGTCGCGCCGTCCTTTTTGACGTCCCACCCGCCGTCGCTGTTGGGGACTACGTGATGTGATCCGGGTTTCTTTGGCATGGTTGCCCCCTGTTTACTTGGTTTCTGCTGAAATAAGTTGCGTGGCCAACTTCAACGGATCTTCCAGTTCCGATAGCGGACCTATTTCCGGTGGTTCCAACGAAATCAGCCACTCAGCCAAATCCGCTGACTCATGGTTGCCGTTCTGGCTGAGGCTGAACAGTAGGTCTTCCTGGCGGGGTTGACCGAAAACCATCCGATAAAGAGCTAAACCTTGCTTTAGTCGTTTGAGCTTCCCGACCTCCTTACTGTACGGAAGCATTGGAATACGGCGCTCCACACGGGCAGAGCCATCCTCGAAGATCCAATACGGGATGAGATCGGAATGCCCATTGGATTTGCCTCGGACCGCGACTTGGAAAAGAGTCTGCCACGGGTCCCCACCCTCATGAGCCCCAGAGAGAGCAGTCAGACCATACCGTTCCGCAACATTCTTTCTGACCGCATGGCCTTTATAGCGATGAACCCGGCCTTCGCGTTGTTCAAGATCAACGGGATTAGAGGGCAGATTCCAATGGACCACCGCATGGCACCAAGTGTGGAAGTCCAACCCTTCCTGACCAATTGAGGTCGATGCCAGAACGAAGGGACGAAACGGAGAGTTGAAGGCATCTCGCACCGAATCGGCGCGAACGAGAGCCTGGTTATTGTCGTCTCGAATATCCCCGAACCGGAGCGAGAAACGACAGCGGGTGTTGAAATCATCAAGAGCAAAGCCGTCGCCCGACATCTTTATTTCGTCGATTCGAATTTGAGCGGTCCGCAGTGACAACACCGATTGGATGCACTCGGCTATGCCAGCCACCTGTTTTTCTGGTGAGTGCTCTTGGAGACCCAAAGACTCTCGAAGGACATGCACATATTCGTCGAGGACTGATTGGAGATTTCCGTCGATACCGTACAGAAGCGTCAACCGCCAATAGGTATCCTCGCCGGAGCCCCGCAGCATGGCAATCGTTTCCGGCATGTTGAAGAGAGATCGGAAGCCGGATGCGATTTTGGCTGCGGCTGACAGCAGGTTTGGATCGGATGCGTCGAGCCCGGAAGCGATACGGCGAAGTGCTCGTAAAGCGCACACGCCAGGACCGGCAAGAGCGAGATCGCAAAGCACATCGACCAGATCATCCGGCTGAGGGCCGAGAGGAATTTTGCCCTCCGCCATGCTGACCAGCAGGTCGATGTGATCTTTGAAGCGGGTGCCAGATTCATGGTCCGGCGTAGCGGATCTCCACCCCGAATGGCTCTTACACCAGTCCAGCAACCCGTTATGAGAATCGAGAAGAATGGGTGCCGCCCAATACCATCGCTCATCAGCTCGCGTCCCTTCCCCGGCATCAGGCAGGGTCTCGACCAAACTGCGGCAAATAGCCTTGACCTCGTTCCTCAGTTCCTGGGCTTCCACTGGTCCGCTTCCACGGCGCAGTGCAATCTCGAGCGGATCAATCTTGGAGGCAAGGGTTGGGGACGGCAGCAACCAGGTAATGACCGGCATGCCAGTCATACGATTATCGTTTGAGGCCACAGCAAATCGCAGCAATGGCTTAATCTTATCATAGAGTTCGCTGTGGGAAACCGAGGTTCCGGCGATCATCTTCCGTTCGGCTTCGTAGGAGCAGATTGACGCAACCGCGTCCGGAACAGCACTCCAAGAGGAAAACACAAGGGCCTTAGTGATGCCATCCTTGTCCCGGTATGCGCCACCAGGCTCGATATACGGCATGGATGGCGGCATCCATAAAAGCTGCCACATGCCCTTATCAATTGTGTCCTCGAAAAGTACGCGCATCCTCGGATTGGCAGGATCGAGAGCCTGATAGCCTTCCAGTTTGTCCTTCGTCAGCAACTGCCCATTTGCCGATGAAAGAGTTTTGCGAAGAGCATCTGAAGGAGCATTCAACTGGGCATCCAGCTTATGCCTCAGTTCATAATGTTTCAGGAAGTTGATCAGGTAAGGCGCAGACTTCCAGTATTCGATTGGTTCCTCGGCCTTAACGCAGATTGCCACCGCGTCAACCGTCGCGGCGTGCTGAAGGTCCGCTGGCGTAAGGGGAGCCGTCCGTTCAATTTCAGTCAGCATCGAGTTGTGATCACGAGTCGTCGCGACCCGTTCCGTCCGGCACATGACCTTCAGGAGAGCGCTTTCAAGTTCGGCCTTTTTCCCCGGATGACATACCGAGCCCTTCACGCAGGCGTGGAGCGTCGTTCGATGCTCTGACAAAAGACTTTTGACTTCATCAAGCCTACCGGAATCATTGAAGAGGAAGTTCAGTGTCCTGATGAAATCTGGATAGTGATCGTCCTCGTCATTCTCCTGGTCGAGAGTGAACATCTTGTAAGGTGTTGCGGAAAGCAGCAGAACGCGAACGTTGGGATGTTCAAAGAGCGCGGTCGCCAGCATGGAGGCTTCGTCATCGCCATCCAGCAGGTGCTTAAATCGTTGGAACTCATCAAGGATGACCAGATCGGGCTCAAGCGCGGAAAGGCACACTGAAGCCAGCTTGCTTCTGAGTTTTCCGATCAGGTCGTAGCGAAGCTCAGAGTCCTCCCCGGGGATTCTGCTGTAGTCCCGGTAACGATCAAAGCGTTCACAGCCCTCCTTCAAGGCCGCATACAATTCGGCATCCTCGAGAACTGCCCGTCGGAAGGCCTTGGAAAGGTCTGCATCCAGCTCGTCCGCTGGGAGATTTTTGGCTTTGGCTCGCCAGCTATCCTTTCCTGCTGTCGCCTGAAGGATGTTGAGGAGGCCTACGCGCAGCCTTCTGCGCTGTTCATTTTGCGCCAGAGGCAAGTCGTACAGCATTCGATAGAGGATAGCCCGTTCGTCGGCGTGCCCCCCTCGACTGCGAGCATGGTCGAAGGCGGTGCCGGGCGTCAGGCTGATGAAATTTACCTTGTTCTTTCGCAGCGAGCGTACTTGTCTGGGTAGGTAAGTGAGTCGCGTAGAGATTGAAAAACCATCCGTGTCGCTGACATTGAGCCTGTTGACATTCTGGGTCGCGATGGCGGCATTGGAGCAGATGTAGATCACATCGACCCGATCCACCTCGTCCTGGAGGTGCTCTAAGGCCCTGGCAATAATTCCCCGGGCGACAAGCGTTTTCCCGAGCCCAACTTCATCTGCAACCAGAAAACGGGAAGTCGAGCCATTGCCATAGAGCCGCTTGAAGACGTATTCTACGGTCTTCCTCTGAAAATCTTTCAGTCCGGCCAAAGCGGGCTCTGAAAAAAAGCGGCTTCTATGCATCACGCCCCCCGATAGCAGATTCAAAGACTGTCCAGAGGTTAAAAAAATCCTTGGGGATAATCGCATTCTGACTTCCTTGGGACAGATCACGAACCAGCCTCGAAATTTCCACCAGTCTCTCCGGGTGTCGGCTGTACGTGCGGGTCAGCTCTTCTAATAACGGGATATCCTCACCGTCGGCCAACCGGGCCAACCATTTGGCAAACCCGGAACAACTGCCCGGACCAGGCTCAGGCACCCCACCATCACCCAGCAAGAGCAGGAGATACCGAAGGAATCCCTCTTGATTGTGGATAACGGTTTGCAGAATAGCGGAGTTGCGTTCCTCGGGAATGCCTTTGAGGGGAAGGTTGAGCACGAATCTAGCCGTAACATCCGGATGGTTGGTCTTAAGCTCAAACGCTATAAGGCCTGTAACAGAAGAGGCGGATAACTCACCAAGCCTAACCAAGCCATGAATACCGCCCTCCAGTATGTCCACCGCAAAAGCGGTAGTGACGGTTATCGGCCATGCCGAAGCTGCGACAATCCCTTCAAGACGTGGGATCTCTCCGGCTAGCACCAATGCCCACAGACCGTCCTTCGATCCGGGGCTACACTCGATGGACAAAGCTACTTCAGATATGCAGGAGCGAGCCATCTCAAGGATTTTCTCAGCCTCCAGCCGAACAGCATCAATCTCTATAGCCTTTGCCATGTCGAAATTGATAAGATATTCTCCTAATCCGTCAGCACCAAGAAGCTCGTCAATGCCGCCAACTTTGCTCTTCCGGCCAACCAGACCGACCAGGATCTCGATATTCTTCGAAGCTTTCAGTGCCGGGTTGGTCGCATTTGCGGACCCCATAACTAGATGGGTGTAATCTGAATAGTATCTGGTCTCAAACAGATAAACCTTTGCATGAAGGCCGGTCGCAAGCGGCTGCTCGGTGGCTTCTTCTTCCTCGCCATCCTCGGTTTCTGCCGCGTCGTCCAAATGAAGACATTGCGTGAAGAGCTCGAGAGTCTCTTTCTTCAGGGCTGACAATGACTCCGGGCGCGAGATGAGAGCATCAGCGGCCTTGGTATATTTCGTCAATTCCTCCAGGGCTTTGTCGGAACAGAACGGCGAAATGACGACCATCCGATTCGCTGTGGGAGGCTTCCAGTCAAACCCTTTCGTTCCTGGAAGATAGAAAGTCAGCTCGTCAAAGCCGTCGGGAAGCTCCCACTGGACTCGATGTAGCTCGTCCGCAAATCTGAGCGCTTGTTCGTTCCTTCCCGATTCTGTTGGTCCGATGGCCAGATCAGGAAGCGTCTTGAAGAAATGTGCCAGCGGTTTATTTGATTTGAACTTTCTACCTGCAATCGTGCCTTCGAGCTGAAGTGACAGATCCCAGGATTGATCGGTGGTCATATTCCTCGTCAGGACCACCAAACGATACATCGCGTTGCTTTTGTCAGGGCTGATAAAGCGAATTGCCCAGACTTTTGGATGAAAAACACCTCCACCAGGGGCCGTTACCTCGACAACCATTTCCTCCAGAAACCCAAACAATGGGTTGGGCTTGGCAATCTGGGGCACTTGAATCCGTCCTCGTTGCACATAGACGGTGATGCGTTTCGAGTACCTGCGGATGGCTTCAAGCACAGACAACGGGTCAGGTTCTGTCTGACCATCCGCAGCCATTAGCGCCAGATAGACAGGGGTTTCGAGTAGTAAGGCTGGGTCCATAGAAAAGGTGGTCGCAACGGCCTCGTCGAAAATCATCCCCGGCGGAGGGGTTAATGCAGAGGTATAAAGACTCCGGGAGTTTGGGTTCAGCATTTCTCCTCCCGTTTCATCCCCTGGTACAGGTCGTCCAAAAGCACCTTCACATTCGGCCAACGATAGACAAGTCTTCCGACGCCGGAGTACCCGCCCCACTGCTCGAGCGCCCTCTGGTTCCTGAATCGGGAACGCGTGCCCTTGAGTTTCATTTCCCTTCTTTTGATTAGGGTGAGCGCATCGGCGTTAGAAAGGAGGCCGCTGGGGGACTGCCGGGTATGGTCGATCCACTGCTGAACAAAGGATCTCGTTTGAGGGGTGATGGTGTGACCATGGTCTATGGTCAACTCCCAGAGGCGGCTCACCGACCAGGAGCGAATCTCCTCCAGGGGAAGATTTGCGGTCCATTCGTCGAAACTTGCCTGATGCTCGGCGACAAGGTCTTCATGGTTTCGAAGCCTGGCGAGTTGAACGTTATACGAGAGCGCCGCTCCATGCATCACCTCCGAGAACAGCCGTGCATGGGTCAGGAGTTCTTTATGCTGCTCGGAAAAGCGGCCGTAATCCGGATGTTCCCATGGGGCTTGGGTGTCAACGGGATCGCAGTGCAGCGCCAAGAAAGAGAGGAGGCTGCCCCGGCAAGCGACCTGGATTCGATCCCGAATAAACTCAGCTTCTTCCCGGGATAAAGCGAAGTTTACCATGGAAGGAAAATCTTCCGGAGACGCGGGCAATCGCGGATGCCAACTGAGAGAGGCCACTCGCTGCTCAACGTCGATGTCGTCTCCTCGTACCTTTGCGTCTTTCTCAAGAGCCTTCAGGGCATTCCGACGACGGTAAGCTTCGTCGATGCGCCTGTGATATTCGTCCTGCGAGAATGGCGTAATGCGTATTCCCCAGGCACCGAGACCGGCCCAGTAGACAGAGCTGGGCAACCGTTTGAGCCTCTTTCCTGCGGTTTTGCCAAATACGCCAGCCTGATCATCGGAGTCCATCAATGGCTGAACCAGGTCCCTTTCCAGCTTGTCGGCCTGGATCGCAAAACTCTCCGCAGGTAGTCGCTTCTCTTCCAGGGAATGGTAAATCCATGGCACAAAAAGCATGTAGCGGAGGCGCGTCTGGATCGTGCTTGTTCCTGGGAATAACTGATCGGCAAAGCTGTCCCGAACGGAGCCGAGCCCAAGCTCGTCACGACTTTCCTTTTCTTGGAAAAGGGAAAGGATGCGAAGCGTGCGTTCCCTCGCTTTCGAGTCATGATCAATCCATGCAAGGACGGAAGGCATACCAGATACCTCTCCTTACCGGCCCACTGCCGTTTTGGTGCTGCCACCGTGCTGCGTAATGCGAGGGCGGCATTTGATTTTCACCGCTCCCCTTGTGAAGGCATCATCGGAGGCCTTACTCGACCACACATAAGCTTCACCGGTTCCGAGATGGCTCATCTTGTCGGATGTCAATTCGCCAAGAGCGGCATTCGCCTTCTGGATGTGTTTCAGCCAGGCGGGCGAGTTGAATTTGTGCATGATGATTTGCGATGACAGCTCGATCAGAGAGACCGGGACCGATGGCGGGTCCTGAGATGCCACCATGATGCTGGTCCCCTTGTGTCGCATCTCACGGACGACCTCAACCAAGCCGGAAACCAAGTCATCGTTCTCGATATACTTATGGGCTTCATCGAAAACCACCAGCTTGTTGAAGGCGCTTCCCTGGTAGGTTGCTTCCGAGAAAATCTGTAGCATCACCACGAACAGCCCAAGCGCTTCGTCCTTTTCAATGTATTCGTCGCGCAGGTCGACGATGATCAGGCGGCCCGGACGAATCAAATCCTGTAGACGCTGGCCATCATCGACATACTCACTGGCAAACAGCAGGCGCGTCTGCGCCAGTTCTTTCAGGTGATCGGATAGGCCAGAGTTATCGATACCTGTCCGGAGGGCGTCCAGGGTCAAGTTATCTCGGAGGCCCCTCATGATGAGATTGATTTGGCGCATATACATGCTCTGGCTGCCAATCGCGCCCATCAGGAATTTCCAGTGCGCGGCCTTAAGTTCAGAGGCGGAGAATGCAATCGGCTTCACCTCGATATCTGGGTACTCGGCTCGACGATCCTCCAGCTTGTTTGCAGGTGTGAGAATCAGCACATCTTTCAGAGCATCCGGGTTGGCCTTGTAACGCTCACGAAGGATGCGGATTTCTTCACCCACCGAGTTCGCATTGATCATCGAGGTAAACTCCGGCGCATAGTCCTGCGTCGGGCTGTAGTGAAAAATCACTGTAGCCAGCGGGCTTGGTAGCACATTGATATGCGGGAGTGGCATGGAGACCATCTCTATCACGGTGCCAAGCGTGTAGCTCTTGCCGCCGCCTTGAACACCAAAGAGGCTGATCGTATGGGTGTGGTTCAGGTCCAGCGCGATCTTCCTGCCGGACACCTCTCCAAGCAGGCCATACTGGGGGGAATCCCCATTTACACCCAGTATGACGTCATAGCTGACCTCGGTTTGAGGCGCAGACTCAGATACCGGCTGTTCAGGCACTTCTGGCTCAGATTCAGCAGGTGTTTCCGGGATGGCAGCCACGACAGGCCGTTCGTCTTCTTCTTCCTCTTCAGGAGCAATAGAAGCCCGAGGTGTTTGCTCGACGGGCTCGTCATATTTTCCTGCTTCTCCAAGTGAAGACGAGGGACCTTTCTCAGCAGCCGGAGCGGCTGGGGGTGTGATTGGTTCTTCGGGCTCATCCTCCCAAAGCTCGTCCACGGTCCACGAAGTTGATCTTTCGCGCTTGGGAGCGATAAAGGCAGCCGTCTCGATTTTCGGCACATTTGGGATGAACTGTTCGCTGAGGAGGTGCGCGATGGATTCATCCTCAACTTCAACCGATACAGGCTTGCGGCAGTTGTCCAGCAAAGCATGTATCAGGTCCTTACCGATACGATGGAATTCGATCCCGACCTCGTTGTCGGGAGCCTCGGTGCCATTCTTGTCGAAGTCAAAGATCAGTGCGCAGCGACGAAATTGAAGCGAGTAACCCTGCTCAATCGATCCCAGCAGACCTCGTGCTTCCTGTGCGGCAGTCACGTCGAAAATGCCGTAACGCAGGGAACGCTCAAGATAGAAGCGAAGGATCTGAGTCAACTCCCGGCTCTTGAGCAACCTATCCGGACGGTCTGGCTTTTTTAGGGCCGGATCAAAATGGCGTTGCAGGATGCGCTCGCTCTGGTTGATTTGGGCGGAAATCCGCTCCTTCAGTTGGTTGAAGGCCGCAAAGTCACCTACCTGTGAATAGCATTTCACCTCAACCAAGTTGCAAGTGATCGTCCTGGTGTTCAGGTCCAAGTCGAACAGCCCCAGGTCTGTGCGTTGCAGGCTGATGGCATCGTTCACATCGTCAGGTTCACCGCTTGATCGGTAAAGGTCCGTGTGCGCATCCAAAGGCACAATGACTTGGTTGCTTAAGGCTCCTTGGTATTCGAGATAGAGCCGGGCCAAAGCCAGGCCGAGCGCCTCCGCTTGCTGTGTAGGCGCAGAGATCAGTTTCAACGCAAGCTGCCCCGACAACGAGCGCAGGTTTGCCAGAACCTGAACTGATTGCTCGCCATCGGCGGACAAACCCTGCCCAAGCAGAACCGGCTTCAACATAGCCTCGAGTTCATCGTTGGAGCGCGAGGAGATGATCAGGTTATGCGTCGCCTGAGAACTAGCCCCCGGTACATAATCAATCAGGTAATCCGGCCTGTTCTTCCGTCCGCCGTGATCGAAGAATTCAATTCCCATATTGCGGTCAATAGTGAACACCCAATCACTGATCTGATGAACTTCATAAATCAGCTCTCGCTGGGCGACATCCAAGCCCAAGGTCACGACGGGCACGGATTTAAAGCTGGCTCCGGACGCTGCAACCGCTGAGGTGGCGAAACAGAGTTGACGGCTCAGGTTCGATAGCAGATCAAAACAAGCCGCATGGCTGTCTGAATTGAGCGGGCGGCCGACCACAGGACGCTTGTTCCAGAAAGTTCCCGAGTCATCATCAACAAACTCGGTGTCGAAATCCTGTATCAGTCCATAGAGCGGAGTGATCCCCAAAGGCTTCTCTGCAATGGAAAGCTCCTCAGCGGGGAATACATCCAGCAGGACGCTAATGTGGGCCGGGAATTCTTTGGCATTTGCGTGGAATTCAGAAAGTGCATGCTTGGCCAGATTCAGCTTTGAAAATAGATGGCTGCCGGTCGAGGTTGCAAAGGCATCAGCCGCCTCGTTGACCGTGACTCCTGGACGAACCATCGACTCAAGGGCTTCGCCCAGCACCGGAGAATCGGGATCTGATGTAAATAGTCGAATGTCGTAGCGCAGATCGGCATGCTCGTGTTTCTGCTGTAGCGACAAGAGGGCATCCGCTATCACCGATCCGGCCCCCGGGTTGAAGACGTTTAGTGACAACTCACGGACGTAAGGATGCTGAGAGAGATAGCGTTCAATCTTGTCCGCAATCACCTTGCCGGAGATGTCCGCTCCCGCTGCTGATGGCTCGGCCAGGCCAAGAGCGGAGCAGATTTCCGCCATCAGGCCGCGTGAGTTTTTTTCCGTCGTGGGCGCGTACAGAGCCCAAAAAGCGTTCAGGTTATCGACCGGGGTAAAAATGCGACCATCTTCAACGGGAACCCCAACTGGATACGCCGAGGGTACAAGGCCATCCAGCAGCGCGGAGCGGACATGAGGAATATGATCTTTCCCACCTGCCTTGATCTTTTCAATCCAATCCTTGCCCAAAGCCACCCAACTGCTCAGCCATAAGGCGCGAAGCGGGTGCGTCGGAGAAACCAGGACTGCCTCGCGATGCCTGCCCCGGAAATCAGTCAAGATGACGTGAATGGAATCCACGGCCAGCACATTCCGCAGCGCCTGGAGATGTTGCTGTCTCTCGGCACCGGAAGTTGTTTCGGCTTGGCGAATGAGGTTCCGTACCAGATCAAGGTAGGCGTCGGCATATGCCAAGCACTCCTTCTCGGCATCTCTGAAAGAAAGCCCCTGCATGATCAGCTCTGCAGTGCCTTTGCGAACCGTGGCAAACAGCTCTTCCCGAGCAGCCAAGAACGAGGCCATTGCGGCTGAGGATGGCAGTGTGAGCCCAACTTCTGAAGGCGGCTCCGCAGTATCCAGGTTGATCTGCATTCGCCAGCCAGAGGGATGTTTGGGCTCCGCCAAAATACGCTGCTCAATGGTTTTGAGCATACGTGAGAGTGGGATCTGCACAGCGCCTTCACGACCGAATTTTGCCAGCAAGGTTTCCTGGCGGGATGCTTTTTTGGAGCGTCCGCCTTCAGCCCATGCAACGCCGCTTATGGCTATTTCCTCCGGATTTCGCTCATCCCCCAGCGCGGTCAGTTGCAAACGGAACAGAGCGTGCTCCAGGCTTTGCTCGATAGGTATTGCACGTTGTGGAGGCTCTTCCTCGATGTTCCCGCCGGGAAGAACATAGAAAGGTTCGCTTTCATAAGAACGTTTGGCAGACTCGGAGCCGGAATCCGCTTCCAACGGGATCGGATCGCCATCGGCCGTCCAAGGTAGGACGCGAATAAAATGCCATCCCTCTTCAAATTCGATCTTGTTGAGTTTGGCCAAGTTGGTCGTGCATTGCAGGCGGTTCTGCGTCCAGGTTTTGACCTTTTTGGATTTTCCTACCGGGCCGTCATTCTGCGAAATGATTTGAACCGTAAAATGGTCAAGCCCGCTGACCTTGCCGGGGTGAGGGTTAACCTCGAACACCACGTTCATTTTACGGCGGTCGTTCGGGACCAGAACCTGTTGCCCGATGAGGCCAGAGAGTTGGTTGTCGGTCTCATCCTCTTGAACGACCGGCAAGTCTGTCTCCAGCACCGTCAGAAGAACCTTGTCCAGCGAAAGCTCTTCCTGGAACGACCATTTATCGAAAGAGATGCTCCACCAGCTCTTGTCGGTCGCGATGGGCGGCGTCCAGGATTCGGGCTCCTGGACATCGTATTTTTCAAAGTAGGCGAATAGGCGTGACTCCAATGCTTTGTCGCTGAGCCCCAGATCGGCAATACGGCCATGAACCGACTTGTGCGAGGTCATCAGACTGCGGACGCTGCCGAGGTTACGACGAATCTTGCCATTGACCATGCCGGTATCGGCAAAGAGCTTGAAGTCCGGAATCAACGTCAATTCATACAGGCTGGCTCCAAGGGTTTCTCCATCAACCCCGTTTTCGAGCGCGGTGAGCAGATACCGCACGCGGGAAACATCGTCGGCAAACAGCCATTCCTCCTCGCTGAGGATGCCCAATAGATCGCGAACATGGCCGACCAGCGTTGCCGGGAGTCGGTCAAGCAGCGAGTCGATAAGGTCCTCGTAGATGCCGGTGAAAGCCAATTCCTCGAAGGTCGCCACCCCAAAAGAGTCCTCGGCGCTGGTTCGAAGCGAGGTGGGGATGAAGACCAGCAAAGGCTGGCGCAACTCGCCGTTCGCGTCAGGGTTACGAAGTTCCACCAGCTTGGTGGAGGTCACCCGAACTGGCATGCCTTCTTGGTCATGGCTGCCGAGGATAAAGATGTTTCCAACGGGCCGGGTTCGCCGCAGTTCCTTGCATACCGACTCCATGACATCGTCATCAAGATCGGTGACCCGCATGCAGTGGCCTGGGCCACGATCACCCAGGATAGCTTCGATACGAGGGCACAGCAGACCAGCGACCGCTGCGTTCAATTTATCCTGGGAAAGCCTGGAGAACGCGTTACTCATGCGTGCCTCCCGTCCTTATCAGTTCCGTCATTTCTCTGAATTGCATAGCGGGGCGATACCTTCTGGGTCACGTAGGCATCCGACAGGTCCTCGTAGAACCCGATTTCACGCAGGCGGCGTTTGAAGGCTTCGAGGTTGAGGCGCAGGGCGCGTCTATCCAGGATGCTGCTGTTGGCCTGTGCTCCTTCCGGTAGCCGGTCGATGTGAAGGCCGTAGCGGTTTCTCAAAAAGGCCAGCAATTCCTCGATGCGGACCTCTCGGGTCACAAAACGCCCGCCGTCCTGGGTGAGCACGGCCACCTGGAGGAGCACTTCGAGCAGCTTGCTTCCCAGTACAAATCGCCGAGGACTTCCCTTGGTCCGGGATTGGGCCAGCAGTCCGTTCTCTTTGTTCTTCATCAGCAGAGAGTCCAGACACTCAGTGATGTACTGGCGGTGATACTTGCCGCGATACGCCATCAGGATTTCGATGAAGGATTCGAACTCGCCCAGGCCCATGCCAGTGACTTCCCGGATCTCCGGATCGACGTCCTCGTTCCCGGAGGTCGATTCCTCGATCAGGCTCGCTAGACGGAATTTGAAGTAGGCTTGACGCTCGGTGTCGTGCTCAGGTCTAAGCAGGGATACTAGATCGCCAACGGTGAACACGCCGCCCCCAGGGGTCGCCAGCTTGCCCACCTTCTTGCTCAGGTATTCCGCCATCTCATCGAGCTTCTTGACGACGAAGTTGGCCAGCACAAAGGCCGGTATCTGACGATAGAGCCGGTCAGTGGACCTGCGAGCCAGCTCGGCCATACGCGGGTTGTTGACGTCGCCCATGTCCACGACCAGCGCCACGCGGTAAGAACAGCCCTCCAGCGCATTGTCGAGGCCAGGGTTGATCGGGCATTCTTTAGTGGTGCAGAGATCGTAGCCGGACCGCTGTTTCACCAGCTTGGGCAGCATCTGCAGCAGCTTGAGGTGGTAAAGCGCCAGATGAAATGCCATCAGGGTTTTGAAATAGTCCACCAGCACCGAACGCGGAATATAGGGCTCATAAGCCAGTAGCCGCAGAATGTCGTCGGCCATAATATCGGCCTGGCCGATACATAGCGGCTGGAAGCGCGAGGGCTCCTTGGAGTCCTTCATATCCTGGGTAACCTGATGATCCAGACGCAGGATGGCCTGCGTTTCCACATCCACGGATGCGTTGGGATCGTAGCGGTCCGTCACCAAGTCGATTCCCGGGAAGAAAAAGCGCTTCAAGGCATCCCGCGCCGCTTGGCCCTTGCTTTTGCGGGCATAGAAAAGCATCCAGTAAATCTGCTCGGCCGCGCCGTAGTCACGGGTATGCTTGGCGTTGCGGAACTTATAGGTATTGCCATGCAGCGGCCTAGGTGCGGCCACGGCCTGATTGGCTTTGCCCCGATTGACCACATCCATCAGATCGGTTTCGACCCAGCGGTGTACCACCTGTGGAAAGCGATCAAAGCCCGCAAACCATTCGGGATGCTCAAGGAAGTCCCCGATGAACTCTTCAACGGTCAGGTCGCCAGCACGGGGTGGACGTCGGCTGGCATAGCCATCGTATTTCAGCCGGGGAAAGAGCATGGTCAGCACACGATCCATCTCGATGTGCTTGAAATCGACGTAGGTGGTCTTGGGAGTGCGGAACTCCTTGTCTCTGCCTCTGATGCTCATACTTCAGCCCTTCTGCTTACCTTTCCCAGATGCAGGATGCCTTTGTCGTCGCGCCGGATCTGGAAGAATTCGAAGCCGCATTCAGTGAGAAGCACCTCCTGATAGGGAGCTGCGGATAGAACGTTCTTGAACACCGCCAGACTCAGGTAGAAACCTTCCTGCTCCTCGATGCTGGGACGGTAGCCGTTGTTGAGCCGCATCAGCATTTCATAGATGTCGAGATTGATGCGCAGGCTGGCCTTGTGCCCGTCGCCGGAGTCGTAAAGCAGCACCTGCGCTTGCGACAAGCACTCGAGGAAAGGATGAGCTGCCGTTTCCTGCTCTGTACGCAGCGTGAAATGGTCGCCATCAAAGAGGCGGTAACTGCGGATGGTGCCTTTATCTACTTGGCGAACACGAAGCGCCAACTGGTTGCCCAGCCGCGCCGGATCGCTCAAACCTTCGCCCCGGTTGATGGCACGGAGAATGGTGGTAACCTCATCCTGACTCTTCGCTCCAGATTCCTCGATGGCTCTTAAGAAGGGATCAATATGGCCATATGGAAGCATCTTTTCCCACGGACGATTTTCCTGACTGTCGCGGCATTCAAAGAAATGGCGGCGGCGCATGTGCGAGAGGTAATTACGATGCTTAGCGATCAATCGAGCTCGGTTCTTCGACGAGTAATCACGAGGCAGATTGCGGAACAGCGTCTCCATCAGCTCATTGTCATACCCGGTCCGCTCTGCGAACGAGAAGCGGCACATGGTCTTGGTCTTGGGATTAAGGAAGCCAAACTCGCGGTCCAGATCGGGGTTGCTGACTTCGGCAACGTCGATCTCACGCAGCAAGGCAATCAGCCGGTCATTGGAACCTTCCGCCCCGCCAAGCCACGAGTTGAAATAGAAGCCGTCAAGGATGCGATTCTGGGTCTCTTCACCACCGTTCTGATAGAGCTTGTGAATGCCGTCGCAGCCCTGAGTGCCTACCAGCATGAAGGCCAGCGCCGAACGCAGGTCGCGCATGGTGATGTGGAGTCGTCCGCGCAGGTGGGTAATGATGTAGAGCATCTTCAGACGCTCGATCACCTTGGGACCGGCAACTGGGTCCTGAAAAGTCCGGGCGTTATGATAGGCAAAGCACTTGACCTTGAGGTCGCACTTCTCGCAGGCCTGCCAGTATTCCTGCTGCGTCATGCGTGCAATTAGTCGCTCCAGAATCGAAGGCTGACCTTCCACGGGTTCGGCGACCACCGAGCGCAGGTTGAGGTTGATGACCGCGATACCGCCTCCCGTAGCAGCTCCGGCCAAACCCTGCTGGATCTGCTTGGCGAGCAGCGGGAACTCCTCTTCATGCTCCAGGAAGAAATCGACCAGCCGCCCCTCGTTGATCGCGATCAGGCGGGTCTGATTGTCGGGCCATCCGGAAACGTCCTTGCCCGCGAAGGGGGCGAAGAATTTCTTCAGCACGTCGTCATTGCGCTCGTCGCCTTCATCTTGACTGCCGTCATAATTGCTCTGGTAAGTATGCCCCTTAAGCTGGAAAACAGCCCCATTCGCGCCACGCTGCACCTGCGCGCCCTTGCTTTCAGCAACGGCCTCAAACTGCTGAATGAACGCCGTCTTGCCGTCGCCAGCGTTACCGCTGATGATTACCAGACGGAAATCACCTCTGAGCAGCGCGGGCTTGAGCTTCTCGTCCAGATAGGTCGGCACATAGGTGGCCTTGCCAACCTCGTCGAGTCCACGGGTACCCGCATTTGATACCTGGCTCTGGCTGTAGAGGGTCAGTAGGTGGGTGACAAATGGGTTGGTGTTGGGCTTGATTGGCTCAAAGCCCAGCTTGCTCAACACTTTTGATCCTGCTCCGATTTCCCCTGTGGTCAGCACCGAGCGCAGGCGCTTGACCTCAGAAATGGCGGTCAAGAACTCATCTACTGAGGCGAAGCGATCCTTGCGCTCCGGCGCAATCATCTTCACCAACACATTGACCAGCGACGAGCTGAGGTCGGCGCATCCTTTGAACTGCTTGGGGGCCTTGGGCTGAGTCTTGATCGGCGGCGTGGGGTCGTCGAAAGGATACTTGCCGGTCAGGCATTCATAGAAGGAGATGCCCAGGGCATAGAGGTCGCGGTCCATGCGATCCGAGGCATCCGGCTCGGATGAATAATCGTAATCCGGCGGCAGATAACGGCGTGTTCCGCCACCACCTTGCTCCTCGTCGTTCTCGGATACAGCGACGTTGAAATCGATGATACGGACGCCCTTGTTGGTCCACAGCAGATTGGAGGGTTTGACGTCTTGATGGTATACACCGTTCTTATGCAGGTGAGCCAGCCCTTCCGCAGCCTCATGCACGATGCGCACGGAATCATCCAATGATAGCGCCTCGGCATCGATAAGATCAGAGACATCCAAACCTTCCACATATTCGAAGACTATGTACGGAGTCTGCTTGGCGTCCGTCATGCGATCCGCCCAGATTACCTTCACCACATGCGGATGGTCTGGAAGATTGGTCAATGTTTTGTATTCGCGGCGAAGCCGTTCATATACGCTGCGGCGGTCCTTGGTCACCAGTTTGATGACCCGCACCACATCCCCCAGGGAATCGAATACCTTGTAGGCGACCCCAAAGCCTCCGCTGCCCAGCTTTTGCTGAATGCGGAAGCGATCCGCCAGGATAAAATCCTGCGGCAGGTCGGTCAGGTTATCGGAAAGCTGTGGCACAGCCGGGCTGCTCACAACCTGAGCAGTGTCGTTCTTGGCTTCAGGCAGAATCAGATCGTCCAGCGCTTTGCGGGCGATGGCCGAGCTGGCGTGACGCTCCTCCGGGTCAAACTCGCAGAATTTTTGCAGCCACTCGTCGATCCCATTGGGCAGGTCTGGCTTGTGCTCCGAGGGCTTGATTGGGAATTTTCCATCGGCCTCCATCATTTGGTCGATGCTTTCAAAGGGCAGTTCGCCGGTCAACAGCTCGTAGATAATCAGCCCGGCGGCATAGAGATCGGAGGCGATGCTGGCCTGGGTCGGGTCCTTGAAGCACTCTGGAGCCTGATAGGTGGCCTCCAGATCATCCACCACCTGACTGGCGATGGTGGAGGTGCGGTTCTTGCCCACGCGGGCGTAATCGAAACCCGTCACCCGGGCCTGGCCACCTTTGGTCACCAGAATGGCGTCTGGAGTGAGATTGCGGTGAATCACCTCGTGCCGGTGCGCGTGGTCAAGAGCCGACAGCACGTCACGCATCACTTGGAGCTTCTGGTCAAAGGTCAGCGCAAGGGAGGCCTTGTTGATGTGCAGGCGCAGGGCCTGGCCGGGCAGGTCTTCAGTGACCAGCACCACCCTATCTTCATCGTCGGAGACAAACAGATCCTTCACTGCCAGCACGTTGGCGTGGGTTGGCATGTGAGCCACGGCGCGATAGGCGTTGCTGATCTTCTTGAACTCTTCCTTGCGTGTGGCTTCGTCTTGGTAAGGATCTGCCTGGTAGACCCGCAGGCGCGCCATACCGCCGCTCTTGCCCAACAGGTTGTGCTTGGCTCGGTATTCGGTGTAGCGGTCGGTGCCGCCCAGTTTTTCTTCCACCTGCCAGTCTCGGAACACCAGCGCTGCGCTCTTGGGTTTGGCGTTGCCTGTGATCGCCTTGGCGATCTGGGAGTGGAAGCGTGTAATGTTATTCAGCCGATTGTCAGGAATGCGGCTCACATCGCGGAAATATTTCAAGCAGTGCTTGAAGTCTGTCACGTCCGGACTGTCGATACCTGCCTGATCGAACACTGCGGCGTCATCGGCGGTGAGCAGCACGGTGGCATGCACATGAGCCTTGCGCAGCTCGATCTGGCCGGTGTTGCTCTCGCGGATGATGGTGGCCATGGTCTTGGCGTGACTGCGCAGCTTGGCCAACGGCGAGAAGAACGGCTGGCGTCCATCAGGATACCACTTGGAGCCATACACATCGATGTTGCCCCGCGTCCCTTTGACATCCACCAGGTACACAGCGTGAGGCGCGAGGATGGCGATGTCGATTTCGAACACCTCCTCACCCTGTCGCATCTCGAAGTTGTGGAAGATCAGCCAGCCATCAGGAAGATTATCCCGGAGAAAACCGATAGCTTGGCGTTCAGAGTCGTTTACGGGCTGGCCGATGGGTATGACCTTTGCCATTAGCGGCCTCCCTCCTCGATGGCGCGTTCGACGAGAGAGCGGGCACGGTCTTCCAGCTCTAAAGCCGTTTCCCTTGCCACGTATGCTTCAATTATGAAATCGTTGCAGCGTTTTCTGATGTCATTGGGCGGGTAAGGAATGGGAAGAGAGGGAAGCATCGTGTAATGATGATCTTGCAGCTTGCTGCCGACAGAAATGGAGCGGAGCATCCTGAAAGCGGACTCGGAACGCATAAAGGCAAAGAGTGCACCACGCTCAATTTCATTCTCATTGCCTATGACGCGCAAGATATCCTCGGAGTACGCATTTTCTGTCAACTTTCCATGGATGAATGTTGCCCTGCAATAAAGTTCGCTTTCCCCTAGAGTTCCCCTTGCTGCAACCAAAATCGATCCGTTTTCTACCAGAACATCATCTGGAACAAATTTTTTCGCGATCCAACGGCCTTCTGGGCGAAGCCAAAAGAGTTCTTTTTGTCCGACCAATCTGTAAGCGTATTCAGGATCTGCATCGATTCGATTAAAGCGGTTCCCCCGTTTGAGCGTTCCGGGAATACATAGGCTACCCAGCGGTTTCCATGGCCCGCTTTTGATTAGTTCACAAAGCCGAATAAACCGGGGATTAAAGTTTAGGGCTCGGAGAGATTGAATACTTGTGGGGGCTGTGAAACCGAGGTCTGAGCCCCAAGAATGCCACTCGCTTGGAGTAATGTCCTTCAGGCCAACGGAGTCGAAGTAGAGCTCCGTTGCGTCATTTAAGTTGGCTTGATAATTATCGAGAAATGCGGCTGATTCTTCAATAAAGTCATGAGCCTTCTGCTCAATATCTGCGTCGAGACGAGGAACAAGCAAATCGCTAAAATGCTCGGGCTCAAGATGCGAAATAACTGAACCGTATTTTCCGGATAGTACAAATGGGACGCCGAATCGAGTGCAAAGGTAGGCAAATAGATATCCAGATTTAACTTGTTGAGGGTCAACAACAATCTTTATTATGTCTTCATTCGACCAAACCTTATTCATGCTTGAGCGAGCATATATTGTCCGTCCAACAGTTCCAGATCGGCTGATTAGCGCCATGCCTTGTTTAACCTGCTGATTAGCCAGCTTTCGTGACTTTGCCTCCTTCTTGCTGACCAAAGGCAGACGAGTTAAGTCGGCCTGCATCATGAATGTTGTTGTCAGAAATGGCACACCATGTTCAGCATCAGTGACATAGTTACGGTTGCTTCTTGGTCCGTAGTAAATCCCACCATCGTGACCTGATGTGAGATCGGGCAGTTTTTGAGTGAAGTGCCTTTTCAGTAGCTCACGAATCTCAACTGCACCAGACATATAGGGGCCGCAATCGAGCCGCCTGCCGTTGCTTATCAACCAGGTGCTTGGGATCGATTTTACTTGAAACTTTCTGCTCATAACGCCCCCCAACCCTGAATAGTACTGATCATTCTTTGATAGCTCAATGACGCACAAAGCTTATCAAGTTTACCCTGATCGATGTAGGAGCGAATGATTTCAATATTGTGCTGGTGCTTATTGTAGAATTTAAATCTTTTATTTGGAGCAGAACGAAATACTTTTGTCAACAATCCAGCAGGATTTATGCAACGATCTGGGGCCTCCAATGACGCACACTCCATCTCACGAATAGGGCTTGACCCTACTCTGCGAATTACCTGGCTATCGCTTAGAAGCCATCCGTCAAGCGTATAGCAAACGCAAATCAATTTGATGTTGATCATTGTTGCTGCCACAGCAGGGGTCTCTTCAAAACCATAGTTAACCAGCATAGCGCGTGCAGCTGTCCTGATCTCACCATGTGGATTCTGATCCGTATCGAGATTTCGCAGAAACGCATGGCGTTGTTCCTTGCGGCTGGGTTTTTCTGACCACTGGGATGCGGCTGGCATCTGATGACCTACCGGAAGCAGATCCCAGACAACTGCAATATGTTGAATGCCGGATCGCAGAAGATCAGCAATGTCCTCGTAACATGTTGAAAAGATAGCTCTTTTGTCGCGGGCAATGATTTCAAAAGTCGTACTTGGAAATTTATGCTTGAGGATGAGTTCTATGACAGGCTTATCAGTCTCGGCACCCTCACAAATTATGCCGATTTTCATTCACCAGCCTCCTTCGACTTGTCGTGGAGATAGTGAGCTGTGTACATGTCTCCTGCACCCATATGATCAAATATGTGAGATAAGCCTTTAAGCTTACTTCCAGGTGTAAACGAAACTCTCTCATCGCTTCGATCAACAAGAAGCACGTGTTCGATCGGGACCAGATTAAGCAGGTAAGGACTATGTGTTGTAACAATTATTTGCGTTCCACGCACGGATGCCGCAGAGAGCTCCTCCAAGAGGAACTGAATAGTCCAAGGGTCAAGCCCATTCTCAATTTCCTCAATGCATAAAATTGGAGGTGGATTGTCATGAAGGATGAGAGCTAATATAGCTGTAATGCGTCGTGTCCCCTCAGACAGCATCCAACTGGGAATAACACTCGTCGATCCGGCTATTGTCTCATTGAAGCCGAAGTACCGTCTGTCCGCTGGGCCATCAGGATCGTGCGTGTGAATGCTTTGCGTCCGCCCAGTGATGAACGAGACCTTTTCGATCAAAATGTTGCGTGTTTCCACGTCTAGTTCAGACAATAGTCTAGCCACGCCGAGACCTTGTTCATCTAAAAGCTTTTTGGATGCTGCTCCGGTATCGACATCTGAAAAGCTGCCGATTACTTTTGGACTTAAGCGCAAGGTAACCAGCCGCTCAAGGGCATCGCGAAGAAGCGCACCCCCTCTGTCCGCCTTGGGATCAACTAACTTGAGCACCAATTCATCATCGTTGCTGAAGGCGGCGAATTCCTGAGCCTCGAGGCTGTCCAATAAATAGAGAATGTTTACTAGCGGTTGGTCAGTTGGGTTGCCCTTAGCTCGCTTGCGGATAAGCTCTCTTTCCTTCTTGGATATCTGCCCAGTCAATGAGAGCTCATATTTGCGTCCGTCTGGACCCGTTGTAATACGATCAGTCCACTGAGGCCCTGATTCATACCGAAGGAACTCCGATGAAATGACTGGGCGTCCACCATTATTGGTGACGTCAAGGCCAAACTCAACAAGAGGACCAACACTGAGATCCTGGGGGTCGAAGGCAATCTTTAAATTAAAACCTTCGCGACCGCTGTATACAAGATCTTCAATCCTGTGGAATGGCCTCGTTGCCTCTGTAGCTCCACTACTGATGCATTCACTCAACCAACTGAGAGCCTCCAAGGCAGAGCTTTTACCAGAGCTATTCCGGCCAATGATGACATTAAACGCGCCCAATGGAATGGTAACCGGTGACGATATAGCCTTAAAGGATTGTATGGTTAAGGTTTTAAGCATAATCGTGCTCCACAAGGAACTCGCGGTATTTCTCAGCGATAACCGGGAGATCGTTGTCTTCGATTTTTTCGCTGCGGGTCAGGGTCCGTTCCACGAAGCGCCCCCCAATGCGAATGCGTTCTGTGTGTTGTTTAGGCTCGACAATCTCTTCGCCGTCAGGCGTGCGCTTGTAGAGTTTGTTGCCACGTCGGTCGAAGCCAACTTTGTCGGCCACGGCCATGAAAACCGGGTATTCTTCCGCTCCGCCCAAGGCCTCACGATGCTTCTCCCTGTCATCCTTGCGGCGCAGGAAGAGTAGGCTGGTGAGGATGTTCACATTAGCTTCGGCGACGAAGGCTTCCACCGGCAGGTCGACGGAGGCGAGCACCTGGGTTTCGCGCATGATCCACCAGCGAATATATTCAGCCGCCGGGTTGCCGAGAACCCCATCAGGAAGAACGATGCCCATGCGGCCCTTGCCGGGCTTTAGCCATTTGATGCAGCGTTCGATAAAGAGAATTTCAGGAGCAACGCTGCCTTTGAGAACACCGGTATTGCGGAAGCCACCTTCACCATCTTGTTCCCAGATATGGGCCAGTTCGTACTGCTCCAAAATGTGCTTGTCAGTAATAGGGATATCCGAGCCGAACGGGGGGTTGGTGGCGATGATATCCACCGAGCCCAACGGGATATCCTCCTTTGCGGTAGGCAAATCGGCCAGATGCCCCAGCGGAAACTCCAAAGAGTTGATGTTGTAAATATGGCCACGGCCATCACCCGCCAGAACCATATTCATTTGGGATGCGCGGATAAGGAAAGGATCAAAGTCAGCCCCGAAGACGTTTGCAGCGGCATACTCTTTCAATCTTTCGTGGACATTCAAGAATTCAGTGGTGTCCTCATTTTCTGCCTGGGTGTTTTGATCTTGGCGAAATTTTTTCAGCATGTGCCCCAGGGTGGCGACCAGGAAACCGCCGGTGCCACAGGCAGGGTCCAGCAGTGTCTCGCTCTCCTTGGGGTCGAGCATTTCAATGGCCAGTTTAACAACACCACGGGGTGTAAAATACTGACCACGATCGCCACGCAGGTTGACGCCAACAAGTTCCTGGTAGGCAACCCCCTTGGCGTCGACATCTGTGCGGGTGAAATCGTATTTGGCCAGTTCAGACACGATAAATGCTAGGGCACGGTCGGAGAGGGTAATCTCCTCGTTGCCCCGGAAAATGTTCTTGTACTGCTTTTTAACCTCGTTGAAGAGTTCCTCGATCCGGAGACGGATCAATTTGCGGCCCTGTTCCTCGAACTGCTCCTTGGGACCAGCCCAGAATCGGCGACGCCAAGCTTGACGTTGTTTGGTACGCAAATTCTCGTCGTGCATCTTGCAAAAAATCAGATAGAGGAACTGCCAGAATGCGGCATCTTTGGGCATGCCCTCGTTGCCGTGGATGAAATTGTGGCAGCGGCGAAAAGTGATCTTGAGCATCTCATTGTCGGCGACACGGGTATGGGCGTCGGAGATGACCTCCTTGGTGCCAACCGACTCTTCGGCCATCGGCCAGTCGCCAATGGGATTGCACTTAGTTTCGAAGCGCTTTTGCTCCTTCTCGACAAAGAAGAACTCCAGGCCGTTGGTCCACAGGCCGTACTGAACCGCATCGACCTCCCGCATGATGGTCTCAATCTCATCAAGGTCCGTGGCGGCCTGTTCGAAGTCACGGATGCGCATGGCATTCTTGCCGACGTTCGGTTCCTGGCGGCAGATCACGGCGCGACCAAGATTCTCGACCTTGTGTTCCTTGCCGTGGTGGAAGATGGCTATATCTACTTTTTTGCGGCCGCCGATGGAGAAATCCAGTTCCATGTCTTCCGGTGAGAATCCGTATTCGTGAATTAGGGCGCGAGCTACCCGCTGCCGGACCAGCTCCTTCTTCGTTTCTTTGATCGGCTTACCGGAAACGTAGTCAAGAGTGTATCCCGCCGGGATGGTGTTCACGGCCTGTGTATTATTCATAATGACCATTTAATATCTCCGTTTTACGATGGGGGGCCATTATTGGTCTTCCTGGTAGAAATCTTGGTTTTTATGTTTTTGCTGTTCTATCCATGCGTCGATGTCCTTTCGGGAGAATCGCCACTGCCCTCGGACCTTGAAAGCAGGTAGTCCTCCAGTCTGGGCCATGGAATAGACTGTCTTTTCGCCGACCTTGAGTAAGGCTGCGATGTCCTTCAGTTTCAGAATCTCATCATTGCTCATGTCACCTCTCCTGCTGGGCTTTTGCCAGCCAAAGGGCCGTGCCAGAGCAGGGGTAGGCGGGGAGACACCCATCTCTGGTTAAAAATTTTGTGTTAATACCAATTCTGACCATAAATTACCAGGGGATTTTCGTGTTGCAAAACACTAAACAATGAGGTTAATTGGTCGCCATGAAAACTTTTGGTGAAACCATCCGCGACCTACGAGTCGCTCAAGACCTCGGGTTGCGCGAAACGGCAACCAAGGTAGGGATTTCCCCTGCATACCTCAGCCGAATAGAGCGTGGCAAGGAGCGACCGCCAAGGCCTGAAGTGATCAAGGCGCTTGCCAAGCTCTTGGCAGCTGATCCTGACGTGCTTTTTCGTTTGTCTTCATCCACGGACCCGGAAGTCGTCGACTACCTTCATGACCAACCAGAGGTCATGTACTTGCTTCGTTACATCAAGGAGGCCAACTTTACCGAAACAGAAATTAAAAGCCTTATCCAGACAGCCGAAGACATGAAGGTCAACACTCACTAGCCCCGCCACTCCCGGTCAATTCGCTCCCCATTTGTAACCTGAGCCATCCTGTAAATCCACACTGCAATTGAAGCGTTCCGGCTTCCAGCCGGTCGATGGGCGGCAGGTCGCGCTGTGGGTCGGTGAAGGTCACCAGTTCCCCATGGATCAGATCCCAGTCGCCGGTCGGGCGGTCGAAGCGTGGCGTTCCGACCTCCTGTTGCCTGCAGGCGTCCGCCAGTGGATCGGCGGTGCCCCGGGCCAGGAGCAGACCTTCCGTCACTTCGAGTGCCGGGAAACCGGCGTGGAGATGGTAGAGCCTGCCCCAGACCACGGCCGGTTCGATGCTGCGGGCCTGGGCGCACAAACGTTGATCAGCCGGGGACACGCAACATCGCGAAGGTCCGAAACCCGCTTAGCCTGGCTCCATTCGATGAACATCGAATGGACTCATTGGGGCGGTCGCCGACATGGACGTTTCGAAAGGCTCATGGCCTCGAAACGCTGCCGCAGAGTGGCCTTCCAAGGCACATGACCAACCCCCAGGGCTGTCGCGAAGAATTCACTGTTTTGAATTGCCGCACGTGGTCGAAACCCACCTTGCATATTCCGATAAGGCCGCCAAGGCACCGCAGGATATCCTTATCAGCGATCTGATATCTCAGGACTCCCGCTTAACGCAAATTGAATCTATGTCGCTGATGCGCATGAGTTCGTCCATCGCTACAAGCCCGTCATTGCTGAGGATCGGTCCCTCGGTGATATCAAAGGATAACACACTACATAAATCATTTTATCATAAGGTGCTTTATCATCGTACTAGCCTCACTTCCTTTCAACTGGTTAAACGGCTTGTGAAACATTTTTATAGCAACATCCTCAGGAGATACACTTTGGTTCTTTGCCATCTTCGCAATTAATCCAAGCTGTTTATCTGATGCCGGCTTGGATCCGCCACCATCATGTGCAGCAGGCAAACTCTTGAAAATTGCAGACGGCACATCGGTAAAATCGACATCTATAATTTGTCCCCATGCCAGATCATTTTGTGGAGTATGGCTATCTTCTTCCATCACAGAACGGATGTTAAAAGCATCAGATAATACCCTCGCCTTTGCCCGAGTCGATGCCATGCGGATGAAGTTGTCAACACAACCTTGCGGTACATTATTAGGATTAGCATCACCAATGTCAGCAAACACCTTGCCATCATCAGTTTCTAGCCTTGCATCGCAAATGCACGTCTGACCATTCCCCTTTGCAGGGAACTGTGTAATTTTTACTTCTAAACTCTTTATCCCCACTTGATGAGCAAAGTCAAGCTTTGCTTCATAGCTTGCGATGTCTTTGCCTTTGATCTTGCTGATCCCAGAATCTTTAATCTTCGGTAGCTTCTTATATGTATCCATGTCATGTCTCCTTTTAAAAATCGTTGTGAATTTGATCACCATCTTTATAAAAATTAATTTAAAGAGCAAGATGATAAAGACTCACCTTGCTCTTCTCAATATGTCTATAGAATGAGTTACTTATCAATCAATACAGCTGAGACATGCCAAAATTTCTCCATGGGTCACCATAGTCACGTTTATCTTTCGCTTTAGCGAGATATGAAAGCTGCGTAACAACAGAATTATATGCCATATGAACATCTTCTTTGCTTCTATCTATCATGATGCCATTGCTAAATTGTTTATAAAAATTATTTCCAGCACAATGGTGTACTTGACCAGAGACATTAGTACCCAGCGTGCTAGCCCAGAGACTTTCAGCATTTACGAATACGTGGTAAAATTTTTCAATTTTATGCCCATTAAGCAGTATAGCAAAATGGTAATGAGGGTGGTCACTACTATTTTGCTCTCTTACCCAAATATAGTAAGGATTTAATCCTTGTCTTTTATACTTTTGAATAATCTTCTGCGTGAAGCTACTAATAATATCATTTGTAACAACCGGTGCATAGTTTACAGGAAATGTCAAATCAAACCTAACAACCAATGCCTTGCTATGTTTGTTAATGTAAAAATCTAAAAGTTGAATAATTCTTTGAAATATCAATTCATCGTATGTCCACGTTGCCATCAACTGACTGCCTATAGTGCCTGTGCCACATGCATACATACCAGTCTTCCTTTGGCGTGCTTCGTGTTGTATCGTTAATTATATATTCTAATTTAAAGCATACCTAATGAGTGTTGACATTATATTATTTTGAGTATTAATTTATATATGACTTTTATACATTGTATTTTGATTTACGGATTGTCTTTGATGATTGATGATTAATATGTACTACATAACATCCTGCAAACTTTTAAATAAGAGTATGCACAATTCATCCGGCTAGGCTTTTTGTAAATTGCTTTCTTAGCTCATATTATAGTGAGTGAATTAGTTTTAAAAGACATGACAAATCATACGCAACTGGAGTAGCCCCCAATTAGACCGGACACCCTGTCCAACCGAAGAGGTAGGGCTAGAGGTATGTCCAGACATAGTGCTAACGAGTTCGCCACGGTCGAGTTGGTGAACGAGGTCCAGCGTCGTCGCTGGCCATTGGCGGAGAAGCTTCGGATCGTCGAGGAGTCGTCCCGGCCTGGGATGAGCGTCTCGTACGTGGCCCGCAAGCACGGCATCGCCCCCAACCAGCTCTTCCACTGGAGGAAGCTCATGAGCGAAGGCGGCAAGGTGGCGGTGCAGGCGGACGACCAAGTGGTCAGCGCATCGGAGGCTCGTGCTCTTAAGAAGCGGGTCCGTGAACTGGAACGGCTTCTGGGCAAGAAGACGATGGAGGTGGAAATCCTCAAGGAAGGCATCAAGATCGCGCGCGAAAAAAACTGATATCGCGCACGCCGTTGCCCTTCGAGGAGGATTTCCTGTGAAGCGGGTGGCGGAGGCGTTCGACGTGGCCCGCTCGCAACTGTCGGAGCGACTGGCGACCGTCCAGATCACGCGCCCTTCCCGCTATTCCAAGGCCCAGGACGAAGTCCTGCTGCCTTTGCTCCGCGAGATCGTCGACCAGCGACTGACCTACGGCTATCGCCGGGTGTGCGCGCTGCTCAATCGTCGGCTGGTGGCGATGGGCCAGCCTCGGGTAAACCACAAACGCGTCTACCGGATCATGCGGCTTCACGGCCTGCTCTTGGCCAGGCACACGGGCGCCAGGCCAGAGCGGCCGCATGAAGGCAAGGTCATCACCCTGCGGCGCAACCTGCGTTGGTGCGCGGACGCTTTCGAGATCGGCTGTTGGAACGGCGAGAAAGTGCGCGTGGTCTTCGCCCTGGACTGCTGCGACCGCGAGGTCATGGGCTTTGCGGCCTCGACGTGCGGCATCTCGGGCTCGATGGTGCGCGACCTGATGCTCGAATGCGTGGAGAAACGATTCGGCATGAGCCAAGCGTCGCATCGTGTCGAATGGCTCACGGACAATGGCTCCTGCTTCGCGGCCAAGGAAACCGTGGAATTCGCATCCTGGCTGGGGATGGTCAGCCGGTTCACCCCGGTCAGAAGCCCGGAGAGCAACGGCATGGCCGAGAGCTTCGTCAAAACCTTCAAACGCGATTACGTGTACGTCCATGACCGCCCAGATGCCCGGACCGTCCTGAGCCAACTCGCGGCCTGGTTCGAGGACTACAATGAGGTGCACCCCCACAAGGGCCTGCGGATGCTCTCACCAAGAGAGTTCATCCGCGTGTCAGCAACTGCAGGGTGTCCGGTTTAGCGGGGGCAACTCCAGCAACGCGTTTGAGTTTGAAGGATGGGTTCTTAGAAACGAGGGTTTTAGGGGGACGATGGGACAAACTCGACAAAACCTGGAACAACAGCCAATAGGCCTCCCAAAACTGTCTCTTGATTTAATATCCCGAAATCTGTACCCATGAAATGAGTTTCAGGAGAAAGCAAAGGAACGCTCAATTTAGGACATAAGAATTCATCCCGGAACCCTCCCCACCACACACCCCTCCCTCAAAAAACAGCCATTATCCTGCTTTTCAGGGAGGGGGGGGTAAACAAATGAGCCCACCTCACCGAATTTTAGGCGCAACAATAGACGCCAACCAGGGAGTGCACAATTTCACTGCGCCATTTCAATGGCACAATAACCCCCCTCCTCCCTGGAGGCTCCCAAAAATGAATAGTCGAATAAAAAGGCCTTCACCCTCCCTACATCAGGTTGTGGAACTCCCGACCCAATTGACGCCTAACAGCAGATTGGATTAACGATAGTCATCCCCTTGTTGTCGCCTGCGCTTCCTTGCCTCTGACGGATACCTCCTTTTCGAAATCTACATAACGATACACTGGACCTCCTTGTTTTGGGTGAAAGAAACTCGACCACCCATAGCACCATGCCAACGATCGTGGGAAATCGTGCTGTGACATCCAGTGATGCCTGCGCAAGAATTCTTACACGTAAGCGGAGAGGTCTACGCTGGGCATAGATCTTCGAGGCTATAAACTGATTTGTGCAGCAACCAGCGTTGGAGCCTCCCAAAGCGCGCCGCTACCAGTGTGGGGAGGCAGGCAAAGTGAGAAATGGCCTGGTGCCTGAATCGGACAGGACGAATACGGGCCGGATGTAGGACTGGTGCGGGCTAGGGAGGTCGCGGGGCAACCTTGACGGGACGAAAAAGCGAAATGAGAAAAATGGGCCGAAGAGGCCCTTTTTTTGCGCCCAAAGTGAGAAAATCATTGAGCGGGTTGCCCTGATCGGCGGGCAAAATGATTGTCAAATCAGGGAACGATATTGCCACACAAAATTCATGTGGCGAGTTTCAATAGCACATCGCAATATACAAAGAACGTATCACGGGGGCAAAAAAAAAGGCGCGCCCTTTGACAGCTTGCGGCGCGCCGTGATTTTTCGGCACTGCCAATCCACAAAAACGACCTTACCCCGCCGCACCCACCTCCTGTTTCTGTCCTGGTGGCTCCATGCGCCGCTTCAATTCCTGATTTTCCTTTTCGAGGTCTTCCATTCGTCTCGACATCGCATCGCTCATCTCCTCGAGATGTGCGACGCGCCTCTCCATTTCCGCCAAGATGCGATCATTTCTGACGGCCTGATGGAAGGCGTTGATATTGCTGGCTAAAGCTGTCCGGTAGATCGTGTCCGATTCCAAGACTTCGGCAGTTTTTGTCAACATATCCGACATCTTAAAGTCTTCAGCCGGACAGCTTTGAGCTGTCTCTTGCCGTGACTCTGACAGTTTTGGGCCGTCTGCGCTTCGCTGCTTTGGCCCACTCCCAAAAACAAGCCAATCAAGTGACAAAGAATACTTTCCGGCTATGTTGACAAACCAACCAGGGGGAATCTTTTTGTTTGTCTTGGCATGATAGACGGCTTGGCGGCTTACGCCAAGCGCGGTAGCTAACTGCTCAATTGAGTCAGCGTTTATAGCTTCAAGGAGGCGCGCAAGGGCCATATCGAACTCATTGCAGGTTAGGGAGGCCGAACCTGCAAATGAACTTGCAAAAGAATCCGTCTGGCTGTCTGTAATCATTTCAGGGTGTTGTGGCTGTTTTGACAAATTAAACTTGCAAATAAAAATTTTATTTGACTAGAATGCAAACAAAACTTACAAATTGGCCATTCGGTCACAAAACTGACCGTTTCACCTTATTTCTAGACGGGAAATCCGGGGCTGGCAATGGCAAAAAGTGTGCGCAAACTGGACAACGGCATGGTCCAACTCTCGTTGCCCTTGTCCAGCCTGCCCACGGCGGGGCTCCCGGCCGGGAGCCTGCGCCGCCAGGAGGCTGTCCGTGAGGCGTTTCGCGCCTCCCTCGCCGCGTCCGGCCTGACCCCCGAGTATGTGGCCTCCGAGCTTTCCCGCCTGACCGGCAATTCCATCAGCCTCCACCACATCAATAACTGGACTGCCGAATCCAAGGTCGGCGAGCGGCACATCCCGCTCGACTATCTCCCGGCATTGACGGCCATCCTGCGGGACAGCCGACTTATTCAGGCGGTCATGCCGACAGGTTGGACGGCGCTTACGCCCGAGGATGCGGCGGTGTTCGAGCTTGGGAAGCTGGCGGTTGAGGAACGGCGGCGAGGCCGCGTGAAACGCGAACTGTGGGAGCGGATCAATGGTTCAGGGTCGTAGGGTCAAAGCATGGATGGTCCGGCAGGGGCTGCGCGTGATGGACGTGGCGCAGGGGGCCGGAGTGGACCACTCCTACGTGAGCCATTTTCTGGCGGGCCGGAAGCGGGGACGCGTGGTCCGCGAGTATCTGATCCGGATTGGGTGTCCAGCGACTTTTCTGGGCGAGGATGTTCGGAAGGTCGCATAAGCACCATCAAACTGGGAAAGGGCAATGCAGGAAACGTACACGGCAAAAGAACTTGCGACTGTCCTCGAATGCACGAGGCAAGCCGTGGATCATCGCGCAAAACAAGGCGAATGGGGCAGTAGGCCTCGCCAAGGGCGCGGTGGGGGACGTGAGTTCATTGCTGCCTCCCTCCCCGCAGACGTCCGCGCGGCCATCATCGCCCATGAGGCCCAGAACCTCCCGGCATCTCTCAACCCGTCCGAACCGGCCCTGAGCGAGGCGCAACGCGAGAAGGCCCTGGCCAAGGCGGACCTTGTGCGGCTGTACGTCGAGGCCCTGACCAGGGCCCCGCACGGAAACAAGACCGCCGCCCGCGATGGATTCATGACCGCCTACCACGCCGGGGGTTGGCCACGGCTGCTGGCCCTGCTCGGCCGCACCTCCTGGAAGAGCATCGAACGTTGGAAACTGACCAGCTCGGCAACCGGTTCCGCCCTGCGGCTGGCGGATACGCGCGGCGGACAACGCACGGTCCCAAAACTCACAGAGCGGCACGGCCAGCTTCTGCTCAATCTGGCCCGGCATCCGAACAAGCCGTGCATCTCCGAGGTGTGCCGGATGGCCCGCGAGGCGTTTCGGGCCGCCGGGCTCCCTGATTGCCACGATGTGACCATGCGCCGGTTCCTGGAACGCTGGTCCCGACAGAACTACGGGGAATGGATCTTTGCCCGCGAGGGCAAGAAGGCCTGGAACGACAAGTGCTGCCCGTACATCGAGCGCGACTATTCCAAGATCGCGGTGGGCGACATCCTGGTGGCCGACGGCCACGCCCTGAATTTCGAGATACTTGACCCCGAGACCGGCCAGGGGCGTCGAATGGAACTGGTCCTCTGGTACGACATGGCCAGCTCCTATCCCTGCGGCTGGGAAATCCTGCCCACGGAAAACGTGCGGTCCATCGCCGCCGCCTTTCGCCGGGCCTGCATGCGGCTCGGGAGTTTCCCCAAGGTCGCCTATCTGGACAACGGAAAGGCCTTCCGGGCGCGTTTTTTTACGGGCATCGACCTTTCCCAGACCGGCCTTTCGGGTGTTTTCACCGAACTTGGCGTGGAACCGCTCTTCGCATGGCCCTACCACGGCCAGTCCAAGACCATCGAACGCTTTTTCTCCACCTTCGGCGAACTGGAACGATGGGTTCCGTCCTATGTCGGCGCCGGGATCGACAGCAAACCGCCGCGACTCATGCGGGGCGAGAAGCTGCACCGCAAGGTGTATGACGCCTCGGGCGGACGCCCCCTGACTCTCGAAGAGGCCCATACGGCCATCGCCATCTGGTTCGACGCCTACGCCGAACGGCCCCAGCGCGGACATCTGAAGGGCCAAGCGCCTCGCGACGTTTTCGAGGCCGGACGCGGATCGGGATTGACGGACGCGGACATGCAAAAGCTGCGCATGTGCATGCTGTCCAAGAGCGTCCGCAGCATCGACCGCAACGGCGTCAGCCTGCACGGGAAGCACTACTACCATCCGCTTTTGCATCATCTGCGGCACAAGGTGCTGGTCAGATACGACGACCAGGGCCGGGATTCCATCCTGATTTACGACGAGGCCGGAAAGCAGTTCATCTGCGAGGCGACGCCGCGCAAAAGCGTGCATCCGGCGGCCCGAATTCTTGGGAATGCCGAGGATCAGACCCTCCTGGCCGAGGAAATCGGCCTGAAGAAAACCCTGGAGCATCAGGTTACGGCCAATGCCCGCCAGTTCCTGTCCACGGTGGTCCTGCCGGAGACGCAATCGCGGATGCGGCTGATCGAGGCCAAAAAGGCCGTCCCTGCGGCCTTGCCTGCCCCGAAAGCCCCGGACGTTGTGCGCATCGAAGAAGGCAAGTCGTCGTCGCGGGCCAAGCTGGCCGAGGCCCCGGCATATGTGCCTCCGGCGCAAATTCCCGCCATCACCACGGAGCTTGATCGCTACGAATACCTTTTCAACCTGGCTGTCCGGGACGGCGTGGCCTTGCGCGAGGCCGACGCCGACTGGATGGCCCGCTACGAGCAGACCGAGGAGTACGCGGCCTGCGCACGCGGCAGATACGAGCAGTTGCGGCAGGTGTACGCGCGCCGCCGCGCCATAGCCAACGGGGGGGTGTCATGAAGTCGGTATTTATCGAGACCAAAAACGTGGCCGCATTTCGCCGCGCGGTGCTGTCCGTCGAGGACACCGGGCGCGGCCAGCCCGGATTCGTGCTGGCCTGGGGCCAGGCCGGAAGGGGCAAGACCTTCGCGGCCCGGAACAGCCATGCCGAGCACGGCGGGGTCTTTCTTTCGGCCTGGGAGGCCATGAGCCATGCGGCGTTTCTGTCCCGGCTGCACTTCGAGGCCACCGGAGCCAAGGGGCCCCATGCCGCCCATGCCTGCAAGGTGCGGATCATCGAAGTTCTGGAGAAGCGGCGGATGCAAGGCGTGGCCACCACCATTTACATGGACGAGGCGGACAGGCTGCCGTTCGGCCTGATCGAACACCTGCGGGACATCCACGAGGCCACGGGCGCGGCGGTCATCCTGATCGGCGAGGAGGAACTCCTCGGCCTTCTGTCGCAACGCCGCCGCATCTGGTCACGGGTCACGCAAGAGGTTTCGTTCGTCGCGGCGGACGATGGGGACATCGCCAGCTTCGCCATGGAGGCGGCGGGGCTGGATCTGACGCCCCAGGCCACGGCCATGATCCGCTCCACGTCCGACGGCGACATGCGTCTGGTGCGCAACATGGTGCAGCTCCTGGAACAGGCGGCCAGGGCGCGGGAGACGGGTCTGGTCGACGACACCATGGTCGCGGCGATCCAGAAGACGAAATCCTGGAGGCGGTCATGAGAAACACCCCGGAGGCGGATCGTGTGCGTCTTGTCATTCAAGGGTTGTCGGTCGGCGGCAAGCAATCCGTGCCCTACCCGCTCATTTACGAGGCCTTGGCCTGCGCTGACGAACCCGCCAAGGCACGGGTGCGTCGGCTAATAAACGAAATGGTCAAGCGGCGAGAACTGATCCGGGTCGAAGAGGGCGTCATCCGGTTTAATCCCGACACTGATGAGAAACGTCAGGGAGAATTCTATCACCGCATTTGGCGGGCAATCCGATCGGCGAAACCCGGATTTTCCTACCACGACTTGGCCAGCGTCGCATGCGTGTCCTACGACCATGTACGCAAGTACAGCCAATGGCTGGCCGATGTGGGCTATCTGGAGCGCCACGGCATGCGCTCCCAGGCGTACCTCTTCCGGGCCACGGAGGCCGCAAAGAACCGCGTGGACACACCCTGGCCGCCTCGGAAAATCCGTGATCCGTTCGAGGCTGAAAAGCGGTCCTCGCTTGAGATCGTACGGCTTTTTTTGACCCATGACCTCTACCAGCCAGCCATCAAGAAAAAGATCGTCGCCAATTGCCGGGTCATCCTGGCCCGCTTTGAGAAGGAGGACGACGCCGATGAATCCGAAGCAGTTGATTGAGGAGGCCCTGGCCGAACTCGGGCAGGTGCCGGGCATGGGCGGGGACGTGACCGCGATCCGCGAGGCCGCGTCCCGGGCCCGGAACAGCCTGCGTCGGGCGCATGCCATCCTGGCCCCGGCCCGACACGGAAAATTGCTGGATATGCGCCAACGCAAGGAGGTGCAGGGATGAACGGCGACAGCAACGAGACGGTTAAAGCCCGGCTCCTGGCGGAATTGACGCGTCACATCGGACGCCCCCGGGCCATCGGCATGGCCGAGTTGTACGAGAAGGCGGTCGGGCGGCCCTGCGGCAACCGGATCAATGGCACGCGGAGGCTGCGCAAGCTGATCACGGAACTGCGTGAAGAGGGCGTGGCCATCTGCTCCACGGCGGAGACGGACGGCGGCGGGTACTACCTGGCCTCGCCGGGCGGCAGCGAATTCGAGCGCTACTGCGCGGGACTTCGGGCCGCCGGGCTGCGCAAGCTGGCCCTGGAGGCCAAGATTCGCCGCCGGACGCTGCCGGGCATCCTCAGCGAAATTCAACTGGAACTGCGGCCGTGACCAGGATGGCCGGGGATTGGCCGCCGTCACCCCGGCAATGCAACGTGGTGTGTACGCTGTGGAACGGCAGGCGATGCACCTGGCCGGACGTGCGCTGGCTGTCAGGCAAGAATTGCGCCTGCTACTGGGACGGCATCCGAGATGAATTTGCAAGGGCCTATCAGACGTTGCGCAGGGAGAAATGATGGAAAAGCAGGCGATACTGGACCAGGGCGAAGAGCTGCTTGGCAGGCTGGCCAGGGCCGAGACGGAACGGGACGCCGTGGCGGCGGAATACGCCAGGGCGCTTGAGAGCCTGAAGGCGGTGTATGCCGGGAAACTTCAGCCGCTTGTCGAGAAGGTCAAGGCCCTGGGCAAGGACATCCCCCGGTTTGCCAAGAAACACCACACCACGATTTTCAAGGAGTCCGATCTGGTGACGCTGCCCTCGGGGGAGCTGCGCTATGAGGAGTCGCGGGTCGTGGTCCACGGCCGGTCGGTCACGGTCGAGGTGCTGCGGGAGCTTGGCTACCTGGACGGCATCCATGTTGAAGAGTCTGTGGATTGGGACGTCCTGGACGGATGGTCGGATGAAAAGCTCCTGGCGGCCGGGACCACTCGCAAGGACGTCAAGGCATACACCTGGGAACTGAAACGGGAGGAACAGTCGTGACCAAACTGGAGTTGATCATGCGAGTCAAGGCGCGCCTGGCGGGGGACCAAAAGACCAAACACGTTCACGAAGCGTCGGTCATCGGTTTTGTGCTGGACGCCCTGGGCGAGGAAGGTCGGTCGGTGCTGTCGGCGGGCGACGAGATGCCCCTGCCCGGCCTGGGCATCGTCAAGGTCAAGTCGCGCGCGGCCAGGAAGGGGCGCAATCCCAAAACCGGCGAATCCGTGGCGATTCCGGCCAAGCGGACGGTGAAGCTTGAGCCGGGCAAGGCCCTGCGGGAAGCGTTGAACTAAAGGGGATTTGACGTGGAAGACATCGATTTCGCGGCCGTGGCCATGCTGATCGAAAACCATTGGGACGAATTCGTCGAGCACAGCGGCGATGAGGAGTCCGCCCAGAAATCCCTGGACGCGGTGAAACGTGTCGGAGGGTTGGCCTAACGCGAAACCGCCCTGCGGGGCGGTCGTCGGACGGTGGCGCGTCCGGCCTGATGAGCAGCCGAGGGGGATGAAATATGGCCGAGTATGTGCCGGTGCCAATTGAGGCAGCAAAGCGGATAGCCGAGGACTATGACAAGGAACAGGTCATTATCATCGCGTATGACGACAAGCATCAACTCAAGCACTGCACAACGTATGGAAAAACCTTGCGTGATGCTGCTCTTGCCGCCGCTGTCGGTGCCCACTTGAAAGCATGGCTCGGGTTTCCGGAGGAGTACTGCAAGGTGCTTCCGGCGCGAGTACTCAAAGCCATTGAAGCATTCGAAGCAAATGAAGAGAAATAATGCGAAACCGCCCTGCGGGGCGGTCGTCGGGACGTGGCGGTCCCGGCCTGATGAGCAGCCGAGGAGAGACACATGGCCGTCGCATATTGCTTCACCAACGGAGTGGTTCGCATCAACGAGACGTGCCCGGACGGTGCGCTCCCAATAGCTAGTGGCGATGCGTGTCAACTCCAGCGTGCCGTCCGTGATCTTGCGGTGCATGCATGGGATGGCGTGATTATGCTCGTTCCAAACCTTGCCTTGGCACAGGATGATAGTGCGAAAGTGGCCGCTGTGCTGGATTTCTCACGGCGCGTCGAACAAAGCCTGCGCCGGGAGCAGTAGGAGGAGGTGTCGAATGGGCGGGTTCTCATGCACATGCGAGGAACGAAAGAAACCATTGAATGAACGTGCGTGGTTTGTTTTTAAGAGAAGATACCATTGCTCTGCATTCTCTGGATACCATGCAACGCGAAGCGATTACAGCAGTGTGAGTTGTAGGAGATGTGGTCGTGTCTGGAGAACAAAAGCAAAGTACGTCTTCGATTTACCAGACGGAAGGCTTTAGCGAAACCGCCCTGCGGGGCGGTCGTCGGACGGTGGCGCGTCCGGCCTGATGAGCAGCCAGAGGAATCACCATGCGCATCTACATCGCCGCATCCTGGAAACATCAGCACGCCGTCGAGATGCTGGCCGAAAGGCTTACAGACGATGGCCACGACGTCGTGTCCTTTATCGCCGAGGCCCGGCGAACTGAGGGGAACAATGTCGTCGCGGCGCTCGACAGAGAAGACTGGATCATGTCGCCCGATGGCGAGCGGCGCTTTCGCTATGATCTGGACGGGGCCTGCCGCTCCGACGTGGTCATCTACCTGGGACCGTCGGGCACCGACGCCTGGGCCGAGGTCGGCGCGGCGTATGCCTGCGGCGTGCCGATCCTGGGGCTGTGGGCCAAGGGCGAAAGCGCCGGGCTCATGCGCCGCATGGTGTCACGTTGGTTCACGGACTATCGCACGTTGCTGGCCAGCCTCGCTGATCGCGAGCATGCGGAGTTGTAGCCATGGAATGGCGCACCATCCCGGGATTCCCGGATCATGAAGTAAGCGACTCCGGTATCCTCCGCCGAGTAGGCGGGTACATCATGACCAAACACGGCAGAAAGTACCGGTTGTACAATAATGGCCACCACGTCCAGGAAGCATACTACCCATACGAGTTGGTCGAAATGGCCTTCGGCGCCCGCGAGAACGAGGCGGCTGCTGCGCCCGTGGAGGCCCAGCCTCCGGCAGCGACAGGGGGCGAGACCGAGCCCCAGCCGTGGAGCCCAGAGCTAAGAAGCGGCCCGGTCTCGATCCCCGTCCCTGCCGCGCCGGATGACGACAGGGACGTCGAGCTTGAGCGCGAAAACCGGGAACTGCGGGCGTTGGTGGCGGAACTTGAAGCGGAACTGTCGGTCTACAGGGTGGCGATCTGAAATGCCTGCCTACGTCACGTCCAAGCGACACAAGGGCCGCATCGTGCTGATGGTCAAGTATTCGCGCGGTGGCGGCGTCGGCCGCAGGATATGCGCCGACGGCAGCCTGAGCGACCAGGAAGTGTGCCTGGTTCCGGGTGACATCATTGCGGTGAGGCCACTTTTGCCGGGGTGCGGGCAGCACGAGGAGGAAGACCGTGGATAAGCCGACGCCCAAGGAAGGCTGGGGACAAATCCTGAACTCCCGCAAGGCGCATTATTTCCGGGGCGGACTGTCGCTGTGCGGGAAGTGGATGGCTGCCCCCCACGGCCTCGATGACAACGACGGTCATCCTGACAACTGCGCCGCGTGCCGACGGCTGCGGACCAAGGAGAAAAGCCATGTCTGAGCAGGCGCTACGTAAGGAAGCTCCGGTCGCACGGGCGAATTTTGTGAGCTGCGCGGCCATCTACAACATGCAGACGTGCATCCTCTTCGGCACGCTGCTCCCGGCCGCCGGACTCTCCTATGAGCAGGACAAGGAAGCGGTCCTGGATCTTTTCGAGCGGATCACGCGCCGCCGCGCCTCCTGGTCAAAGCTCTCCCTGGGCGAACGCAACCTTTCGCTCGACGCCCTGGCCGCCAAGCTGCCCGAGCATGTGGCCGTGGAGGTGCCTCTTTTGCCCAAGCGGCTGCACGCCTGGCGCAAGGGCGATCCGGCAAACGGCTACGAGCGCCTGGACATCCCGGCCGGGCCGTTGGCCCGGCAAAAGCGCTACGTCGTCACCTTGTGGTGCCTGCTCGGCTACGAGCCCAAACGTCTCGACGCCCGGGTGTCCAAACAATTCGGCGTGGAAAAATTCGTGTGGCTGTCCGACCCGGCCGCCCTGGCCACCCTGGCCAAGGACTTGTGGTCCCGCTGCAAGCGGGCAGGCATCGACCCGGAGCCAGCGTGACCCGTGCCGCCACTTCCCGAAGACGAACGGCGCGCCCTGCGGGCGGCCATCCTGGAGCGGCACAAAACCGTCTACGCCTTCTGCAAGGCCTGCCGGGTCACCAAAAGCGTTGTCGTGCAGCTATTGCGCGGCACCTATCCCGGCGACACGGCCCGGCAGACGGCGCGCGTCAAAGCGGCCCTGGAGGCTGGCCCGGCCGGGGCGGGTGGCCCGGCCGTGACGCGGGCGCAACTTGTCGAGGCTCTGGGGCGCGAGGCCTGCGCCAAATGCCGGGCCGTGGACCGACGGCGTTGCCGGTTCTGCCGGGTGCTGTGGGAACGGCAGGCCGATGCCGTGCTCGGGCTTTGGGGTTGCCCGAACCATGAGTGAAAAACGCCGGAAATCACATGCCGTTTTGCTCAAGATTCAGGGCAAGTCCTCGCGGGTCGAGCTGTTTCCGGCCGAGGAATGGACCGGGACCGAGGCGGGGTTGTGGCGGGTGCGCATCGACGGCCGGTGGCATGTCCCGGCCGGGGGCGGGCACCATGAGTTTTTGAACCCGGAGGGGGTGGCCGCCTTGTTGGCCGGGCTGCTTTTCGGGGATGCGCCTGCGCAGGCCGGACCCGGAAAGGCCTGGGAAGCGGCCGGACGCGGGATCAGGCGGGTACGCGCGCCGCTTCGCTACGAGGGCGACGTGGTCACGGCCACGCAGATCGCCGCCGTCCTGGCGCCGCCGATCCAGGCCATAGACGGCCGGTTCTGGCTGCCGGTCATGGGCTACGACGGGCGTGGCTACGCGCTTTTGGAGGATTGCGAGGTGTTGTGACCGGCCACGCGGCCGAGGGGGGTGCTATGAGTGCGATTGAGGATGTGACACGGCTGTTGGCCACGGGATACGTGCCGTACCACGGCGTGGTGGATGGGTCGGTGTACGAGCGCCTGAAGTGCCTGCGGCCCAAGCGGGCCAAATGGTTCACGCGCGAGGCGAAAAAAATTTGCCTGGGTTGCTCCCGGGGCTGCGTGGTGGCCGACGCGATGGGGTTTGAATTGACATTGCCCGTTTCCGGCCGGGCCAAGCGGTTGTGCTTCGCGGAACTGCCTGCGGTGAGCGCCCGGGAGCTTCTGGACAAGAAGTTGTTTTTGACCGTGCCGGAAGCCGAATTCGTCCTGAACGTGAGCACCCGTAGCGTCTATAACCTGCTGGAAGAGGGGCGGTTGACGCGGCATCCCGACCCGCCCACGCGGATCACGTCGGCCAGCGTGCGGCAGGAGGCTGAAAGGCGGGAGGGCGACAACGCAACAGGGACTTACTGAAACATTGAGGATTCGTAATAGTCGGTTCGGTATACTATAAATTCACCATCACTACGAACGCCAACTTCAACTCTGATATCGAAGTCGATTGGCTTGTTCCCGAGTAATGTAAAAAGGTCACGCCCCGAAATTGTAACCCGATGAATGGTAGATGTTTCACCTGGTTTTAGCTTGTCAACAGAAATATAGTGGTCACACAAAATGGTATTATGTTGAACTGACGTCATTTTGCAGATTACGACAACTCTATCAAGAGGGACAGCTCCTGTATTTTTCACAGAGAAAGAGTACTCTGGGGATTTTGGCTTGTATTCGTTGAACCTGTTAAGCCAAATCCCTTTCGCCACCGGGACGATGGCAATGTCTAGTGGTTTTTTGGGGATAACGACAGGTGGCACAGCATCAATATGACGTTTTGGTTGTGCTTTTTCAGGTTGTGCGACAGGAATCGGAACGGGAATCACTGGAGTGGATGGAGCGACAGGCGGCTTCTGCACGACGTAAAAAGAGGTATTTTTAATGATCGCCAATGCAATGATCAGAAGCACAAGCCCTGCTGCCGCCAGTAGAATCTTCCGGTTGGCGGTTTTTGGTTGCGTGAAGCCGCTGCCGCAGACGGGACAGGCGAATTTCCCTTGAGCCAACTGTCTTTTCAGGTCGTCAAGCCGAAAGGAGACGCCGCAGTTCGGACATCGTATTTCGTCGCCTTGGGAGGAGGGTGTATCGTGTGGTTCACTCATGGCTGCATGCTCGGTCAGGTTTGTAAATAATGCCAACTCTGTGCACAGGTTAAGAGACGGAAAGATATTCGTCAACACATTGGGACTGGAAAGCTTGACTTTCGCCGCCCAGCATCATAACCGGAAAGTCCCAACCCTATGAGGCGTCCTGCCGCCTCTGCTCCGGTTCCCATCCGGCGCGAAAGAGCGGGCTTTTTGTTTTGGTCGCCTTAGCGGCCCCATTTTTGGGGCGGCACGAATCGGCGGCATGACGTCCGGGTGTCCGCGAGGCCCCGGCAGCTCATAGGGCTGGGGAGCGTCATGTCGCCTTTTTTATTTCTAAATCCCAACCCTATGGAGGCGCATCATGTCCCAACCCCAAACCCCTTCCGTCCCGGTGACCGTGGAATTCCTGCCCGGAGAGCGCCCAGCCGTCCGATCCGTGGAACTGGCCCAGCATTTCGGGCTGAAACACAAGAACGTGCTGCGGGACATCGACGATTTGACCCGTAAGCTACCGGAATCATTTTGTCGGCTCAACTTTGAGCCCACAGAGGCCGAGGTCGTTGTTCCCGCGTCCGGCGGGATGAGGAAGGACCGCGCCTACCTCCTCACCCGCGACGCCTTCACGCTCCTGGTCATGGGCTGGTCCAGCCAGCGGGCCATGGAATGGAAGCTCAAGTACATCAACGCCTTCAACGCCTTGGAGCGCGCGGCGCTGGAAAACGCCCGCACCGAGGCCCTGGCCGAGGGGGCGCGGGCGGCCTTGGCCGTGACCCCGGAACGGGCGGCCATGTTGCGAAAGGTGGTCCGCTACAAGGGCCTGGGGCTTTCCAGCGTGGAGATCGGCAAGCTGGTGGAGCGGTCGGACAGCGCCGTGCGCCGGGACATCGGCGCGGCCCGCAGGATGGGTCTGGTTCAGGAGCCGCCCCGCCGGGGCGCAGCGCGCCAGTCCGAGAGAGGGCGTTAGCCATGCGCGTGACATTAAGCGTCCTGGCCACCCCGGACGATGCGCCCGGCGAGATCGTGGAGCGGGTCGGCTCCCTGGCCGCGTTTCTGCGCGAGGCCACCATGGGGCTTTCCATGGACCAGGGGCTGGTGTTCTCGCCCCGGGGCGTGCAGGGGCTGTCGCTCTTGGCCTCGCTTATCGAGGAGGCCACGGCCCAGGCCGCCCACAACCTGAAGCGGCAGCGCCTTCGCGGCCTGCCCAAGCCGGAAGGGCCAAAAATCGGCCGACGTTCCGTGAGTTAAACCGCCCGCCAGACCGGCCCGCCTCCGCAAAAGGCGGGCCGGTTTTGCCTGAAACTCCGCGCACGCCCACGCACCCCCCGCTCACTGCCTCGCCCCCGCCCGTACTACTTGTGCGGCCATGCCGTGCGCCCCCACTGGCTAGCGTCCCTGCCTCGGGCGGCCGTGAAACATGCCCCACGGCCGCCCCGGTGGGGACATCCCGGGGCAACCGCAACCGTGCGAGGCCGCCATGAAGAAACTCCCGTTGATCTTTTCCGCCTGCCTCCTGGCCGTTATCCTGACCCTTTCATCCTGCGCCGTTCTGCCCACGTCCTCCGACCCCGCCTCCGGCGGCCTGAGCGCCGAACAGGCCCAGGCCGGACTGGAATGGCTCGATGCCTCCCTGGCCAGGCTTTCGGCCGACGTGGCCGTGGCCAAGGCCATTGCGCCGGAAAAGGCCGACGCCATTGACGCGGCCGTGGGCGGCTATCTGGCCGAACTGCGCATGGGACTGGCCACCATCCGCGAGCAGCTCGCGGCCGGACGAACCGGCGCGGCCGACACCGTGTGGCAGACCATGCGGCCACTTGTGGGCCAGGCCGCCCTGCGGCTCCTCACGTACGGCGTCGGCGCGGTGGCCGGGAGCTAGGCCCATGCAGCGCGGACACATGGGGGGACTCCGCAAAATTGCGGCGTCGGAAGTCGGCCAAGCCATGCGGAACATGCATCTGTCGTTTGCATTGGTCAGTCTGGCGCTCTCGACGGTGTACCTCTGTCGCCAGGACATGGTGGACGCCTGTTTCTGGGCCGTCAATTTTTACGGCAACGCCATCCTGGCCAAGCGGTAGGAGGGAATATGTCCATCACCTTTGAAGAACTTGTGGCGATGTTGAACCAGGCTTTGGAGGCTCGGCGGCCGCTCCCTGTCGTTACCCCGGCGGAACTCCCCGCGCCGTCTGCCCCGAACCAGGACGAACTGATCGTGACGATGGCCGCCAGCTACCAGCTCCCTGAGGACATCGTGCGGGCCATGGTGCTGCACGAGTCGGTCGGGGGCATCACGCATGCCATCCGGTTTGAGCCAACATTTTATGACAAATACATCAAGGGCAGGGAGATGAACTACTGCCCGGAGCATTGCTCTCATGAAACCGAGCGCATCGGCCGGGCCACCTCGTGGGGGCTCATGCAGGTCATGGGCGAGACGGCCCGCTGCAACGGATTTCGTGGCTGGTTTCCGGAGCTTTGCACCCCCGTTGTCGGCCTGGAATGGGGCTGCCGCTATCTGCGGCGGTTGGCGGACAAACACCTGGCCGAGGGCGGCTGGCCCACGGTCATGCGGGCCTATAACGGCGGCCCGGGCAACAAGGACAATCTCGCCAGCCCGTACCCGGACAAGATCCTGGCCCTGATCCCGGGCAACGTCTGGCCGGAATAGGAGAAGCGCCATGCCTGAACAGCCCCAAAACCAAATCCCGCCGACGGCCGTGCCGCCGCAGGTGGCGGCGGCCCTGAGCGCCCTGGTCCAGGCCCTGGCCCCGGCCACGTCCGGCCCTACCGGGCTCGCGGAACAGCCTCCGGCCGACCAGCCCACGCCCGAGCAGACAACCCGGGCCCAGGCCGCCGAACCGGCCCAGCCGCCCGCCCCTCGCATGGCGGCATCGCCCCATCCCGTGCCCGAGGCCGGACCCGGTCTGGAATCCCGGGGAGACGTGCTGACCGCGATCCTGGCCAGAACCACGTCCGGACGGCTGCGGTCCCGCAAGCTGTGGACCATGGTGGGCGCCGTGACCACGCTTGTGGTGGACAACCTGGCGGGACTCAATCTGTCGCCTCTGACCCAGGGCCTGATCGCCGGAGTGGCGGCCGTGTACATCATCGCCCAGGCCCTGACGGACAGCGGGCAGGTGTGGGTCAAGGATGAGTAAGCAGCCGCCGTATCCCGAAACGCTCGGGGACATCACCTACGCCGCCCTGCGGCCGACGCTTGACGTGTTCGTGGTCACCTGGATCGGTGACTCGCCGTTGTCCCGGGCCATCCGGCATTTCGCCCCGGGCGGGTCGCATACCAGCATCGGGCTGCGTTTGTACGGCAGCCTGTTCCTGGCCGAGGCCATGATCGACGGCTTCGTCCTGTCCCGGGCCTCACGGCGCTTCCATGCCTACGACGGCGAGATCCTTATCCACCCCCTGGACCTGACGCCGGATCAGGCCGAGGCGGCAAAACAGTTGGCTCTGAATCTCATAAGCGCCCGCCTTGGATATGGATTCCGGACGCTTTTGGCCCTGGCTTGGCGCACGGTGCGCATGACCATGCGGCGGCCGGTCTGCTCCCAGGCGGGAACCTACATCCTGGTCGAGGCGGGGGTGATCCCGCCCCAGTTCACGGTGCTCTCGCCCGGAGGCCTGCGCTTTCTGCTGCCCCGGCCCTGGCGGCTGGCCCCATATTCCAAGGAGGGAGACCGGTAATGGATCAGGCCACGATTGCAGTGATCATCAAGGCCTTGGCCAGCGTGGACGCCACGGTGGTCTTGTATCTGGTTCTGGGGTTCGGCCTGACGCCGTTCGGGCTGGTGTGCCTGGTCATCTGCTTCTGGTGGCTCAACGAGCGCAAGCGCACCGAGAACGAGCGTAAGCGCCAGGAGGCCCTGTCGCAGTACCGCGAGGACATGCACAAGGTGCTCAAGGCCTATGGCGACGACCTCAAGGCCGTGGCGGCCTTCTACCGAGACAACGTGAAGCTGGTCGAGAGCTACGAGAAGATCGCGGATTCCTTGCAGGATACCGTGGTGCTCAACACCCAGGTCATGCAGAAACTCACGGACGCGGTCTGCACCAACCAGTTCTGCCCGGCCACCCGTCTGGCCAAGGGCGATTCCCCCCTGAAAGGTCCGTTGTAGCCGGAGGCAAACGTGTCTGAAATGCTGAAATTCAAGGGCCGTCGTCGGGAGCTGGAGCTTGCGGCCGAGGCGCAGCGTCTGCGGGTGCGCGGCCTGGTGCGGTCCCTGCGTGACGCCCTGGACCCCACCGTCTCGCCGGAGCACCTGCCCGGGGAACTGATCGCCTCCCAGGCCGTGGATCTGGCCGCCGCCCACGGCGAATTGCGGGGCCAGTTGGCCCAGATCGCCGAGATCGACCGCATCCTCGGAGGTTGATCCGTGGGCCGCGAACATCCCATGGAGGTCGTCGGCCGGGCCGAAGAACTGTACTGCGTGGACGGCCTGACCTTTGACGACACGGCCGTCCGGGCGGGCGTGGCCGTGTCCACGGTCAAACGCTGGGCCGAGCGGTACGGCTGGCAGGCCAAGCGCGAGGAGATACGCCAGGCCCTGTCCGCCATTCGCACGGACACCATCCGGCTTCGCGCCAAGCTCATCAACAACTGCCTGGGCTCCCTCCAAGCCATGGACGCCTTTGCCGTGGCCAAGATGGAAGAGGTGGCGCTCAAGGCCATGGAGCTGGCGGACAAGCGCGCCGAGTCCACGCCGCCCGCCAGTCCCCCCTTGCGCGAGATCACGAGCGAAGCCGACGCCGTGGCCGCCCTGGAAGAGGCGGTCGGGATACGGCTTTCCGCCCTCCTGGCCAGCCCGGACAAGGTGACGCTGACGGCGCTGAAGGAAATCAAGACGGTGCTCGATCTGCTGAAAGACATGCGCGCCCAGGCCGTTCCGGAGACGGACGAGGCCAGGAAGGATCGCGGCCTGACCGCTGCCACGGCGGATCGGATTCGGGCCATTCTCGGGGGCCAGGAATGAGCAACGCGCCGCTTTTGCTGTATCAGGTCCGCTGGAACCAGGACAAATCCCCGGTCAAGTTCTGCGTGAAGTCGCGCCGTGTCGGCCTGTCCTACGGCGACGCGTCGGAATCCTCCATGCTGGCGGGCTTGCGCGAAGCGGACGGCGGCATGAACACCTATTACATCTCCTACAACAAGGAGATGACCGAGACCTACGTCAAGGACACGGCCGGGTGGGCCAAGCGCCTGAACATCGCAGCCGGGGAATTCGAGGAGGTCGTCCTGGAGGATGAAAAGGACATCCTGGCCTACCGGGTACGCTTCGCCTCCGGGCATGCGGTAACGGCCTTGTCAAGCAAGCCCAAGAACCTGCGGTCCAAGAAAGGCCGCATTGTCATCGACGAAGCGGCCTTTTGCGAGGATCTGGAAGAACTCTTGAAGGCGGCCATCGCCCTGACCATGTGGGGCGGGTCCGTGGAGGTCATCTCCACGCACAATGGCGAAACGAACCCCTTCAACACCTATATCCTGGACATCCGGGCCGGAAAGTATCCGTACAGCCTGCATCGGGTCACGCTGGACGATGCCCTGGGCGAGGGCCTGTACCGCCGCATCTGCCAGGTGCGTGGGCTTTTGTGGTCTCCCGAGGCCGAGGCATCCTGGCGTCAGGGCCTGATCGACCTGTACGGCGACGGCGCGGACGAAGAGCTTTTCTGCATCCCCTCCCAGGGATCGGGCACGTACTTGACCCGGGCCATGATCGAAAGCTGCATGTCCCAGGCCATCCCGGTGCTGCGGTGGACCCCTCCGGCTGCGGATTTCGTGGACTGGCCCGAGGACCGGCGACACCGCGAGATGCGGGACTGGCTGGACGCCGAGCTGGGGCCGATCCTGGCCAACCTGCCCAAGGACGTCCGGTCGTACCTGGGCGAGGACTTCGGCCGCACGGGCGACTTGTCCGTGGATTGGCCGCTTTTGGAGATGACCTCGCTTGAGCTGGTCACGCCGGTTGTCCTGGAACTGCGAAATTGCCCGTTTCGGCAACAGGAGCAGGCGCTTTTCTACCTGTGCGACCGGCTGCCGCGTTTCTCCGGGGGCGCGCTCGATGCGCGCGGCAACGGCCAGTACCTGGCCGAGGTCGCCCGGCAAAACTACGGCCCGGACCTTATTCAGGAAGTGATGCTGTCCGAGACCTGGTACCGGGAGCACATGCCCAAGCTCAAGGCCGCCTTCGAGGACAAGACGATCCTTGCCCCGAAGGATGCACTCATTTTGGATGACCTGCGCGCCTTCAAGGTCGTCAAGGGCGTGGCCAAGATCCCCGAGGCCCGCACCGGGGCCAAAGATGAAAAACGCCACGGCGACGCGGGCGTGGCCGCCGCCCTGGCCGTGTTCGCGGCCAAGACCATCGAATGCGATTCCTTCGAGGTCATCACGGCCTCGCCCTACCGGGTGAACACGCTCTTTCGTGGCTATGGGGGACGGTAATGCCGGGACTGTGGCTGTCTGATTCCGATTATATGGACCTGGACCGGATCATCCCGGCGGACATGCTGGGCGAGGTGGCGGTGCGCTCGGCGGCGTCGTGGCTGGGCATCCTGCCGGACCCTGACCCCGTGCTGCGACAGCGCGGCGACGACGCCACGGTCCTGGAGGCCCTGACGGCCGACGACAAGGTGTTTTCGTCCATCCAGGGCCGCAAGATTAAGACCCTCAACAAGTCCAACTACCGTTTCGAGCCGGGACACGAGGAAGACCAGGACGCGACGCCCGAGGCCGTGGCCCTGGCCAGGGCCATCACCAAGGATCTGGAGCGCGTGAATCTGCGTAACCTGTTCTCCGAAATCCTGGACGCGCCGTACTTCGGTTACACGCCGGTCGAGATCATCTGGCGGCTGGACGGCGGCGTCTACCGCATCGACCGGGTGGAGGGCAAGCCAAGGAAGTGGTTTATCTTCGACGCCAAAAACCGGCTGTGCTTTCGGGGGGAAGACATGGCCGAAGGACGGCCGGTGCATCCCTTCAAGTTCGTTTTGCCCCAACACTTCCCGACCTACGAAAATCCCTACGGTCTGCGCATCCTTTCACGCTGCCTGTGGCCGGTGGCCTTCAAGCAGGGCGGGGTGGAATTTCTTATGCGGTTCGCGGAGAAGTTCGGGCAGCCATGGGTGGTGGGCGAGGCCCGCCCTGGCGCGCTTCTGCCCGAGCGGCAGGAGATGCTGTCCGCCCTGGCCAGCATGGTGCGCGACGCCGTGGCCGTGGTCTCGGGCGGGTCAAAGGTTACGGTGCATGAGATGGCGGGCCGGGCCGGGTCGCTGCATACCGGCATCGTGGAGCTTTTCAATTCCGCCATCGCCCAGGTCATCCAGGGCCAGACGCTGACCCAGGACGTGGGCGACCGGGGCACCCAGGCCCTGGGCACGGTGCATCATCAGGTGTTGGAGGATTTCGCGGCCTGCGACGAGGCCCTTTTATGCACGGCCATGACCGATCTGGCCTGGGTTTACGGCCAGGTCAACGCCCCGGGCGTCTTGACGCCGGTCTTTGCGTTCGTCGAGCCCGAAGACCTCCGGGAAAAGGCGTCCCTGGGCAAGGATTTGTTCGGGCTCGGGGCGCGGTTCACGGCCAAGTATTTCGAGGGCTACGGCCTGTCGCCGGACGAATTCACCGTGGCCACGGACACGGCGGCGGCCGTTCCCGAAGAGGCCATAGGAGAAGATGACCAGGGGCAGGCCTTCGCCGAGGGCGAGGAAGGTGGACGGCGCCAGTACACGCCCGCACAACAGGCCGTGGAGAACCTGGTGGCCGGGGCGCTGCCCCTGGCCGAGGCTGCGGCCGCCGATATGGCCAAGTCCATCATGGACCTGGTGCGGAAAGCTGAAACGGCGGATGATCTGTTGCTGCTTTTATCCGAGTCCCTGGGCGACCTGGACGCGTCGGAATTCGAGGCCGTGCTGGACGCGGCCATGACGGCGGCCCAACTCGTCGGCGTAGGGTCCGCCCGCGACGAGGCCGGGCAGGCGGCCGGGGGCGGCGATGGCTGATCCCGGCTGGATGGTGCTCGCGCCGGTGCCGCCCAAGGAGGCCGTGACCGTTCTGCGCGGCAAGGTTCCGGTCACCAAGACCCAGTGGCAGGCCATGGATGAGGCGTCCCGATCCAGGGCCTTTTTCGTCTCCGGTCTGGCCCGGGCGGACATGGTGGCCGCCGTGCGGGACTCGCTTCTGGCCGCCCTGGAGTCGGGGCAGACCCTGGGCGACTGGAAGTCCGGCCTTATCAGCCAATTTGAGAAAAACGGCTGGCAGCCCTTGCGGTCACATCACTTGAATACGATCTTTCGCAATAATCTGGCCTCCGCGTATCAAGCTGGTCGCTGGTCTCAATTTCAGCGTAACAAGCGCTTTTTCGGGTATCTAATGTATGATGCAGTCGATGATTCGCGGACTCGGCTTGAGCATCGGGCGCTAGATGGCCTCGTGTACCCAATAGATCATGAGTTCTGGGATGTCTGGTATCCTCCTAACGATCACTTGTGCCGATGCAGTGTAAGGGCGTTGACCGAAAGACAGGTCAAAGCCCGAAGCCTCAAGGTTAATACTGACATCCCGCGCGAGGTGGAGACCGATCAGGGGCTGGTCAGTCTCACCCCGAAACCGGGATTTGGAGGGAACACAGGTAAGGACTGGCTGTCCGGCCTGTCGCCCGAGCCGCTTGACGGGCCAATCCGGGACGTGCCCATCTCCGACCTGGCGAAGCGCATCTGCCGGGGAGGCGGCACGGCCTTCGCAGCCGGGGACGATCCGTGCGCCCCGCCCCTGGCCAGCCTGGACCGGCGGCACATCCTGCCCGTGGCCGCCGGGGACGTCCTGGCCCGGGGCCTGGCCCCCGATGCCTACGTCAAGGCGTTTCTGGCCGAGTTCGGCCTGAAGGGCCTGGATGAGAGCAAGGTGATCGCATTGCCCGGGGTCGGCCTCCCCGTGGTCGTCAGCAAGGGGTTCTTTGTGGACAAGCGCACAGGGGAATGGAAGGTCGAGAAGTCCGGACGCGCGCCCTACGTCAAGCTCTTGGCCCGAACGATCCAGTCTCCCTATGAGATATGGTCGGTCCCCGTGGAACTGTCCGGCAAGCCCACGGCAACCTTGCGCCTGATCCGGCGCTTCGACGTGGCGGATACGGAAATGGCAGGATTTGCTGTGTTCAATCTGACGCGGTCGCGGCTCTGGACCGCAGCCACGGCGTTCGTGCCCAAGGCCGGGGCGGCGATGGCCACGCTCTGGCGCTACCTGGATGGTCAGCGTGTGGGGACGCTCGTTTACCGGGAACCATAAAAAAACACCGGGGAGGTGCGGGCTCCCCGGCTGGCGACGCGCCTACCGATCCCCCCGCCGGGACTCGGACACGCCGTCATGATGGATATCAGGTAGTCCCGCTTTCCCCTCCGGTCAAGACTGCCCCCGTGGGGGCTTCCTCTCTCCCTCGTCCACCTTGCCCTCCATGCGGATCGGTGCGCGGTTTTCTAGACCTATTTAGACCTAGGTCTAAACCCGGTCTAGACCTATGCCGGGGACTCGGGGCGTGGTTCGGTTCGCCCCACCCCCTCCCGGGCCTTACAGCGCCGCATTTTGCACGCACGGCCACGCACCCCCGACTCACGCCGTACCATCGTCCCTGGATAGGGTCGCGGCCATGAACCTGACACCCTGGAACGAGATCGCCCGGGCCGGAACCTGGATCGCCATGTCCGGCCAATCCGTAAACCTGACCGAAGCCGACCTGGACCGGATTGTGGCCGGGTTTGCGGCCGACGATCCCGACGGCGCGCCGCTGGTGTTCGGGCATCCGACTGTCGACGCCCCGGCATATGGCTGGGTGTCGGGACTGCGCCGCGAAGGGGACCGGCTTGTGGCCGCGTTCCGAGATGTGCCGGAGGCGGTCAAGGCTCTGGTCGACGCGGGCCGTTACCGCAACGTCTCGGTCAAACTCACTCCGGACAAGGGCAGGCTGGTGCATGTGGGGCTGCTGGGGGCGACGCCCCGGCCATCAAGGGGCTTTCGCCGGTCAAATTCTCGGCGGGCGACGGCCTCACCATCGAATTTTCCAGCGGAGGAGACATGAACGAACTGGAACAGGCCCGGGCCCGCGTCCGCGAGCTCGAAGCCGAAAACGCCAAGCTCAAGGCCCAGGTGGCCGAGCTTGAGGGCCAGAGCAAGGCGGCAAAGGACGCCTCGGCCGCGGCGGAAAAGGCCTTTGCCGACTACCGGATCGAAGAGGCCGGACGCGGACGCGAAAAGCGGTTCGCCGAGCTGGTCAAGGCTGGCCGGGCCCTGCCCGGCGAGAAGGCCAAGACCCTGGCCTTCGCCGAGGCGCTGGCCGCCTCGACGGGCGACCTGGAATTCGCGTCTTCGGATGGCCAGACCGTGAAGGTGGCCAAGGAAGAGGCCTACTGGCGCGAGCTGGAGGCCCGGCCCGAAAACGGCCTGTGCCAGGAATTCGCCGCCCCGGCCGGAAGCGGCGCATCCGGCGGCGCGGTTCCGGCCGATCTGGCCAAGCACGTCTAAGGAGACAGCCATGACCATGCACTCGAAAATCGGGTCGTTTTCCTATGATGATGAACGGGCCCGGGGGGGCGGACATGATCCGGTGATCGTGTCCCGCAAGCTGGCGTCCGGGCTGGGGGAGCTGCCAGTGGGCCTGATCCTGTCCAGGGATCAGGCAGGGGCGGCCGTGCCCTACGAAGCGGTGGCCGCCGAGGCCATCGGCGCCGGGGACGGCACGGACAAGACCTTTTCGGCCACGTTGGCCAAGCATCCCGTGCAGCCGGGCAGCGTCGCGGTGTCCGACGGCGTGGAGGATTTCGCCGACGACGGCCTGGGCCGTCTGACCGGCGACGCCGGAGGTTCCGGAACGATCAATTACGCCACGGGCGCAGTGGCCGTGGAATTTCACGCCGCTCCCGCCAACGCCCGCGCCCGTCGAGGCCGCCTACGACCGGCAGTTCTCGGGCGTCCCTGGATGAGGCCGTGGACACGGCCCTGTCCGGGGCCGGTCTGGTCATCGTACACGGCTCGGTTCGCAAGGATGTGCTCAAGGTGGCGTGTCGGCCCCGGCCGCGCCCTCGGCCGCCCTGCTCGGGCGCATGGAAGATCACGGCATCTGGCTGTGTAACGGAGGAATCCCATGCTCGATATTCGCGGCCTGTTCACCAAAGAGGCCATCGTTCGCTATCTGATGGCGCTGCTGTTTTGAAGACGCCGGTCATGGATACGATTTTCGCCACCCGCCACAGCACCCGCTGCCCATGCTGGGCGTGGATGACGTGTCCGTGGTGGCCAACCCCCTGCCGGTGGTACGGCGCGGCGCGCCGTCCATCTCGGCCGTGTCCGAGTCCGGCAACATCGCCTTCTACGAGCCTCTGCCCGTGAGCGCCCACAAGTCCCGTGACCGGGGCGGACCTGCTCAACCTGCAAATGCTGCGGGGCGACGGCCTGGAGGCCTGGGCCGGGAAAAGACGGATCTGCTGCGCCGGGTCTGCCGCTGACACCGAGGCCCTGTGCGCCCTGGCCCTGACCGGGACGGTGGAGTGGCCCGTGCAGCTCGAAAAGGGCGGCTGGGAGGTCTACAAAATCGAATACGGCGACCCTTGTCCGCGATTCCGGGCACCCTGTGGGACGCCGGGGGGCGTCAAGCTCAAAGCGTGTTCGAGCTTTTGACGGCCATGCAGGAGTCCATCCAGGACAACGGTTTCGGCGGCCAGATCGTGACCTGGGCCGGAAAGGCCGCCTATAACGCCCTGTTCGCCATTGCCGAGGCCTCGGTCACCACGGCCAAGATGCGGGTGGAGATCACTGGAAAAGGGCATCGACGTGGGCGGCTACCTGGTGGAGCGGCGCAGCGAACGCAACCGCAACCCGCAGACCGGGGCGATGACGCCGGTGGTGGCCGACGACGACGTGGTGATGGTCGCCCTGGATGCCGGACACAAGCTGCCCTACTGCGCCTGGACGATCTGGACGCCAATCTCCAGCCCTGCCGTTTTTCGTCAAGCCGATCAGAAGAGCGACCCGAGCAGCTACAGGCTGGTCGGGATGTCCAAGCCGTTCCCGGTGCCCAACGTGAAGGGCATCTGCGGGCCACGGTCCTGTCCTGATCACGCGGTCCGGCGCCGGCAGCCGCGCCGGGACCATCCATGTGGGGGGGTGACGCATGGCTTCCTATTCCGATCCGGCCGATCTGGCCGCCATCATGCCCAGCCGGGACATTCTGGAACTGGCCGTTGACGACGGCCAGATCGACGACATGAGGATGACGAGGTCGTGGCCGTCTGGCCGCCGTCATCAGCGAGGCGGATCGGGAAATCGACGCCTACGCCGGGCAGGTCGCAGCCGTGCCCTGGCCTATGTTCCGCCGCTCATCCGGCATCTGTCCAGCCGCATCGCCCGGTATCGCCTCCACGCCCGGCGCAGCCACATGGAGACGCCCAAGGCCGTGGTCCGGGACTACGAGGACGCCCTGCGCAACCTCTCGCGCATCGCGTCCGGAGCCGTGGCCTGGCCACGGGGCCGGACGTGGAGACCGTCCCGGACCCGGGCGGCGTCCTGGTGTCCGCTCCGGAGCGCCTGCGGTTCGGGGACCGGACCTGGCGGAGGTTCCCCCGTGTCTGATTGGCGCGCCGGATATGCCGTCTCCCCAAAATTGGGGCGGCGGGGCGTCCCGGCTTTGCGTGCCGCGCCGGGCATTTCGCCGACACAATTTTGTGTCGGCAAGGTGCCCCCATGTCTGACTGGCGCATCGACGTGGATACGTCCCGGTGGACGCGCTGCTTTCCCAGCTCGCACGGAAGCTGGCGGACTTGAGCGGTCCCATGGATGCCATCGGGCTCCTCGTGTCGGAGTCCGTGCGCGACAACTTCAAGCGCGGGGCTGGCCCGGACGGAGCGGCCTGGAAGAAAAGCCGCCGGGCGGTGGAGCAAAACGGGCAGACCCTGGTGGATACCGGCCTCCTGCGGTCAAGCATCACCCACCAAGGCGGGGAAGATTTTGTGGTGATCGGCACCAACCTTCCGTACGCCGCCGTGCATCAATTCGGCGGCCGCACCCAGCCCCGGGTCATCAGGGCGAGAAACGGCAAGACCCTGGCCTTCACCATCGGCGGCCGGACGATCTTCCGGCGCTCGGTCAACCATCCCGGGTCCGTGATCCCGGCCCGGCCGTTTCTGGGCGTGCGGGCGAGGACTGGCCGGAGATCGAGGCCATCCTGACGGCGTACCTGGAGGACTGACATGGATATGGGGCTGGACCTGACTGCGGTCGAGGCGGGCATCCTGGCCACGCTTATGCCTCTGACGGAATCCCACGGGTGGCGACCCTGAAGGGATATGAGGGGGAGCTGTCCAGCGTCGAGGATCTGAAGGCCGCCCTGCCCGGTTGCCGGGAGTGCTTGTGACCTACGTCGGGTCGCGGCTTCTGCCGGACGAGGGCGGCGGCGGCCGCCTCGAACGCATGACCTGGACGGCGCTGGTTGCGGCCAAGTCGTTGCGGTCCAAAGCCGAGGCCAAGGAGGGCGGCTACGGGCTCCTGGACGGCGTCAAAAAAGCGCTGTGGGGCGAGATCGTCGCCCCGGGGCTCACCCCGGCCGAACTGACCCGCCGGGAGGTGGTTTTTCAGGACAGCGGCCTGGCCGTGTACGCGGCCACGTTTGAAATCGAACAACGGGTCAGCCCGTACTAGGAGGCAAGGATATGGCCATTTCCCCCATCAAGGAATCATTCAAAGGGTCCGGGCACCTATTGCTCGACATCTTCGACGCCGACGGCAAACCGACCGGCGTCTATCACCAGTTCGGCAACTGCACGTCGCTGACGCTGACGCCGCAGAGCGAAACCGAGACCCGGGAGTCCAACTATCCCGAGTCCTATGGCGAAGAGCTGGAAAGCATCACTCAGAAAAGACCCACCAAGTTCAAGATGACGGGCAACGACGTGCCGAGAAAGGTGTTGGCATTGGCCGTCTTCGGCAAAGACGTGGATTTCGAACAGGAGGCGGCCACGGCAGATCAGACCCTCGTCGTGACGCCCACGCCGGGCACGGTGACCCTGCTGCCCACGTCAACGTCCTGGCGGCCGGCTGGCCATCGCCCCGGCCGCGGGTGACGCCCTGGTCCTGGGCACGGACTACGAGGTCGACCTGAAGGGCGGCGCGGTGAAATGGCTGGAGACGGCCAAGGTCACCGGTTCGCTTACGATCACCTACCGCCACGGCGCGACCGAGGGCTATGCCATCACCATCGGCACCGAGGCCCAGATCAAGGGGCTCTGCGGTTAAACGGCAAGAACCACACCAACGGCGCGGCCTGCATCCTGGACATCTGGGGTGCGTCCTTCAGCCCCACCACCGAACTGGATCTGATGGGCAAAACGTTTCTGAGCCCCACCTTTGAGGGCCAGATCCAGGTCATGCCCGGCCATGACGAACCCGCGCTCTTGAGGAGCTTCTAACATGGCCAAGACCAAGACCATCACGCTCCCTGTCCCCACGGACGCCGAGCCCCAGGCCGTGCGCGAGGTGACCCTGCACGAGCTTCGGATCGGCACGATCCTGGATCTGCTCGAGCGCGCCAGGGACGGCGGCCAGGGCACGGACCCCCTGGCGGCCCTGTCCGAACTCCTGACCTCCGGCCAGGTGCTCACCGGACTGTCGCTCGACGACCTCAAGCGGCTGGCCCCGTCCGACCTGGGTACGCTCTGGGAGGCCTTCCAGGAGGTGAACGCCGCTTTTTTGGCCTGCTCCGGAAAACGGGGATCTTGGACAAGGCGACGGCGATCTTCCTGGACGGGGTGCGGCGGAAGATTGGGGCCGCCTCTGGCGGGCCTGCTGCCGCCTTCTCCGGGCCGGGCATTCCGGCGTCCGGGGATACACCTGGACCGAGTTCACCCTCGCCCTAGCCGAGGCCGATTCGGCTGACTGGGCCGCGTTCGCCCAGGCGGCCCTGGCCGCGCGTCTGGCCCTGGCCGGACAGGACGATTTTGAGCGCATCCTGCAAAGCTTCGAGGGCTGACGACGTGGCGAACGACTTCCTTCTTTCCATCCTCATCCAGGCCAAGGACGCGGCCTCCCAGACGGTCAAGGCCGTCGGGGAGGCCGTGCGCTCCTTGGCGGCGAGGCCGCCGCGGCACCAAGGGCGTGGGGGGACTGGATACGGCCACGGCGGAGGCGTCCGGCTCGGTGTCCAGGCTCGGGCTGTCCGTGGGGCTGTGGACCGAAGCGGTCAACGCCGGGGTTAATGCGGCGCGTTCGTTCATCACGGAGCTGAGAAACTTCGTGGTGGGTGTGGTCAATACCACGGATCGCTTTGAGGGCCTGACAAATGCCCTGGACACCATCACCAAGGGACGCGGGGCCGAGACGTTTAAGGAATTAAACGACTGGGCCAAGAAGATGCCGCTGTCCACCGAAGAGGCCATCCAGGCGTACATCCGCCTGAAGGCGATGGGCCTGGACCCGACACTAGAAACCATGACCACGCTGGTGGACACCACCGGGGCGCTTGGCGGCAGCGTCGATATTTTCAACCGCATCACCCTGGCCTTGGGGCAGGCCGCCACCAAGGGGCGGCTCATGGGCGAGGAGGTCCGCCAGTTCGCCGAAGCGGGCATCCCGATTTACGACATCCTGCGGGAGAAATTGCAGCTCACCCAGGAGCAAATGCGGCAAATCGGCCTGGAAGGCATCGACGCGTTTACGGCCATCCCGGCGATCATTGAGGGCATGGCGGAACGTTTCGGCGGCCAGGCCTCGAAGATGCAGCAACAATGGTCGGGATTAATGGAAACCCTGGGATCGATCTGGAAGGACTTTGCGCGCCAGATCGGCGACGCCGGTTTTCTTGACTACCTCAAACAGAAGGCCCGCGATGTGCAGACCGCCCTGGAGGAAATGGCCGAAACCGGCGAGCTTCAGGCCTGGGCGCAAACCATCTCGTCATTATTGGTCGGTGTTGCCGACACCATATCCGTCGTCGCCGGATTCGTGACAGAATTTTCCGATGTCTGGGCGGCGCTGCTTGTGGCTCTAGCCGTTTCCCGGATCACCGCCGCGACCACGGCGCTGCTCGGCCTGGGCAAGGCCTTGGCGGCCTTCTCCCTCGCCAATCCGGTTCTTGCCGCGTTAGCTCTCGCCCTGGGGACTGTATACGCGGCGATGGAACTTTTTCAAGACCGCTCACGGGAAACAGCCCAGGCGATGGGTGAATCCCGCAAGGCCGCTTTGGATAACGTGGCGGCTCTTCAAGATCTTGAAGGGCGGCTTTTGCGGACGGCCGCAGGGTCCGAGGAACACGCCGCGGCCGAGATGGAATTGGCGAAGGTGTTGCCAGCCGCGAATCTGGCCCTGGACGAACGCGGCCGGGTGCTGGCCCGGGCGGCGTCCGCCGAAGATGAAAACCTGATCAAGCTGCGGGAATTGATCGCGCTGCGCGAACAGGAAGCGGACATGCTGCTGGTCACCCATATCGAGGCCCAGGCGCGGGCATATCAGAACGCGGCGGTCTGGCTGGAGACGTATTCCCGAAACATGCGGGAGATGTACGGCATCGGCCAGGAGGAGGCCAGGTCGTTTTATCAGGAAGTTCTCTTGGGGATGAACAAGCTTTTTGGTGTGTACGACGCCGATGTGCAGGCGGGCGAAAAAAAGCGCAACGAGATGTCGAAGACCCGGGCCGGTTACCTGGAGCTGCTTAAAAGCGCTGAAAAGGCGGGGATGTCCGTTGATGACCTCGCCAGAAGTCTGGATCGGGTGGGCGCTTCCGACGGGGTCAAGGAGGAAGTCCTCAATTCCTACCGCCAGCTTGTCGGCGTCCTGGACGATGCCGGGCAGGCGGCCCAGCGGCAGGCCCAGGTGGCGGAGTCCGCCGGGGCCCAGGCCTACGACCGCATGGCCCAAAAGGCCCAGGACACCTATTCCAAAAAGGCCGAGGCGGCGCGCACGGCCCACAATGCCGAAGTCGAAAACATTGGCAAGCTTAAGCTCACGGAAGACGAAGAGGCCGCCAAGCGTCTGGCGGCCGATGGGGCCTTCCATTCCTCCCGGCTGGCCGCCGCCCGCGCCCACTATCAAACCCTGGCCGACCAGTTGGCCGGATTTTTCTCGCGCGGCGAGATCACCCAGACCGAATATCAGTCCCGGCTGGGGGCGCTGGAACGCCAGTACAATACGGAATACGGCGCCATCCTGGCCGAGCGCCAGGAACTCCTGCGGGTGCGCCTGGCCGAGGCCGAAAAGGCCTACGACACGCACTTGGCCAAGATCAATTCCCTGGAAAACTCCCTCCTGGCGGATGATATGCGCCGGGAATCGGCCCTGGCCGACATCCGGCAGCGGGGCATGGATGGTGCGGCCAAAGACCGGGACAACCTGGCCCGGGTCAACCAGTTGTTGTCCTCCAGCGAGGAATCCCTAGCCAAGGCCACGGGCTTAAGCGGCAAGGAGCGGGAACAGGCCCTGGAACAGGCCCGGATGTACGCCGAGCAGGCGGCCGGGCTGTCCGGCAGGCTTTCGGACGCAAGCCAGGCCACGGATGCGGTCAATCGCTCCTTTGACCAGCTCTCCAAGGTCAAGGTCACATCCCTTTCCGACCTGGAAGACGACGCGGCCGCCAGCAAGCAGAACCTGGAGAGCCTGCGGGCGGAGATGGGCAACATCACGGCCACCATCAAGGCCTTGGCCGACCAAACCGTGACCCTGACCCTGGACCCCGGCATCACGGAAAAGGTGGCGGGCCTGCGCCAGGATCTGGAGGCGGCGGCCGAGGACGTGACCATCACCGTGGTCGCCGACACCGAGACGGCCAAAACCAACATCGCCGCCTTGAATGAGATCGAGACCACCTCGCCGCATACGGTCAAGGACAATGCGACGGATGTCCTGGCCGAGATACGCTCCTTGGACGGGCAGAACACGGAAAGCACCCACACCATCTACGTCCAGCGTGTAGAGGCCGCCGCCGCAGGCGGCCTGATCGGCGAGGTCGCGCGGTTCGCGGCCGGAGGCTGGCACCGGGTGGCCGGGCTTTTACCGGGATACGGCGGCGGCGACCGGCGTCCGGCCATCCTGGAAGACGGCGAATTCGTGGTCAACAAGTCCACCGTGCGGCTGTTCGGCCCGGATCTTTTCTATGCCCTCCAGGATGCGGCGCGAAGCGGCCTGGGCGCTTTGCGCGACCAGGTGCGCGGGGCCTTGCGCGTCCCAGGGTTTTCCCTGGGCGGGCTGGCGTCGGCACGTATCCGCGAGGCCACGCGACCCGTCCTGTCCTTGGCCACCGGCGGTCTGGTTCCAGCATCGGCCACGGCCGCGACCATGCCGGACCTGGGCCGGGTGGTGCTTGAGATCGGCGGCGCGGACGTGCCCGCATACATGTCCGCCGACATGCTGGAAAACCTGGAAAGCGCCCTGCGCCGGGCAAAGCTCACGAGGAAGCTGTGAACTCCCTGGCGGGCATCGACCTGGAAGATCTGTCCTGGCCGGGAGAGCTTTCGCCGTATGGACTGGAGGCCGAGGTGGACGTGACCCTGTCCGGACGCCCGGTCGTCTGGGAGCGGCCGCGCCAGGGCGGCAGGCCCATCGACCTGGCGGGCGGCGCAAACACTGCCTGGCTGCCGCGCGCGACACTTCTGGCCCTGCGTGGACTGGCCGACATCCCGGGCGGTGTTTTCGACCTGGCCTGGGACGGCGAGATCTACCGCGTCCGGTTTCGCAACGAGGACGCCCCGGCCATCGAGGCTGAGGCCGTCCGGCCCGGGCCGGGCATCCCGGCCGCCATGAAGTACCGTAATATCGTCATCAAGCTCATGGAGGTTTGAAATATGGCCGTCGAATCCACGGACATCCTACTGCGAAAGTCGGAGCTGCAAACCAACGTGGCGTCCCTCAACGGCGGCCGCCTGGGGCGTCAGGCCATCGTACATGGCGTGCGCCATGCGTTGCTGCCCCGGGTGTCCAAGGCCGAGCGCCTGGCCGGGTTGACCAGGGTCAGAAAGTTTTTCGTTTGCAATGAAGCGGCCAGCAACGATCCGGCCTATGACATGCGGATTTTCCTGTCGGCCTGCTCCGTGGCCGGGGACGGTTACGCCCTGGGCCTGGGCAGCCAGGCTGACAAGGAAAACGAGATCAATACGGTCTGGTGCGGCGTGGGCCAGGTCGCAGAGGAAGTCGAGGCCGGGGGGAACACCGTCTCCCTGACCATGGAATCCGCCGACATGGAGTTCCCCAACGGGGGATATCTCATTTTGGCCGACAACCTGTACGGCGGCTGGGTTCCGGAGCTGGTCAACGTCGGCGACTCGCTGGAATACGACGAGACCGACTACAAGTGGCGCAAGATCGCCAACGTGCCGGATATCACCTGGCCCCGGGGCATCTTTCTGGGGAACGACGTCATCCTGTGCAACCACCGCTACGGCACGGTCGAAACCCTGGATCTGGCCGATAACCTGCACGAGGCCGAGCAGATCGGCTCAGGCGACGGAGTCAATGCCACGCCCACCCTGACCCGGCTGTCCCACAACGCCAACGGCGTCTGCGGCCAGCCCGGCAAACGGCCGGTCGTCACCGCCACCTGCGGCGGCGTGGCCCGCACGGTGGCCGTGGGCAAGACCGGGGCCTGCTCGGGATACTGCTCCGGCGGCCAGCTCAACATGGCCACGGGAGAATGGACCACTCCCATCACCTGGACCAGCCCGCCGGACAACGGCACGTCCGTCGCCTGCACCTACCGGGAGCTGTGCTACAGCTACAACGGGCTGGTGGCCACGGTGCAATTGGCCGGTCAGGTGGCCAACGCGCACAGCACGTCCGCCCACGGCTGCGCCTGCGTCTACGCCGCCGAGGTGGCGCCGGTTGTGCTCGACTGGGTCGAGACGTCCACGGCTGGAACCTACGACGAGGGCGCGTATCCCCCGGAACTGAACAACACGGGGACGATATTTGAGACCTGGACCCTGACATTTACCTCCGAAACGGCATTCTCCGTGTCCGGGGCGACGGTCGGGGCGGTCGGCTCAGGCGCCCGTGCATCGGCCTTCGCCCCGGTCAATCCCGCAACCGGAACCCCTTATTTCACCCTGAAATCCGCCGGATGGGGCGGCGGCTGGGTCAGCGGCGACAGCATCGTGATCCAGACCGCCCCGGCTGCCGTGCCGGTATGGATCAAACAGGTCGTTCCAGCGGGCATCCCGGCTGTGTCGCATAACTTCATTCCTGTCGAATTTCATTTCGAGTGAGCGAACCCATGCCCGCCGGAATGATCGCCATAGTCCCCACCGCCACCCTGGCCAGCGTCGTCGGTCTGCCCATGTACGGTCTCCAGACCCTGTGCGGTGTCCAGGAGGCCCCGGCCTGGACATGCCTCGCGCCGCTGCCCAGCGGCCTTTCCGCGCATCCCGGCGTGTACCCGGCCGTGGAGGCGTATCCCTCCCTGCCGGGCATGCGGGGGGTCGTGCCGCAAGTACAGGACGCCGGAGAATCCTTTCCGGGCACGGGGCTTGGCAACCAGGGCCTGCGCGGGCTGATTCTGCAAATTTCCGCCGAGCGTGTCGGCCTGCGGGGGCTGGCCCTGACCGTATCCGGCGAAACGGCCACCGGCATCGCCGGGCTGGTCGAGCACCGGGACGAGGCGGCCCGGCCGGGCCGTCTGGTCGCCCTGGCCTCGCCTGTCACCGATGAATCCGCCATCTATCCCACGGGGCAGAACCGATGAGCACGCCGTCTCTCTTTCTCGATGGGTGGGACGTCCTGGGCAGCGTGACCGAGATCCGCGCCGAGTGCGCCCGGAACGAGCACGCCCGGATTTCTTTCACATCCAGCGATGGCGACCTGTACCCGTTGTGCGACCCTGGCCGGAATCCAGGCACGGCGCGTCTGGTCCTGGCCGTGGGCGGCCGGGAAATACGATTTCTCCTGGAGGAACGCTCCGGCGACGAACGCATGTTCACGGTCTGGGGCCGGGGCCTGACGGCCCTGCTTGACGCGCCGCACGCCTCCGAATCCATCCATGCCCTGGGCAACCGGCTGGCCTCGGCGGCGGCCGTGGAATTGGCGGCCCTGGCCGGGCTGTCCCTGGCCTGGACGGCTGCGGACTGGTTGTTGCCTCCAGACTGGACCCATGACGGCACGCCGCTTTCTGCCCTGCTGGAACTGGCGGGCTCCGTGGGCGCGGTCATGGAGCCCGGCGACGGCGCGTCCCTGATCGTCTCGCCCGGCTGGCCGGTTCGGCCCGTGGACATGCCCGACGCCACGCCGGAGATGTCCTACGACAGGGACGATCTGACGGACATCGCCGTCGAGCGGATCGCCGGAAGCGGCCACGATGCCGTGGAGGTGGTCGGCTACAGCGAGACCGTGACCACGCCCCTGGCCGTGGCCGTCGAGGAGGATACCCCCGGCCGGGGCCAGACCCTGCATCTGCGGGTGACCTGGCCCGGCGGCGCGCGTCCCGCCGGGGCCACGGTGTCCTGCACCGATCCCCGGGCGGCCGTTCTGCGCCTGGCGGCGGCCGTCACCGAGGAGGTCTCCGAGACCGTCGTTTTCGCGGCCGGGCAGGCCTCATGCGCCTCCCCGCCCAGCAACGTCAGCCGTGTGTCCTTTATTGGCGATCCGTCCACCGGGACCGTGGCCGTCTCGGCCGACGGCATGGGGCTGGTGCTGGCCGATCAGGACGGGGCCGTGCTCGATGCCGAGCATGTGGCCGATGTGACCTACGAGACCACGTTCGAGCGTTACGAGGTGCGCGGCCACGACGTGGCCACCCTGGCCATCACCGTGGCGGTCGCGCCGTCCCTGCCGGACGTCACGGTGCGCGTGGTCATGGGCCAGGGTCAGGTCGAGGCCGATCCCTTGTCCCGGCCCGCCCTGACCGGCGAGGCCGCCGCCGTCGCCGCCGGAACCGCCTGGCTCGACGACGCCCGCTACGACCGCCAGACCGTCGCCGCCACCGCCCCCTATCGCGATGCCGCCCGGCCCGGGGTGCTGGCCGCCCTGGTCAACGAGGCCCTGGGGCTGTCCGGCGTCTGGCTGGTGACCCGGGCGGATGTGGCTTTGTCCGGTCCTCGGGTCGTCAACGAACTGGAGATGGTGCAATGCCTGGTCTGACCCAGTATTTCGCAACGCCGTCGGCCTCCTCGCGCGGGGTCGTGGCCGCCCGGCTGGCCGACGGCCGGTACCTGGTGCGCTCCGACAGCCGCGAACTGACGGCGGTCAACGCCACGGATGGGGACGTCAACGTCGGGGCGCGGGTGGTCCTGGACCGCTCGGCGACAGCGCCGTGCATCGTGGCCGTGGTCTCCCTGGGGGACGGACCAAACGTCAAGGAGGTCGTTGTCCGTGGCTAAAACTACCATCGCCGTGACGTTTGCGGCTGCCGCAGCGGACGCGCCCCTGCTCAAGCTGGTGCTGGACAGCGAGACGTCGGGGAGCCTGGTGCATAACCAGACGGCCTATCTCCGGATGTACAAAAATCCCATGACCTTGGAGCCGCTCCCGTCCATCTCCCATGGCAGCCTGTCCCGGCAGGGCTTGCGCCGGGAACAGATCACCGAGACCGTGGCGTTCGCCAACACCGACACGGCCGGTCTGTCCGCCCCGGCCTCGCAACTCTTTTCCTGGCAGTGGATCGGCCGCGACCTGGGCGACCTGCGGCTGTCCGCTCCGGAGACCGTGGCCTGCGGCGTGGCGGGCTGCGGCGCGGCCCGGGTCACCTACGAAACCGTCTACGAGTCCCTGGCCGTACTGGTCCCGCGCGGCCTGCCCGGCCTGACGGAGACCGACGTGGTGGTCTGCGCCACGGCGGTCGATCCGGCCACCAATGAGGAAATCGTGGCCACCCTGGCTCTGGGGTTCGGGGATGCCAGCGGGACCGACGATCCCGACGATCCCGACGATCCCGAAACCGTGGTCATCCGGGTGGTGGATTACACCACCGGCGATCCCGTACCCGGGGCGCGGGTGACCGTCGATGGCGTGGCCAGGGGACGGACCTCTGCCGACGGGAGGGTAAGCGTGGGCGTGTTGGCCAGCGGGGCCCACACCCTGGGGATTGCCGCGTCAGGCTACCACGATACCGGCGTGGATGAATTGCACAACGAGACATTTACCTTATGAGCACGGAGATTACGGCCTATCTGTGCCGCGAGGGCACCGCCGCTATCGACGCCACGGGCGTCCGGGTGGATGTGCTCGGTTCCGGAGAGCCCGTCCAGGTGGGCACGGATGACGACGGCCGCCGCACGGTGGACGTGGCCGTGCTGCGCCATGGACAACAGCCCGTCCGGGAGGTCGTGGCCCAACTCTATCAGGTCGGACTGGTCCCGGCCTTTGGCTGGCCGAACGCCACCCTGGCCTTTGAACGCACCCTGGCCAAGCGGCCGGGAGAGTACACCCGCGACGACACATGGAGCATCACCTTCACCGTGCCCGATGCCTGCGAGTTCTGGGCCTGGGGCCTGTACCGCTGGTCCGGAACCCCTGGGGCCTGCTGCTCCTACATGGATACCCCTATCGCCCTGGAACTGCCCGGGCTGCCGTCCTCCAAATCCCTGCCGTTGTCGCGATCCGAGGCCGCGCCCAAGGCCAACAAGAAGCATTCCTTTCAGCTTTCCAACGCCGACCTGTACCCCGGCGACCTGTATTGCCTGTACGCCAAGGTCCGCCTGCCCGGGTCTGAAACCCAGGTCGAGCGCCGCCGGGTGGTGGGGCGAGGCGACGGGGAATCCCTGGCCCCGGCCCTGGATGACCTTGGCGAGGTCGTGACCGGCCCGGTGCGGCTGCACGCCAGGTGTGCGGGACAGAGCCGCTACCGGGTCGTGGACGCCTACGACTCCCTGGGCGGCACAGGGGGAGAATTGGACATCCGATCCGGCCGCTGGATGAAAGACGTGGCCTGGTCCTCGCCTCCCGATGCCGATGCGCCCATCCTGGCCACCTACACGGCCGTGGTGGCCACCTACGGCGATCCGGTCACCTATCCCATCGCCTCGGCGGTGTTCGGTTCGCCGTGCTTCACCGGCGGCCGGGTGCTGACCGCCTACGAGGTCGAAGACGGCTACGAATACGACGTCCAGACGGCGGCCCGGGCCGAGAGCGGCCATTCGCTGGGCATTGTCAGGGTCCGGCCGTCCGACAACCGCCGGTACGCCATCGGCGAATGGGTGACCATCCACATCGATTCGGCCCAATGCCGAAACATCCGTCCAGGCGTGGATTTCGCCTGGGTGGTGGCCGACGCGGGCACGACAGGCGGTGCGAAGCCGAGCATCGTGCCTGTCTCCGTGGACGGCTATCCGCGCCTGGGAACGCCGGGCCAGGGCGGCAGCGTCGATTATGGGACGCGCGGGCAGGATGCCTTGCAACGGGCCCGCATCTATACCGGCATGATTGTCGAGATCCACCGGGATCGCGATCCCGTGACGGCGGACGTGTACCTGGCGGCGTTTGGTCGGGTGAACGGCGTGCGGTTCTTCTACCACTGCGAGGCCGACAACGACCGCAACCAGACCGATCCCGAGTTCATGGCCGATGCCCATTCGGCCTTTGATGCGGATGACATCGTGCGGGTGCTGCATGTCGGCGGCCGCCGCTTTGAAACCGAGGCCGTGACCGGCGATGACCTGCGGGTCATCGGGTTTGCCGACGGCAAGGCCCGGCCGTGCGTGAAGCAGTTCCTGCTCTTCTACAAGTCCGGTGGGACAGCCAAGATGGCGTCGTTTGGTTTCACGGACGGACGGCTGTCGGTCCTCCGGCACGGCGACGCCGAGAAACAGGGGTTTTCAGGCATCACCGACCACCTGGTGACGTATGAGAAGGAGTTGCGTCCGGATAGCGCGGAATCCACAAGTATCCTTATGGGGGTACCGTTCGAGATTGCAGACGATGAATGGACGTATACGGGGTTTGACCCGGTGTATACTGATCCATACTATTATGCGTACAAATATCACGATGCGGAGTTATCCACGCGTGAAATGCGTTATGGAGTCATGACAGGGGGAGGATATCTCTCTCTATCGGCGGGGGGGAACCCGTTTTGTGGCACAGGGTTTTCATATACAGGGGGGGATGTACTTTTTTTTGACAAAGAACGGTCCGTGTACACTTCGGGAATCCTTTACGACGTAGTGACATCATACATCTTGGACATAGTCGAACTTGAGGTTGTCGGCACCGCTCAAGGCACCTTGTCCTCGCCTGTCCTGTTTGTGACGCCTGAAAATATTGCATTGTGCACATCCCAAACAGGGGGGTATGGTGCGTACCCTCCTGGGCTGATCATGGAACCTGTCTCATCTTATTCCGCGTTGTTGCCGTCCGAGCATGTGGGCATGGGGTGGATCCCAGCATACACTCCACGCTACAAATTGCCGGGGCGTTTTGTCCCGGGAACGACGCCGATAGGAACAACATATTGCGATGCCATGGTAAGTTGGAGGTTAGAGAATAGCCCAGGACATTTGGTATCCATTGATGGAAGGCGTACACGAGTGTTGTCCTCTGCGGAGATAGGGTCGAATTCGGGGGGATGTACCTATAAACGAATTCAGAATTGGTATTTGTGGGATATGATCAACAGGTCTGGGGTGTCCGAGACAATCGCGAGTGTCAGCCTTGATGTCGGATACGGCGGTGAATTGAAATTCCCGGCGTATATATACGAGGACCAAAACACATTGCAACTCGGTTATTTTCGCACCGTAGTCGACAGAAATATTACGGGGGGTGGGTCGGATCCACTGTATTCGCATATGGAGATAACTGTTTCTGTCAATGGGGATGAGGTCGCGTCGGGATATCTCGATTTTTTTGATCCCCTTGTGCAGGGGGGGAACAGCACGTCAGACGGAGTGGAGCCCCAGGTTTTCCCGATGCAATTCCCGTTTGGGGTGAACGAGGGCGAGGTTTTTTTTCTGAAGACCATCAATAAATTCTCCTACAAGGAAGAAAATTCGGTCTTGTATTCCGGCACGATGCGCGCCGCCCCGGCGGATATCTCGAAATCCCTTGGAACTCCGTTTGGGGATTATGTGCTGTCCGCCACCTCCCGTCCCATGGGTTGGACCCAGATCCAAACCGAAGACAACGCCCACGTCCTCCAGGGCGTTCTGATCGTCAACGACGAGACCTCCGAGGTTATGGACGCCATGCTCTGGCATAACGGCGACCGTATCGAAGCGTCCCTGGCAGCGGCCCTGGGGTGCGAGGTCACGGACCTGTTGGGTGTTTTGTATCTGCCCCAAGCCTCCATGGGGGGCGGCGGCGATCCCTCCTTGCTGCCGGATGAAATCAACAGCAATGGCCCGGATGGGTTCCAAGAATTTTGCGAAGCCTATCCTGGACATCCGTCCTGCACATACAACGGATGCAAGACGGTCGACTACGCCGATGATCTACGAACCACGCTGCAACGCATTAATGATGAGGTCAACGCAGCGCACGCATATCAATCAGATGCTGCCCTCTACAACAAGCTGGAGCACTGGACCGTCCTGGGCGATGGTCAGTCCGGCGACTGCGAGGACTTTGCCCTGACAAAGGTTGGAGCCCTGATCGCGTCAGGCATCCCGGCCGGGGCCATCAAACTGGTTGTCGGCAAGGCAGGCAACGGAGAAGGGCACGCCTGGGTGGAGGTGCAGACCACCAACGGGAATTACGCCCTGGACATCAACTATACTTCGGTCAAACCCACCAGTTCCCTGCCCTATACCGATGTGCAGCGGCAGTATGACGGTGTCTGGTGGCTCTAAGGAGGATGCTATGGCGGACCTGATCTATACCGACGGCAAGCGGCGCATGTTGGCGCATCTGGCGGGCCAGCCCCTGAAAATCATGCTGCTCGGCGCAGGATACGAGCCCGACGCGGCCCATGCCGTCCTGGCCGACGTGGCGGCCCACGAGATCGTCGGCGAGGGGTACGCCGCAGGCGGCCAAGCCCTGCAAAACCTCGCGGCGCAGGCCGTCGGCGCGGGGGCCATCCTGGCGGCGGACGCGCCGCTGTGGCCCGACTCCTCGATTTCCGCGCGCTACGCCGTGGTTTACGACGCCACCGAGGGCGGCGACGGCCCTTTGCTGCGGCTCTTCGATTTCACCGAACTCAAGACCTCGGATGGTGGTCCGTTCGAAATCGTCTTTGACGCGACCGGCGCGATGGGGCTGGCGTAGGCGTCCCATGTTTATGTGGTCCGACTGCCCGTCTGCCTGGGTTGACCGCCCGTCCGCCTGGCTGCCGCTTGGCCAGGGCGTGACCGTCGCCGCCGGGCCTGTTGCAGGCACGGTCCTGGCCCCGACGGCCTGGGTCAAGGGCGGCGCGACGATCCAGGTGGGATCGGCAGCCGTCGTGACCGCTGCCCCGCCGGGTGTGGTCCGGATCGGGGCGACGGTCCAGGTCGGGGCGGCCCTCGCCCATGCCCTGGCCCCGGCGGCCAGGATCGCTAGGGGTGTCTCCATCCTGGCCGGGGCAGCCGTGGGCATGCTTCTGGCTCCGGCGGCGACGGTGCGTTTGGCGGGCGTGACGATCCAGGCGGACGGGCTGGTCCTCGTCGCCGTCGCCCCCGCCTGTTTCGCGGGCGTGGTCCGCCGGGAGTGGATCACCGGCCGGGACGGGCAGGGCTCGGTATGGGCCGCCTCGCCGCTGACCCGGGAGTGCGGTTTTGCCAGCACCGTCACCCGGGAGATCACGGGGACGTCGGCCGTGGAGTTGATGGAGTTTACGGAGGTGACGCAGTGAGCACCGACAAGATTTATGTGGATGACGTAGGCACGGGGATCACCGTGGACTGCGTGTCTACCCTGGAGGGCGTGACAGAGGCCGCGTTGCTCGTTCGCAAGCCCGACGGGACTGAAGTTTCCTGGCCTGCGACGATCATTGCAATTGACGGGGTCAAGCGGTTTTTACGCTACGTCACGCACGCCGGAGACCTGGATCAGCCGGGAACGTATAAGGTGCAGGCCAGGGTGCTCGTGCCCGGATGGACGGGTCGGGGCGCGACGTTCAAATTCAAGGTTTACCAGCATTTCAAATAACGGTGGATGACATGGCGCTCAGTGACCGCGTGCAATACAGAAGATATCGCATCAGCCTGACCGAACCGCTCCTGGGCTCGCTGCCGTCGTCGAAACTGATCTACCAGGAGTATGTCGCCAGCAAGGCCCCGGAGCCCGAGGCCGAAGGCGCGGATGAAACGGCCTTGCTTCCGGCGGAGGAAACTCCGAAAACGACCGTCTTCCTGCGTGACGACCAGGGCGGTTGCTGCCTGATGGACTACCAATTCGTGGGGTTTCTCAAATCCGCCGCAAATATCCTCAAAGACGTCGTCGAAGTCCCTGTCAGCGTGGGTGGGCGGACCAGGAAGAAGACCGGTATCCCGGCTCTGCGCAACAAACTGCAACGGTTTGTGTTTGTCGACCCCCGGATCATCCGCCTGGGCCGCGCTCCGGATGGCATCTACGAGCGACCGTTGCAAACCATGAGCAGGATGGGGCCCAGAACCTGCCTGGCCAGTTCGGAAGTCCTCAATCCGCCGATTTCGTTCGAGATACAGATTGGGCTGCTCCCGAACCTTGAAATCACCTGGGAAGTCCTGGCGCAACTTATGGAGTATGGGCAATTTGTGGGGCTCGGCCAATTTCGGGGAGCAGGATACGGACGTTTCACGTTCGACCTGCTGTGATGCAAGGCAATAGCTCGGTTCGGTTCCGCATGGCTCCGTATCGCAACGGCACAGTTAGGTAGTGTTTTGATCCGCGTCGCTCAGTATCGAACCGTGTGAACTTTGAAAACAGGTCGAGCCCCACATTGTCATGGAAACGGTGTATTTTGAATGTACGGCGCTAAACGCAAGGATATCCGTAGAACAATGCCGCTCCAATCGGACCAGGCCGCTTTCGGCGTCATTGAAGGGTGTGCCTGTCCGCCATCCGGGATGCATCCGTTGCACGCAATGGCGGGATTTCGATCCGCCGTTGCCAGACGACGAAACCGAGGGGACACAGCATGAAGAGGCCGTTTTTGAAGACGAGAACATTTTCAGCATCTCGATCCCAGAAGACGAGGCTACGCCGTCCTCTCCGCAAGGGGTACGACGGCCGCCGCCACAAAAGTCTGGATGTCGGATGCCGTCACAAGTCCGTCAGGCTCAATCCCCCTGTGCCTCCTGCCGTTATTTTCGCCCTCTGCCCACGTATCACCTGGGGGTCGAGGGCGTGAGGCTGTGCTGGGCGGACCATCAGAGCTGGGATTTCAGTTGTTACCGGGAGGAAGCATGATCGTTTTGTTGTATTTGCAAGCGCCGGGTCGGGACTCCTTGCTGGCCGATCTGGGCGGCCTGGGGCTGGTGCAGGATGAAGACTTCGTACCTGCTTCGGATCGGCACGATCTGTTCTATTTCGGTCAGGTGTCGGTGTCGGACCCGGCCGTGTATGCCTGCCTGCGTTGCAAGGACGTCGCCCTGGCCGTCTCCGTGAGTCGCACGGCCTTTGGCCGGGGTACTGTCGTTTCAGGCAGGCGTCCCGACGGCGTGCCGATGCTGGCCGGAGAGCCGGACATGGACGTGGAGGCTGTAAAGGCGGATGCCCTCGCGCAAATAGACGCCGAGGCCGAGCGCCGCAGGCTGTTGGTCCTGACCCCGGGAGCGGGCCAATCCCTGGAATACCAGCATACCGCCGAGGAGGCGGCCCGGGCCGTGGCCGCTCCGGACCCGCTGCCTGCGGCGGCCTATCCATTTTTGGCGGCCGAGCAGGAAGCCCTCATGGCCACGATTGGCGAGGTAAGTCTGCGCGACGTGGCCGTGGCGGTCTTGGCCGACCGGGCTGCCTGGCTGGCCTATGGCGCGTCCATCAAGGCGGTGCGTCGCCGGGCCAAGCTCCAGGTGGGCGCGGCCGGGGATGTGGTGGCCATTGCCGTGGCTGTTGCCGAAGTCGTCTGGCCGGACCTCGTCCAGGCCTAAACATATACCGTCGCCCCCTGAGGGCCGCGAGCCCCAACCCGAGAGCCCATGAGCCCCTTGAAAGAGGGTCTCGTCATGCAAAAGGCGCTCTTTGACAATGGCATAGTGTGGAATGGCGATGCCCTGGCGGTCCTGCGGGAACTGCCGGGCGAATCCGTTGACGCCGTGGTGACCGACCCCCCGTATTCCAGCGGGGGGTTGCACGTCGGCGCACGCCAGATCGATCCGGCCCGGAAATACCAAAAGACCGGCACGATGAAGGTGTACCCGGCCATGCTGGGAGACCTCAAGGACCAACGGTCCTTCATCATGTGGTCGAGTCTGTGGCTTTCGGAATGCTGGCGGGTGGCCAGGCCCAGCGCGCCGGTCCTGGTCTTTTCGGATTGGCGGCAGATTCCGGCCATGACCGATGCGATCCAGGCCGCCGGATTCGTCTGGCGCGGGATCGTGGTCTGGCACAAGCCGACCGCGCGGCCCATGCGCGGCGCCTTCCGGCGTGACGCTGAGTTCGTGATCTGCGCCGCCAAGGCCCCGGCTAAGGCGTTCACGACGCGCTGCCTCCCGGGGGTTTTCAGCTTCCGGGTGGTCCCCGGGGACAAGGTGCATCTGGCCGGAAAGCCTATCGACCTCCTGGTCGAACTGCTGGCCGTGACGCCCGAAAAGGGGACCGTTCTCGATCCCTTCCTGGGCGGCGGGACCACGGCCCTGGCCTGCATCAAGACCGGCCGTCGCTTTGTCGGAGTCGAATTGTCGCCTGAGTATTACCGCGTGGCTGGCGACCGGATACGGGCCGCGCAAGGAGTTGGTCAAACGGTCCAGTAAGTGGAGCAGGCGGGGCGGGTTGCGCCGCCCCACTGGCCCGGTGCTGACACACCGGTCCCCGGCCGAAGCCGCTGCCCCTCCCCTGGCGCCAGGGATGGAGATGAGCTAGCAGGCCCCGGCCCAAGCTGTAAAGGACTGAAATGAGGGAAATTCGTTGCGGTATTTGTAACAAGCTGTTGGCCAAGGGCGAGGCGTTCGAGCTCGCCATCAAGTGCCCGCGTTGCGGGACGGTGCATCTCCTGAGGGCCGTGAGCCCCGGACCAGAGCCCATCGAGGCCCCGTCAGGAGAGAAGATTGCATGTCGGGAGTCTGTTTAGCGGTGCCGGAATCGGCGATGTGGCGGTCAACCAGGCCGGGTTTGCCCATGCCTGGTTTTGCGAGTGCGCCCCGTATGCGCGGGCGATCCTTGAAAAACGCTGGCCGGGTATCCCGGTCTTCCAGGATGTGAGGGACGTCAATGCCGAAAACGCCCAAAAGGTCGATATCGTCATTGGCGGCTTCCCCTGCCAGGACATCTCATGCGCCGGGTCTGGCGCGGGGATCACAGGCAGCCGATCCGGACTCTGGTCCGAATACGCCAGGGTCATTCGCGAGCTACGACCGGCCTACGCAGTCGTGGAAAACGTCAAGGCCCTGCTCGGGCGGGGAATCGACCGGGTGCTCGGGGACTTGGCCGAGATCGGGTATGATGCGGAATGGGACGTGTTCCCTGCGGCGGCCTTTGGCGCCCCGCATCTGCGTGAGCGGGTTCTCCTTGTTGCCTACCCCGGCGGCCATCGAGGGAGAGCCCGTGCGCCAATACTTGCGCCGGGAGGAGACCTGGCGCTCCACGGGCAACCTGACGGCCCGGTTGATTGGAATGGTCTACGGCTTGAAGGACCGAGAGCCCAGGCCGCCGTTGCGGCTTATCGCGGCCCCGTCGTTTGTCGAGTGGATGATGGGGGTTCCTCCTGGATGGACCGATTGCGTGTGCTCGGAAACGGCATCACGCCTCCTGTCCTGCGGTGGGTTCTGACCCGAATCAAAGCCGACTCGGAACACGTCGCGCAATAGGGCTGGCGAGGGCGGAGCAAGGGGGTGTTTTCATCTCCCCGATCCGCCCTCGCCATTTCTCATTTCGCCTGCAACGATTTCTCATTTTGCTTGCGCACTTACAACCAGGTTCCATGGCTTGTCATCTTCAAAGTGGGGAGAGGATGGGGAGAAAAAACGCCCCAATAGCACAAGGGGCTACGGTTTTCACTGTAACCCCTTGAAATTTCTGGTGGGCCATCAAGGACTCGAACCTTGAACCAACGGATTAAGAGTCCGCTGCTCTACCAATTGAGCTAATGGCCCCCGCGTAAGCGCGAGAGGGCGATTTACCTCCACGCCACATGGTTGTCAAGAATCTCCCGTGATTTTTTTGCACTCCGCCCGCATCCCGCGCCCCGCCAGCCGCCAAGAGGGCCACCCTTCCCCCGCTGAAATCGCCAATTGCCCGGGACAGGCCGGATTGCCCGTTTGCTTCACGGCGCGATCTGGTCTATTTTCACTTTTTTATGCGCATAACGTCGCCAATCCCCGCCGACGCGGGGCCAATGGATACTCCCATGAGCCAGATTTTGGGCCTGAAATTCCGTGATTACGGGCAGATATACTATTTCTCCTCCGGACCCTACGTGGTCAAGCCGGGCGATCATGTCCTGGTCAAAACCGACCAGGGCCTGGGCATGGCCCAGGTGGCGGACATCCCCGGAGCCCCTCCGCAGGAGCTCCCCCCCGAGGACATCAAACCCATCTACCGGCTGGCCAACGAGGAAGACCTGGAGGCCGCCCGGGAAAACGAGGCCCTGGCCCGCGAGGCCCATCGCTACTGCCGGGAGTGCATCCGACACCGCGAACTGGACATGAAGCTCGTGGATGTCGAGGTCTTCCATGATCGGGGCAAGATCGTTTTCTATTTCACCGCGCCGGGCCGCATCGACTTTCGCGAACTGGTCAAGGATCTGGTCAAAAACTACCACACCCGGATCGAGCTGCGCCAGATCGGCGTGCGCCACGAAACCCAGATGCTCGGGGCCATCGGCAACTGCGGCCAGATCTGCTGCTGCCGCCGCTTCATGCGCAAATTCGCCCCCGTGACCATCAAGATGGCCAAGGAACAAAACCTGTTTTTAAACCCCACCAAGATCTCCGGCATGTGCGGACGGCTTCTGTGCTGCCTCAACTTCGAGCAGGGAAACTACGACGCCTTCCAGCGCAAATGCCCCAAAATCGGCAAACGCCTGGACACCAGCCTGGGCGCGGTCAAAATCCTGCGCACCAATTTGTTCCGGGAAACCGTGTCCGTTTTGACCGAAAACGGCGAGGAAAAGGAACTGACCCTGGCCGAATGGCAGGAGATCTCCTCCGGCGCGCCAAGCGCCTCGACAGCCGAGGCCGGTTCGGGACAGCGGGCCATGGCCGAGGATTACCTGGCCTTCCCCGCCACCGGGGACATGTCGCCCCCCGCCCCCGAGCAGGCGGCCAAAAACGGCCCGCCACGCCCCAAAAACGGCCCCTCACGCCAAGACCGGCCCGATCCGCGCGGCAAACGGCCGCCCAAAAAACGCTTCCCCCCCCGCAAGGACGACGCCGCCGCCAACCGCCCGGCCCAGGAGCACCGCCAGGGCCCGCGCAAACCAAAATCCCGGGAGGGTTCCGAGTGAACCGCTTTTTCATCTCCACCCCCATATATTACGTCAACGCCAAACCGCATCTCGGCCACGCCTACACCACCATCGTGGCCGACTGCGCCGCCAGGTTCCATCGGTTGCTCGGCGAGGAGGTCTATTTCCTCACCGGCACGGACGAACACGGCGACAAGATCGCCGAGGCGGCCAAGGCCGCCGGGCAGACCCCGGCCCAGTACACCGACGCCATAAGCGGCCTGTTCAAAAACCTGTGGCCCGAGCTTGGCGTCGACTACACGCGCTTTATCCGCACCACGGAAAAGGAGCACATCGCCGTGGTCCAGGCCGCCCTGCAGAAGGTCTTCGACCAGGGCGACATCTATTTCGGCGACTACGGCGGCCACTACTGCTTCGGCTGCGAACGCTTCCTCACGGAAAAGGAGCTGGTGGACGGCCTGTGCCCGGACCACAAGACCAAGCCCGAATACATCGCCGAGAAAAACTACTTCTTCCGCATGGCCAAGTACCAGGATCGCCTGCTGGCCCACATCCGGGAGAATCCGGACTTCATCCGTCCGTCCCAGTATCGAAACGAGGTGGTGAGCCTCCTGGAAAGCGGCGCCCTGGAAGACCTGTGCATCTCCCGGCCCACCTCCCGGCTGACCTGGGGCGTGCCCCTGCCCTTTGACGAAAACTACGTGACCTACGTCTGGTTCGACGCGCTCATCAATTACGTAACCGCCCTGGGCTGGCCGAACGGCGATAACTTCGCGAAATTCTGGCCCGCCGCCCAGCATCTGGTGGCCAAGGACATCCTAAAGCCCCACGCCATCTTCTGGCCCACCATGCTCATGGCCCTGGGCCTTGAGCCCTACCGGCACTTAAACGTCCACGGCTATTGGCTGGTGCGCGACACCAAGATGTCCAAGTCCCTGGGCAATGTGGTGGAGCCCCGGGCCATGGCCGAGGCCTTCGGGGTCTCGGGCATGCGCTATTTCCTTTTGCGGGAGATGACCTTCGGCCACGACGCCAGCTTTTCCGAGGAATCCATGGTGGGCCGGTTCAACGCCGACCTGGCCAACGACCTGGGCAACCTCTTCAACCGGGTTCTGGCCATGGCCCACAAGTATTTCGACGGCGTCCTGCCCGATCCGGGGCAGGCGGAATTTTCCGATCTGGACCGGGAACTGGCCGCCCTGGCCGTGACCGCCGCAAACAACTGGCGGGACATGTTCGCCTCCATGCGCTTCTCCAAGGGACTGGAGGCCCTGTGGGAGCTGGTGCGGGCCTTAAACAAGCATGTGGACGCCTCGGCCCCCTGGGCGCTTTTCAAGGAGGGCCGCACGGCCCGGCTGGCGGCGGTGTTGCACACCACCCTGGCGGGCATGCGCAAGACGGCGCTGCTTTTGTGGCCGGTGATGCCCGAGGCCTCGGAAAAGATGCTCGCCCTGCTGGCCCAGCCCTTTGTCCCGGCCGAGGTGGACATGCCGCGCGAATGCCGGGAACTGGCCATGCTCCCGGCGGGCGCCCGGGTGGAAACCGGAACGCCCCTTTTCCCGCGCAAGGAGACCCCGGGCCCCATGGAGCCCGCGGCCCCGGCCGCAGCGGCCAAGCCGGAAAAGCCCTCGAAAAGCAAAGATACGGCCGCGCCCAAGGCTGCCCCAGCGGCCGCCCCTGGAGACGCCCCCGCCCCGGCCGATGTGGACTTCGCCGATTTCCAGAGGCTCGATCTGCGCCTGGGCACGGTGGTGTCGGTTTCACCCGTTCCCGAGGCCGACCGGCTGTTTTTGGTGGCCGTGGACCTGGGGGAGATGACCCCGCGCCAGGTGGTGGCGGGACTGGCGGAATATTTCCAACCCGCCGACCTCATGGGCCGCCAGGTGGTCGTCGTGGCCAACCTCAAGCCCCGCAAACTGCGCGGCTACGTCTCCCACGGCATGATCCTGGCCGTGCGCACGGAAGGCGGCATGCAGCTTTTGACCGCCTCCGGGCCGGTCCCGCCCGGGGCCAAGGTCTCCTGATCCCTTCACCACTCCGCAAACGACGGGCGGTCACGCACCTTGTTCGGCGCGGGCCGCCCTTGACGTTTTTGTCGATTTGAGGTGATCTGCACAACGCTTGCCCCCCCCGGCGCAGCCCGGGGACGCATGCAACCATGGCCCGACAGGAATCCTGCTTTCGGCCCGCCCCACCTCACCCTCCTGACGGCGGCCGAACTCCAGACAAAGGACTCGCCCCATGAACTCGCTTTTTGTGCGGATCATAGCCACCACGGTGGCCGGCCTGCTTCTGGTGACCATCCTCGGCGCTGCCGTGTGCGCTTGGCGTCTGGACGGATTGGCGGATGACGCCATGCGCAGCCTGGAAACCGCCCTGTCCCAGGGGCAGGTCGCCCCAGAGGCGGCCCAGGCGTTGCGTGACGCCAAGGCCGTTCTGAGCGGCCGCCTGGGCGGACTGCCGCTTGCGCTCTTTGCCGTGGGCCTTGGCGCGACGGTCCTCGTGTCGGGAATCCTGGCCCTGGTGCTCCGCGCAAACCTGCTCGAGCCCCTGAAGGCCCTGGCCGCCTTCGCCGCCAGGGTGGCGGCGGGGGATCTGTCGGCCACCGTTTCGGGACGCTTCGTGGGCCATATGGAAACGCTGGGGGGGCCATGACGGGGATGGTGGAAAGGCTCAAGGACGAAACCCGCTCAGCGGCCGCCCGGGCCGACGAGGCCCACCGCCTGGCCGATCAGGCCAAAGAGGCCGTGTCCCTGGCCGAACGGGCGCACAAGAAGGATGAAGTCAGACGCCTGGGCATGCTCGGGGCCGGGGAAACCCTGGAAAACGTGGCCGGGGCCATCAAGCAGGCCACAGCCGACCTGGGACGCGAGGCCCAGGAGGTCGGCCAGGGGGCCGATGGGCAAAAGCATCTTGTGGACGAGACCGCCGCAGCCATGGACGGCATGCTCACGACCATCCAGGGTGTGGCCCGTGGCGCGGAGGAGGCCGCCAGGGCCGCCGCCGAGGCCCGGGGCATGGCCAAAAGCGGGGCCGAGGTGGTGGGCCGTTCGGTCGCCGCCATCGGCGACGTCAGCCGCCTGGCCGCCTCCCTGTCCACGGGCATGGCCGAACTGGGGCGGCAGGCCGAATCCATCGGCCAGGTCATGACCGTGATTTCGGACATCGCCGACCAGACCAACCTGCTGGCCCTAAACGCGGCCATTGAGGCCGCCCGGGCTGGCGAAGCCGGTCGGGGCTTTGCGGTGGTGGCCGACGAGGTGCGCAAGCTGGCCGAGAAAACCATGCTGGCCACCCGCGAGGTGGGCGAGGTGATCGCCTCCATCCAGACCGGGGCCCGGGACAACGTCAAAAGCGTGGAGGAGGCGGCCCGGGCCGTGGACACGGCCACGGGGCTGGCCGGGGAATCGCGCGAGGCCCTGGGCCAGATCGTGAGCCTGTCCGATGCGGCCTCGGGCCGGGTGCGGGACATCTCCCGGGCCGCCGAGGACGAGGTGGCGGCCGGGGAAGGCATCAAATCCGCCATCGACCGCATCCGCGAGGTCTCGGCCAAGACCACCGAGGGCATGCTGCGGTCCTCGGCGACCATCGAAAAGCTTGGCGGGGAGATCGAGGAACTGCTCAAGCTCAACGGGGTCTTCAAGCTCATCGGCCAGGGCACGGCCCAGGACGCCGTGGAGGAGGCCGCCGCGCATCCGGACATGGCGGGCCTGCGCCCGCAGGCCATGGAACGGCTCATGCGCGAGATGATCTCCCGCTTCGATTTTTTCGAACTGCTCTACGCCACGGACGCCGCAGGGGTACAGGTGACGGAAAACATCTCCCCGCCGCAGTTCCGGTCAACGGATACGGGCTCGGTCAAAGGCAAAAACTGGTCCAAACGCCCGTGGTTCACCGGGGCCATGCAAAACGGCGACACCTCCATCTCGCCCATTTATCTTTCCGAGGCCTCGGGGGAATACTGCCTGACCATCTCCACGCCGATGCTGCGCGAGGGACGCATCGTGGGGGTTCTGGCGGCGGACATCAAGATCTTCGGCGGCGGCGCGGCCGGGACATCCAGGCAAATTGCCGGACGTCAAATCCCGTCGTCGGCCCCGCGAAAGGACGGGCGTCAGCTCTCGTCGTCGTCCTTGCGGTCCTTGCCGTAGAGCCAGAAATCGATGGGATTCTTCTCGCCCGGATGGCGCTTGGAGTAGTTTTTGGAGCGTCGGCCGAAATAGGCCAGGACGGCGAACCCCAGGGCGATGAAGATGATCAGGAAGACCGTGGTGTTCATGGGTTTTCCTCCCCGCCGGGCGGGCTGGCGCGTGTGCGGGCCGACCGGACGTCGGCCCGAGGCGCCGCCTGTCGCACCCATTCCCCTCTTCCCGCACATCCCCCCCGGCGTCAAGACTCTTTTCGGTGTTCCATCGGCGCATGCTGCGACATGCCGCAAGTTTCCGTCCTCCTTTCTGATCTTTCCGTGAAAAACATATTGAAAGCCCCTTGGATCCATGGCATAGGCGGAACGCCTTGGTGACAGGGATGCGAAACTCTTTTGCACTTCGTATTTTTGCAGTGAGATGGCCCGCTCCGGTGGATGTTCCTTTCGTCCTCACGGATGCTTCGACCCCTTGCCGCCGACTTTCATTATCACCCGGCGCCTTTCCTGCGCGGGACACCTTCTTTTCGCTGTGAATTGTCTTCCCGAGAGGTCACCTATGTTCAAGAAAAGCATCAGTTCGGTTCTCATCCTGACCGTGTCCGCCTCCGTGCTGGCGGGCATCCTGGCCCTGGTGGTCTACGTCTCCTCGTCATCCCACGATATGGCCCTGGACATGGAAAAACAGGCCATCAGCCAGTCTGCGGACATGATCAAGCGTTCCCTGGAATCCTACCTTGGCGAAGTGACGGCCATGACCCGCGCCCTGGCCATGCAGCAGGCCATCCTGGAGACCTTCTCGGGTTCCCCCGACCGGGCCAAGGAACGTCTGAGAAACTACATGGACGGTTACAAGGGCAACTTCCAGGCCATTTTCGTCTTTGACGACTCGGGCAGGATCCTGGCCGGATACAATGCCGCCATGGAGGATCTGGCCGGGCAAAGCCGAAGCGACAAACCGTATGTGAAGGCCATCACAGCGGGTGAGCAACTCACCATCACGAAGAAGGTGTTCCCCGCGTCGACGGATACGACCAAGCTGGTCTTTGCTGTGGCCGTGGCGATCAACGGACCCGACGGGAAACGGCTGGGCGGCCTGGCGGTGGTCCCCAAGTGGTCCTCGGTCACGGAAAAATACCTGGACCATCTGCGCTTCGGCGAGCGCGGCTACGGATTCATCGTCGACGACACGGGCGCGATCATCGCCCATGCCGTGGACAAGACGCTCCTGCTGAAGGATCTGTCCTCGGAACACTTCATCCAGGAGGCCCTGCGCATCAAAAACGGCGTGGTGGAATACGACTGGAAGGGCGAAGACAAATTCATGGCCGTGACCACCCTGCCCGAGACCGGGTGGACCATCTGTATGACCGCCTACGCCTCGGAGATGACCGAGACCGCCACCGCCCAGCGCAACGTGCTCTTGGGCGTGGGAGCACTGATCATCGTGGCCGTGGTCCTGGTCATCGCGCTTTTCCTGCGTTCCCTGGTGACCAGGCCGCTTTCGGCCATCGAGGTCTTCACCAAGCGCGTCGCGGCCCAGGACTACACCGCCGAGCTCTCCGGGAACTTCCGTCTGGAGATGGCCGACCTGGCCGCCAACATCCGGGGCATGGTGGCCGAGATCAAAAACAAGCTGGGGTTCTCCCAGGGCATGCTCGACGCCATGACCATCTCCTGCATCGTGTCCGATCCCCAGGGTAAAATCGTCTTCGTCAACCAGCCGGTCATCGATTTCCTGGAGCACGGCGGAAAGCCCGCCGACTACCTGGGCATGACCGTCAGCCGGTTTTTCTACAATGAAGAAGGACACCACACCATCACCGAAAAGGCCGTCTCCGAGCGCAGGCCCATCCGCAATGTCCAGGTGGAGGTGCCCACCCGCAAGGGTAACACCGTCTTCACCCAGATCGACGCAGCACCCCTCTACGACCTGGACGGCAAGCTCATCGCCGGGTTCGCCCTGTTCATGGATCTGACCGAGATCAAAAAACAGCAGGAACTCATCGCCGCCCAAAACGAGATGATCGCCGACGCCGCCCACAAGGCCCGGGACGTCTCGGACCTCATGGCCTCGGCCGCGGCCCAGCTCTCAGCCCAGATCGAGCAGTCGAGCAAGGGGTCCGAGGTGCAGCGCCAGCGGGTCCAGGAGACGGCCACGGCCGTGGAGGAAATGAACGCCACGGTGCTGGAGGTGGCCAAAAACGCCTCCATGGCCGCCGAACGTTCGGACGCGGCCAGCCGCAAGGCCAAGGACGGCGCGGACATCGTCACCCAGGTGGTGGCGGCCATCGGCACGGTGCAGCGCGAGGCCGTGGGACTGAAAGAAAACATGGGGGCCCTGGGCCGCCAGGCCGAGGACATCGGCAAGATCATGGGGGTCATCTCGGACATCGCCGACCAGACCAACCTTTTGGCCTTAAACGCCGCCATCGAGGCCGCCCGGGCCGGAGAGGCCGGTCGCGGGTTCGCGGTGGTGGCCGACGAGGTCCGAAAGCTGGCCGAAAAGACCATGACCGCCACCAAGGAAGTGGGCGAGGCCATCGGCGGCATCCAAAAAGGGGCTCGGGAGACGGTGGTGCGCGTGGAGGCGGCGGTTTCCGCCGTGGCGCAGGCCACGTCCCTTTCGGAAAAATCCGGCTCGGCCCTGCACGAGATCGTGGATCTGGTGGACAACGCCGGGGATCAGGTGCGCTCCATCGCCACGGCCTCGGAACAGCAGTCCGCCGCCAGCGAGGAGATCAACCGCTCGGTGGACGAAATCAATTCCATCGCCGCAGAGATGGCCGAGGGCATGGAGCAGTCGGCCCGGGCCGTAAGCGACTTGGCCGCCCAGGCCCAGACCTTAAACGACCTCATCGCCACCCTGCAAAACGGCGACGCCGCCCTGCCCGGCTCACGTCCCAAGGCCCTGGCCTAGGGCCAAACGCCGCAGCAACACGATCTGGCCGAACGGGGACCGCAATGGACGCGGTCCCCGTTTTTGTCTCCGCCTCCCTTCCCGTCCGTCCCAGGCCGAGCCGCCTGCAACCTTGCCGCCTGGAGCTTTTGCGGCTATTGCACGAAACGCGGACACTGCGGCGCGAGGCGGACCAACCGGCGGCTGACGCCGCAGGAAAACGACGCGGCCTGGGAAAATCGCCGCCGCTGGCCGCGACAGGCCCGAATACCCATTATCGTCAAGGAGGCCCCATGCGGGTGCTTTTGGTCGGATCCGGAGGCCGGGAACATGCCCTGGCCGTCAAACTCAGGCAAAGCCCCGGCGTGACCGAGCTTTTCATCGCCCCGGGCAACGGCGGCACGGCGGAGATGGGGCAAAACGTGCCCCTCGCCGATTCCGATGTGGCGGGGCTTGCGGCCTTCGCCCGGGAAACCGGGGTGGAGCTGGTGGTGGCCGGGCCGGAACTGCCCCTGACCCTTGGGCTTTCCGACGCCATGGCTGAGGCAGGCATCCCCTGCTTCGGGCCGGATCGCTTCGCGGCCGGACTCGAAGGCAGCAAGGCCTTCGCCAAGGAGATCATGCGCGAGGCAGGCGTGCCCACGGCGGATTTCCGGGCCTTCACCGACCCGGCGGCGGCCTGCGCCTACATCGAGGCCAAAGGCGCGCCCCTGGTGGTCAAGGCCGACGGGCTGGCCGCAGGCAAGGGCGTGGTGGTGGCCGGGACGGTCGAGGAGGCCAAGGCCGCCGTGGCCGACATGATGGTGAAAAAGATCTTCGGCCCGGCCGGGGAGACGGTGATCGTGGAAGAGGCGCTTTCCGGCGAGGAGGCCTCGTTTCTGGCCTTTTGCGACGGGGAGCGGTGCGTGCCGCTTTCCGCCTGCCAGGACCACAAGGCCGCCTTCGACGGCGACACAGGACCCAACACCGGCGGCATGGGGGCCTATTGCCCGGCCCCGATCCTTCCCGAATCCGAATATGGCCGCATGGCCGACCGGGTCATCGTCCCCATCATGCGCACCCTGGCCGCCAAGGGCCATCCCTTTCGCGGCGTGCTCTACGCCGGACTGATGATGACCGACAAGGGCCCCATGGTCCTGGAATACAACGTGCGCTTCGGCGATCCCGAATGCCAGCCCCTGCTCATGCGCCTGCGCGGCGACTTGGCCGAAATCCTTTTGGCCTGCGCCACGGGGAGCCTCAACGAGGCCATGGTGGGCTGGTCGCGGCAAAGCGCGGTATGCGTGGTCATGGCCGCCTCGGGCTATCCGGGAAACTATCCCAAGGGCATGGAGATCACCGGCATTGAGGCGGCCCAGGCCGACCCGGAGGTGACCGTGTTCCAGGCCGGGACACGCCGTGACGGCGAACGTCTGGTGACCTCGGGGGGGCGGGTTCTGGGCGTCACGGCCCTGGGGGCGGATCTGGCCAGGGCCAAGGCCCGGGCCTATGCCGCCGTGGCCAAGATCCATTTCGACAACGCCGTTTGCCGCTCGGACATCGGCGACAAGGGGCTGCGCCGGGAGGCGAAGACATGAGCAAGGTGGCCATTTTCATGGGCAGCATCTCCGACGAGGACAAGATGCGTCCCTGCGCCGAGGTGCTGGCGGCGCATGGCGTGCCGTTCACCTTCACCGTGACCTCGGCCCACCGCACCCCGGAGCGCACCCGGAGGCTGGTGGCCGAGCTTGAGGCCGCCGGGTGCCAGGTGTTCATCTGCGCCGCCGGGATGGCCGCCCACCTGGCCGGGGCCGTGGCCGCCGCCACCATCCGTCCGGTGATCGGGGTGCCCATCACCGCCTCGGCCCTTGGCGGCATGGACGCCCTTTTGTCCACGGTGCAGATGCCGCCTGGATTTCCCGTGGCCACGGTGGCCCTGGATGCCGCCGGGGCGCGCAACGCATCCTGGCTGGCGCTTTCGATCCTGGCCCTGTCCGACGCGGCCCTGGCTGCCCGTCTCGCTGCGGACAGGGAGGGGTTTGTGGCCTCGGTGGAAAAGGCCGCCGCCGACCTGGAAGCCCGAACAGCCGCATCGATCTGATCCACGCCAAAGCAAAAGCCCGGAGTCGCTCCGGGCTTTTTTTGGATCGAGAAGCACTTCCGCCGCAAGCGGCGGGAAAACAGGGCTAGTCCTGTTTCTTGACCCGCTTTTCCCACAGCCGCATGTCTTTCATCTTTTTGCGGCGTTCGCGCTGCAGTTCCTTGCACACCAGGGGCATGTTCTTGGGATACCCCCACTTGGCCCGGTATTCATCCGGCGTCAGGCCGAATTTGGCCAGGTGTTTCTTGGTCAGGATCTTAAACGACTTTCCCGACTCCATGCAGATGATGCTTTTTTCCCGCACAGCCTTTTTGGGATCGGCGGGAACGGCCGCACCAGCCTCGGCCGCAGGCGCGACGCCCTCGGCGATGGCCCGGATGCTGTCCGCAAGGCGGCGAACCATGGAGGTGATTTCATCCTCGGTCATGTTTCGCACGCTGGCCTGGGCTCTCACGATTTCCAAAGCTTCCTTCAAATAATCATCCATTGCCGTCTCCTCTCGTAAAAAAAGTCAAAAACCTCTTCTTCAACTCACGCGTAAAATTCATCTACTGCTTCTTGACCACTTTTTCAATATGCAAGTGATAAAAAAACTGCGGTCTGAAAGTTGAAAAAGAGTCTTCAACACAGCTCCCCTGGGGCCTTGTGAAATGTTGCTCTAGTATCTTCCTGCACCCGGAACTTGTTCGGACATTCCATCCCCGCCCTTGCCCAGGCCTGCCTGCGAACCGCAACGGCGGGGATCGGCGCTCCCGTCCCAACCGAACAGCATTGCCTGCACGGCCAGCGTGCCAGGACCGTCCTGACACAGACGCTCCCGGAGATTTCCCTCCAGCCGGACAGAAAAAAACCGCTGAACCGGGGCGGTGCATTGAAAAGCGCATGCCTGTCCTTCAAAGCGGCATTTCAGCCTGGCGCTTTGGGCGCCCCAAAAAAAAGGAGACGGGGCGCGAGGGTAGCCCCGTCTCCAAGTACAGATGCGGCGAACGTGGGAAAACCCGAGGGCATGGGATCTCCCCGCGTCCGACGCGCCCCGTCGTTACAAACCGGGGGGAGGGCCGTTTGTGTCGAAAAGTCCAAACGACTTTTCGGAGGGCGAAACGGCTGGGAAATACGCGCCCTGCCCGAACCGGCAGCGCAAGTCGGCCAAAAGATCGTACTTCGAGGCGCTGTCCACTCCGGCCACGATCACGTCCATGAGCAGATTCTCGGCAAAGGCGCACACGTTTTTGAGCCTCTCCGCGAAACCGGGACCGGTAAACGCCGCCTGAGGGGAAAGGCCGTGGTCGGCCTCATGCCCCACCCGCAGATAATCGGCGGGCAACATTTCCAGGAAGCGATAGGGAAGATGTTCGATGTCGGAAAAATCGATCCCCAGTTTCAGGCCGTGGCGTTTCAGTTCCAAAAAGGCGTTCAGGGAAGCCAGCGGCTCCTCCTGAAGCTCCTCGCAGTCAAAGACCAGCACCACCCGGGCGGGATCGAGATCCAGGCCGGACACCACCTTGGCGGCCACTGCCGCCGCCCGGGCGACATCCCGGCCACCCCGGGGCGCTCCCACAGCGGCCAACAAGAGTCCGGGGGCGTCGCCGTGGCGGGACCACCGGGAATATTCCCGGCACACCGGCTCAAGAACCGAAAGGGGCAGGCCCCTGCCGGACAGATGCCCACCAGCAGGCGCTGCCGTATGGGCGCCCGCCGCAAGTCCGACAAAACAATCCTGCGCAAGGCCGCGGTACTGGCGGGGATAGCGCACGGTCCCTGCGATCTCGGACCAGGCAGGCGCGGCGCTCACAGCGGCGACGACGCCGGATTCCATGTCGACTACGGGACGGCACGAAACGGGAAAATCACGATGCGGGCCATGGGCCTCATCCCTGCTGCGGCCACCAGGGGTCACGGGGCAGGGACGGGAAAAAGACGATGCGGGAAGCGTGTCGTGTAGGGGCATTCCCCTACATCTACAAAATCCGGGCCATGCCGCGTACAACTCCAACAGGCCTGAATAAAAAACAATTTTTATTTTCCCCGGAAAACGGGACCAAGGGAATCCCTCAAAAGGAACCGGGGTGTCCTTTTTTCAGGACAAAGTCCTTAAACCAAGACGCGCCTCACCAGCCGCCCGAGATACGCACAAGTTCCCAGACCCTGGCCAGAAGCCGCAGGCGCGCGTCGGTGGGAATGCTCAAGGCCATCATGGCCAAAAACACCGCAAACGACCCAAACACCACCACATCGAACATCGGGAGAATATACCTGCGCATGGCCGCCTCCAAGGGAAGTTTTTTCCGTATGCCATGCCATGAGCAACAACCATTCCCGCCGCGTCCCCAAAGGCGGATCGCGGGCATGGACCTTCGCCGTGCTTGGTGGTAAGCGCCCCCAAACCATGAACGGCGACCGGACATTTCATTTCCGCACCCTGGGCTGCAAGGTCAACGCCTACGACGCCCAGGCCCTGCGCGAGGAGTTGCACGCCCGGGGATATGTCGAGGTCGACTCCCCGGACGACGCCAGCCTTCTCGTGGTCAACACCTGCGCCGTGACCGCCAGGGCGGCCGCTGAATCCCGGCGCATCGCCGCCGCCCTGCGCCGCGACCACCCCCGGGCGGAAATCATTGCCGCCGGATGCGCCGTACGCGCCGTACCGGGTTTTCTCGACGGCCTGCCCGGCATCGCCGCCGCGCCGGTGATCGCCGATGTGGCCTCGGCCATGCCCCCTTTCTCCGACAGCCCCGCCGCGCCGCACATGGCCGCCGCTGCGGGCGTCTCGGAATTTCCCCGGGCCCGGGCGGTCATCAAGGTCCAGGACGGCTGCTCCCACGGTTGCGCCTATTGCATCATCCCCCGGGCCCGGGGGGCGTCGCGCTCCCGGCCCGTGGCTCAGGTGACGGCCGAGGCCCTGCGCCTGGCCGCAGCCGGATTCCGGGAAATCGTCCTAAGCGGCATCAACCTTGGGCATTACGGGCGCGACCTGCCCCAGGCCCCCGACTTCTGGGATCTTTTGGCCGCCGTCTGGCGCACCCTGGAATCGGCCCACCCCGGCCTGGTCCGCCTGCGCCTGAGTTCCCTGGACCCGGGCATGCTCACGCAAAAGGCCCTGGATGTCCTGGCCGCTGCGCCGTCCGTATGCCCCCATCTGCATGTTTCCCTGCAAAGCGCCGCCCCGGAAGTTCTGGCCGCCATGCGCCGGGGCCATTATCACCCTGCGGACGTGGCGGATTTCGTGTCTGACCTGGGCCGGATCTGGCCGGTCATGGCCCTTGGAGCGGACATTCTGACCGGATTTCCCGGCGAATCGGACACCGACTTCCGGGCCACCCTGGATTTCTGCCGCGCCCTGCCCCTGACCTACGCCCATGTCTTTCCCTATTCCCGGCGTCCCGGCGCCCTGGCCGCAAATTTCCCCGGCCAGCTCCCGGCCGACGTGAAAAAAGAACGCGCCCGCATCCTGCGCGAACTGGCCCGGGACAAAAAAACCGCCTTCGCCCGCACCGTGGCCGCCCTGCCCCGGCTGGCCTTTGTGGCCGAACGGGCCAGACCCGCCCGGGGCGTGTGCGAATATTACCTGGAATGCCGCCTGGGCGGCCCCGGACAGGGCGACATCCGCCTCCGGCAACTGGTCGCGGCCGTGCCGCTCGGGGTCGCGGGGGCGGACGCCACGGACATCCTGGTCCGCGCCGCGTCCCCGATGCCCCCCCATAAGGACGCTTCATGAGCACCCCTGGCGATCCCGGCCCGGCCATGGCCGTGCTCTCGGTCTTAAGCGCCCGCATGGACGACCTGTGGCCCGTGCTGTTGCCCCGGATCACGGACCTTCTCGGCCCCCCCTGCCGCATATCCGAAGACTTGCCCTTTTCCTTCACCACATATTATGATGCCGAGTTGGACACGCCCATCGTACGCCGCCTGCTGGGATTTTCCCGGCTGGTTCCCCAGGACGCCCTGGCGGACGTAAAGCTTGCCACCAACGCCCTGGAAAAGGCCCTGGCCCGCGAGGACGGCCGCCGCACGGTCAACCTCGACCCGGGACTGCTGACCCAGGAGCGCCTGGTCCTGGCCACGGGCAAGAACTTCGGGCACCGCATCTATCTGCGCGACGGCATTTTCGCCGATCTGACCCTTGTCTTTCGCAAAGGCTCCTGGCACATCCTGCCCTGGACGTTTCCCGACTACCGCTCCCCGGAGCTTCAGGCCGAACTGACCGCGCTGCGGGGGATTTTCCGCCAATGTCCGGAAATCTCCAAGGCCACACCCCAACCATCATCCGCATAAAGGACACGACCCCATGCCCAAAAGCATGACCGGCTTCGGCCGCAGCCGACTGGAAAACGACGCCTTCACCCAGACCTGGGAGGTCCGGGGCATCAACAGCCGCTTCCTCGACCTCAAATGGCGGCTGCCCCTTTTTCTGCGCTGCCGCGAGACGCAGCTCGAAAAGGTCGTCCGCGAGTACGCCACCCGGGGGCGCATCGAAATCCATCTGCATTTCCAGTCGCCGCGGCCCGAGATCCAGCACATCTCCTTAAACCGCCCCGTGGCCCTGGCCATGTTCGACCAACTGGCCGCCCTGGCGGCCGAACGCGGCGCCTCGTTTTCCCCGGACGTCAACCGCCTGCTGTCCGTGTCCGCCCTGTGGCAGGAGGATCTGGACGAACCCGATCCCGCCCTGGTGGCGGCCCTGTCGGAGGGCCTGCGGGCCGCCCTGGCGGATTTCTCCGAATCCCGGGCCAAAGAAGGGCAATGCCTGGCCAAGGACATCGTGGCCCGGCTTGGCAGCATGGACGCCTGGTGTGCGGACCTGGCTCGGCTGGCCCCCGGGGTGAAGCAGGAACGCACCGACGCCCTGTTGGCGCGCATCCGGACGGCCATGGACAAGGCCGGGGCCGAAGTCTCCGAGGATCGCCTGCTGCAGGAAACGGCCATCCTGGCCGACCGTCTGGACGTCTCCGAGGAACTGACCCGGCTGGCCGAACATCTCAAGCGCCTGCGGCGGCTTTTGGCCGACGGCGGCGAGATGGGCAAGAAGCTCGACTTCCTCATCCAGGAGACCTTCCGGGAGATCAACACCTGCGGCAACAAGGCCCAGAGCATGGACATCAGCCGTCTCGTGGTGGACTTCAAGGCCGAACTCGAGAAATGCCGCGAACAGGCGCAAAACATCGAATGATCCGGCCCGCTGGCCGACACGGAGCGCGTCCATGGCGAAAAACGCCCTCTTGAACATCGGGTTCGGCAATTTCCTGGTGGCCTCGCGGGTGGTGGCCATCGTCAGCCCCACGTCCTCCCCCATGCGCCGCCTGCGCGAGGACGCCCGGGCGGACAACCGGCTGGTGGACGCCACCCAGGGCCGCAAAACCCGCTCCATCATCATCACCGACTCCAACCATGTGGTGCTCTCGGGCATCCAGGCCGAGACCATCGGCCAGCGTTTCATCCAGGAGGACGCATCAGATGACGACTAACCGGCTGGGACTTTTATTCGTGGTCTGCGCCCCCTCCGGCGCGGGCAAGTCCACCCTGCTTGCGGCCCTGTGCCGGGAATTTCCCGAGCTGGCCTTCTCCGTGTCCGCCACCACCCGCCCGCCCCGGCCCGGAGAGGTGGACGGCCGCGACTACCATTTCATGTCCGTGGAGGAATTCTCCAGCCTGCGGGACACCGGACATTTCGCCGAGTGGGCCAAGGTGCACGGCAATTTCTACGGCACGCCCATGCGCCCGGTGGTGGACCAGCTGGCCTCGGGAAAAGACGTGCTCTTCGACATCGACGTGGCCGGGGCCGACCAGTTGCGCCAGGTCTTTGCGGATGGGGCCTACGTGTTCATCCTGCCGCCATCCCGGGAAGAATTGGCCAGGCGGCTGTCCGGCCGGGGCACCGAAACCCCTGAAGTCGTCGCCCGCAGGCTGGCCAATGCCGCTGGCGAGATCGCCCAGGCGGCCCGCTTCGACTATCTGGTGGTCAACGACGTCCTGCCACAGGCCCTGGACCGGCTACGCGCCGTGTATCTGGCCGAACGCTCCCGGACCCGGCTTTTGCCCGGACTTGTGGAGAAGCTTGTGGCCCAGTTCCGCTGAGGACGTTTCATGGGGACTCGTCCCACGCCCCCACCCGCCAAAACTTGCGGAAAGCAGAAAATTCTTTCAAATCCGGCATTCTTCAAGTATATCTTTTGAAAAGCCCCCAGGGGATCGCAACGCCGAACGCAAGGGGCATCGACAATGGCTGACAAGGACGAACTTTTTTCCGTACGCGAATCCGGCGGTGAAAAGCACCAACCATCCGGCAAGGCCCATGACCGGATCAAAGGTGTTTTTTCCACCCAGGCCATCCAGCGCGTGGGCACAGGCACCACCACCCGGAAAACCATACAGAAAATGTACTGGTTCGTGGAAGAGCTTGGCGACAAGCTTCTGGAAATACAGCCCCTCAACAAAAACTACGTCCCTTCCGGCCCGAAACGCAAAATCACCGTGGACGAGCTCCTGGAGAAGTTTTCCCCGGAGCCTGAATTCTACGTCAGCACCGTCTACCCCAAAATGCGTGAACTCAACATGACCATCGTCAAGGGAGAGAAGCACCGCAGCAAGGGGGAGATATTTAGCGCCGAACTCGAATTCGGCCAGGCCTTGGCCGTGGACGAGGAAAACGTCCGGGCCAACTTCGGTTTGGGGCTAACCTACCTGGACCGGGGCGAGGCCAACAAGGCCCAGGACATCTTCGAACGCCTGGTCCGGCTGGATGCGGCCTTCGACAAGGAACACAAGCATCTTTTCAATGAGTTCGGCATCAACCTGCGCAAAAACAAGATGCTCGACCAGGCCCTGGACTACTACAAACGGGCCGAAGATCTGACCCAGAGCGATGAGAACCTCCTCTATAACATCGCCCGGGCCTTCTTCGAGAAAAAAAACATCGAGCAGTGCTTTGAATATTTGAAAAAAGCCCTGGATATCAATCCCGATCTCATGGCGGCGAAGAAGTTCATTACCTACCTGGTGGAAAAAAATCTGCTGCCCGGCCAAGTCGCCTCCGACATCATCGGCAGCGCCGACACCGCAGCCTCCTCTTCACCCTCCGATCCCGAATCCGGCGGACCAATCAGCGGGCAGCCCTGATCTTCCCCGGATACCCCTGGAGAGAGCATGAACCACGAACGCGGACAAAGCTTTCTTCTGGAGCTGCCGACCCTGCGCCTGGAACTCCCCTTCTCACCCATCCTGCTCAACAAGCTTTTCTTCCAGACAGGCGACGGCTCCATGGCCCCCCTTGATGACATCGCGGAAACCATCGCCAAGGACCAGGGGCTTACGGCCAAAGTCCTGACCATGGCCAACTCCGCCTTCTATGGCCTGCAATCCGAAGTGCGCACCGTCAACCGCGCCGTCACCGTGCTGGGCTTAAACGAGATTCGCACCCTCATCCTGGCCCTGGGCGTGCGCCACATCGCCACGCTCCACCCGCTGCCCGGAACCTTCGACATCTCCAGCTACTTCGAGCATCAACTGGCCGTGGGGCTGGCCGCCAAGGAACTGGCCCCCGTCCTCGGCGCCCCCGACGCCGACAATCTCTTTACCGCCGGCGTCCTCCACGACCTGGGAAAACTCCTCACCGCACAGCACCGCCCGGCCGACTGGAAGGACATCGAAACCCTGGCCAAAACCGACGTCATCCCCTTCCACCTGGCCGAGGACCGGCATTGGGGCCTCGACCACGGCCTCATCGGCTCCATGGTCCTCAAGGCCTGGAACCTGCCTTCCGAGCTTACCGAACCCGTCAACTGGCACCACGCCCCGACACACGCCCCAGACCATCGGCGCGCCGCCCTGACACTGTGTACAGCCGACGCCATCATCCACTTCCTGACCAATCCGGTTGCACCGGCCACTGCACCCTGGCAGAACGTGTTGGCCAAATTCCGCCTCTCCATAGACGACACCCTGGAATCCATACAAACCGTCCTGGCCTCCCGCCCGCCCAACCTGTTCGCCGCCGCCGCATAGCACCCGGAGGCAAAGGCGGGTGGGGGGCGCTGCCCCCCACGCCCCCCGCCAGGGGGCTAAGCCCCCTGGACCCGTAACGTGCGGCCCCTGGCCGACGCTTTCGCGTCAGCCAGGGGCCGCAAGGTTCCGTGCCCAAAGGCCCAGGCTCCTGGCCGGAGGCCTGTGCCCCTGCCGAACACCCGCGTTTCCGAGTCGTTGCCCCTGCCGCGACGCGGCCGGGGCAACGACTCGGTGACGGGGGGTCCGGGGGGACATTGGTCCCCCCGGGCGGGGCTCGGGGCGGCAGCCCCGATGCCGGGCGGGGCCGGGGCGGCAGCCCCGATGCCGTTTAGAGCAGGGCGACGTAGACGAGGCTGGCGGCCAGGAAGATGGCGCAGGGCGCCACGAGGCGTCGCCAGGCGGACGCCAGATCCACGTGGTAGTAGGAGCAGGAGAAGATGAAGCAGATATGCAGGGGCGAGATAAGCACGCCGGTATAGCCGCACAGGATGGCCAGGGTGATCCAGGCCATATCCGGGCCACTTTGGGTCATGGGGATGACGGCCATGAGCAGCGGGAAGGCGGCCCCCACGTAGGCCATGGTGATGCCGGAGACGAGACCGACAAGAAAGGGAACGATGACGGCGGCAGTGACCAGGACGGCCTCTTTTCCGGCCGAGGAGGCGAGGGTTTCGGCCACGCCGGTGGCCCCGAGGACATCCTTGAAGATGAAGATGGCGGCGATGACCGCGAGCATGTGCAGGGTGTGGCGGTTTTTGAGCTCGTAAAGGATCTCGCGGGCGGGAACCCGGTTTTGCAGGGCGCAGACCAGGCTTGCGGCGGCAAGCGCGATCATGACGCCGATTTCGAAGGGCAGATCGCTTTTGAGGGCGGCGAAGGCGGCCTCCGCGCCGACCGCGCCGAGGATGGCCGTCAGCAGGGGCAGGCCCAGTTTGAGCAGGGTTTTGTAGTCTGTTTTTCCTGTGACATGTGGAAGCGCGGCGGTGGTTTTGAGGTTTTGCCGCAGAAAAAAAAACCATCCGATGGCGACGCAGCCCACTGCGGCGGGCCAGGTGATGGCCATGATGGAGACCAGAGAGACGTTGGCCAGGGAGGCGGCCATGATGACGCCGGGATACAGGGGCCAGCAGGGTTCCCACAGGTGCCGAAACCAATAATTGATGAGGGCCTGGTCCTTGGCGGAGACGCTCAGGGGGTCGCCCACGCTTTTGACCATGGGGGCGGAGAAGTGCGCCCCGCCGGGCATGGGCAACAGGCCGATAAGCGCCGGGAAAAAGGTGATGCGCAGGGCCGGATTTGTGATCAACGGAGCCACGGCGCGCATGAGCCGGTCGTTTTGTCCGGTTTTCTCCAGAAGGTCGCTTAAGGTCATGATGCAGGCCACGATGCCCGCCAGGCTGAGGGTCTGGGGGTCGGCCAGGGCGCGGGCCGCCGTGGCGATCCAGGTCAGGGGGGACAGGGCGAACAGGGCGGCCAGAAGGATGCTGCCCGCCAGGATGGACAAGGGCAGGCCAAGGCGCAGGCGGATGCCCGTGAGCATGGCGGCGAAGGCGGCCAGCACTTTGAGAAGGGGGAACAGACCGGCGAGGACATCCATGCGACACATCCGAGGGGGGTCTCTTGTTGCCAGACGAAGGCGCTTTGTACTCCTGCCGGAGTCGACAGGCAAGGCGTGGCTGGCCAGACGGAACCCGGAACATGGAAAAAAAATGGCCGGGATCCGAAGATCCCGGCCGAGGCATCGGCGAAACAGATCACGCGTCCTTTAGAACTTGTACTGCAGACCGAGAGCCACGCGCCAGGCGTCCTGCGCCTTGTTGGCAAGACGGGGGCCCCACACGCTCTTCTGGAAATGGCCGTGGGCGTAGCCGGTCTCGATGATGGCGGCCAGGTTTTCATAAATCATGTACTTGTGGTCGAAGCTCAGTCCGAACACGTACTCGCTGGCGGTCAGGTCGCGGCCCATGGTGAACAGGCCGTTCGAGGTGTAGCCGGGATAGGTGTAGTCCACGCCATAGTACGCCGGGGTCACGACGGCGCCGGTCATGGGCACGGCAATACCAGCGGCGGTGATCGCGTAGTTGGCGTAGTTGATGTTGCGGAAGGCCCTGGACGAGTTGGTTCCCTGCACATACACGAAGGTCAGGCGGTGGGTCAGCTTCTCGATGAAGGAGATGTTCTTCAGGGAGAGGCCCAAGCCCCAGGAGCCAACCGGGTTCATGTACATGTTGCTGTCGGCGCCGAGTTCCTGTCCGCCGTCGAACAGGAAGGAGGTGCCGCCGTTCCAGGACGAGAAGGTGTAGGGCATGCGCTCGCTGCCGTTACGCCAGGAGCCGTCCTCACCGGTGCTCCACCAGCCGAACACGGACGGGGTCAGGATATCCCAGCCGGTGTATTCGACGGCGGCGTCGATGAACCAGCCATGGCGCTGGCTGCTGCTGCGCTCATTCATGGCGCCCTGTCCGTAAATCACGTCGGCGTAGAACTTGATGGGATCAAGGGCGTCGACTTCAATCGCGCCGCCCAACCACCAATAGGCGTTCTGACGGTCCTTCCAGCCCGGGATCAGGTAGCCAGGGGAAACCAGGTTGGCGGCGGCCTCGAAGTTGTAGGCCGCATTGCGTCCGGCGACGCCAATGGCGGTCCACGGGGTCACGCTGAAGCCATCCAGGGTGATGGGCAGGGCCATGAAGAACAGGTCCAGCTCATCAGCCACCTGGGTGGTGGTGGCGTCCCACTGGCCGTTGTCATAGAAACGGCTGTAGCCGACCAACAGTCCCAGGGTGTCGGGCACCAGGGGAGCGGTGATCACCAGGGCGGCGGCCTCGGAATCGAAGATCAGGCTGCCGTCAAAGTACTTGCTCTGGGGAATGGCCAAGGGCTGACGACCGGCAGTGATCTCGATGTCGGTGTCCGGCCACTTGAACTGCAAAAAGGCCTGGTAAACGTCAATGGACACGGCAGGCGCGTCGGCGGTCAGGGTGCCGCGACCCCACCACTGGTTGTTCACGCGGATGCCCAAGCGGAACTTCAGGGCCTCGTTGGCCACGAAGTCGGTGCGCAGGCGGAAGCGCTGGCTCACGCCGAAGTCGTCTTCGGTCTGGGTTCCGGCGGCGGTGCCGCCGTTGAACTGGTTGGACCAGCCGGTGAAGTTGCGGCCGTTCCACCAGTTGCCGTAGACACGGAAATCACCGGTCATCTTCACTTCGGTGGCCGCCTGGGCGCTGGCGAAACAGCCCAGGAGCAAAATGGCCGCCAAAGCAAGAGTCAAACGTTTCATGTTCCTTCCTCCATGTTGCGGATTCGTGCCGGTTGCCGATGCCTGGCATCCGTAAGATCTGCCCCAAAAAAAACAGACCACCCTCTACGAACGCTTGTGCAACTTCTAGCCAAGCATTGTGTCTTTTGCAAGGGAAAAAGGCAATTTTTTTGACACAAGTACAATTTTTTTTACACTAATGACACAGAAAAATTTATTCTCAAAAATTAGAGAGAGATAGCATGAGTTGATTTTGATTATCGTCTGCAACAACAATTCACAGCACACACCGTACAGCACCCCATATCAATCACAATATGCACACTATTTCGCTTTCGTACGTAAATAAATCCCCCCGGATTCCTCGTCCGTCGCCAGCGGACAGATGAAACCGCAACTTGCACAACATATCCGTTATTTTATCTGAAACTACGTCAGATAGAATACACAACACGTCCATTCCCCTGGTCGAAGTCTCTGAAGTATTACGAAGTGCCGGGGTTCACCCTGTGGCGTTCCCGTGCTCGCCCGCACCGTTTTGAAATGTTCACCTCCGCGTGGCAGCGCCCTGCCGGGCGCACCAAAAAAAACGGCCGGGATCCGAAGATCCCGGCCGCCGCATCGGCATTATCCGGTCATGACTCCATTAGAACTTGTACTGCAATCCGAAGGCCACGCGCCAGGCGTCCTGCGCCTTGTTGGCAAGACGGGGGCCCCACACGCTCTTCTGGAAGTGGCCGTGGGCGTAGCCGGTCTCGATGATGGCAGCCAGGTTTTCATAGATCATGTACTTGTGGTCGAAGCTCAGTCCAAGCACATACTCGCTGGCGGTCAGGTCGCGGCCCATGGAAAACAGGCCGTTGGACGTGTAGCCAGGATAGGTGTAGTCCACGCCATAGTACGCCGGGGACACGACGGCGCCGGTCATGGGCACGGCCACGCCGGCGGCGGTGATCGCGTAGTTGGCGTAGTTGATGCTGCGGAAGGCCTTGGACGCGTTGGTTCCCTGCGTGTACGCGACGGTGATGCGGTGGGTCAGCTTTTCGATGAAGGAGATGTCCTTCAGGGACAGGCCGATACCCCAGGTGCCGATCGGGTTCATGTACATGTTGCTGTCGGCGCCGAGTTCCTGTCCGCCGTCGAACAGGAAGGAGGTGCCGCCGTTCCAGGAAGGAACGGTGTAGGGCATACGCTCGCTGCCGTTGCGCCAGGAGCCGTCCTCACCGGTGCTCCACCAACCGAACACGGACGGGGTCAGGACATCCCAGCCGGTGTATTCGATGGCGGCGTCGATGAACCAGCCGCGGCGGTTGTTGACCTGACGGTCAGCCATGGCGCCCTGGCCGTAAATCACGTCGGCGTAGAACTTGATGGGGTCAAGGGCGTCGACTTCAATCGCGCCGCCCAACCACCAATACGTATTCTGATTCTCCGACCAGCCCGGGGCGATGGCGCCCGGGGTGACCAGGTTGGCGAGAACCAGGCTGTCGTAGTTGGCATTGCGGCCGCCGATGCCCAGAGCGGTCCACGGGGTGATGCTGAAGCCGTCCAGGGTGATGGGCAGGGCCATGAAGAACAGGTCCAGTTCATCAGCCACCTGGGTGGTGGTGGCGTCCCACTGGCCGTTGTCATAGAAGCGGCTGTAGCCGATCAAGAGGCCCAGGGTGTCGGGCACCAGGGGAGCAGTGATCACCAGGGCGGCGGCTTCGGAGTCGAAGACCAGCCCGCCGTCGAAGTAGCCGCTCTGGGGCAGGGCCAGGGGCTGACGGCCAGCGGTGATTTCGATGTCGGTGTCCGGCCACTTGAACTGCAGGTAGGCCTGGTAGACGTCGATGGACACGGCAGGCGCGTCGGCGGTCAGCGTGCCGCGGCCCCACCACTGGTTGTTCACGCGGATGCCCAAGCGGAACTTCAGGGCCTCGTTGGCCACGAAGTCGGTGCGCAGGCGAAAGCGCTGGTTGACGCCGAAGTCGTCTTCGGTCTGGGTTCCGGCAGCGGAGCCACCGTTGAACTGATTGGACCAGCCGGTGAAGTTGCGGCCGTTCCACCAGTTGCCATAGACACGGAAATCACCGGTCATCTTCACTTCGGTGGCCGCCTGGGCGCTGGCGAAGCAGCCCAGGACCAAAATGGCCGCCAAAGCAAGGGTCAAACGTTTCATGTTCCTTCCTCCATGGTTTGGATATGTGCCGGTTGCCGATGCAAGCTTTCCCAGGATCAGCCAATGAAAACTGACCGCCCTCTGTGAAAGCATGTGCAAGCTTTAGCCCAATCGGAAAACACATGCAAGGGGAAATGGCTGTAAATTTGACACAGGTACAAAAAATTCTACCTTCTGTGCAATTCTATATTTCTCTGTAATTTCATTATATTAAGATTCTAAACAAGCCGTCGCCCCTCCCTCCGGCCGCTGCGCAGTGCAAAAAGAGCATCTCGCAGAGCCAGGCCAAGAGACGAAAACCCATGCGCATTCCGCCCAGCCGCCTCCCCTCCCCCCGCCATGGCGAATTGCCCTCAGCCGGCCAGTACGATGGCGATGGAGCCACTGTGGCGTAAAAACACCGGGCAGTCAGGGACCGAAAGGGCTCCGCCCTCGCGCAGCACCGGGCGTACGGTTCCGGAGCGTTGCGATTCCCGCCGCGTTTTGCATCTTGCGTCGTCCGGCTACCAGCTCCCCCTGCCAGGTCTGGAGAGGACTTTCACCTCCAAGTGGGTGCGCCCTGCCGGGCGCACCAAAAAAAAGGCCGGAACCCGAAGGTTCCGGCCACGGCATCGGCATGATCCGGCTACACTTTCATTAGAACTTGTACTGCAGGCCGAAGGCCACGCGCCAGGCGTCCTGGGACTTGTTGACCAGGCGCGAACCCCACACGCTCTTTTGGAAGTCGCCGTGGGCGTAGCCGGTCTCGACGATGGCCGCCAGGTTTTCATAGATCATGTACTTGTGGTCGAAGTTCACTCCGATCACGTACTCGCTGGCGGTCAGGTCGCGGCCCATGGCGAACAGGCCGTTGGAGGTGTAGCTCGGGGCGTAGTAATCCACACCATAGTAGGCCGGGCTGTAGGTCGTGCCGGTCATGGGCACGGCCATGCCGGTGGCGCTGATCAGGTAGTTGGTGTAGTTCGTCGCCCGGATGGCCTTGGACGAGTTGGTGCCCTGCACGTACGCGAAGGTGATGCGGTGGGTCAGCTTTTCGATGAAGGAGATGTCCTTCAGGGACAGGCCGATACCCCAGGTGCCGATCGGGTTCATGTACATGTTGCTGTCAGCGCCGAGTTCCTGTCCGCCGTCGAACAGGAAGGAGGCGCCGGCGTTCCAGGAGGGCACGGTGTAGGGCATACGCTCGCTGCCGTTGCTCCAGGAGCCGTCTTCACCGGTGCTCCACCAGCCGAACACGGACGGGGTCAGGACATCCCAGCCGGTGTATTCGATGGCGGCGTCAATGAACCAGCCAGCGCGCTGATTGACCTTGCGATCGCTCATGGCGCCCTGGCCGTAGATCACGTCGGCGTAGAACTTGATGGGATCAAGGGCGTCGATCTCGATCGCGCCGCCCAACCACCAATAGGCATTCTGATTGTTCTTCCAACCCACATCGCTGAAGCCCGGGGTGACCAGGTTCGCGGCCACCAGGCTGTCGTAGTCGGCGTCGCGGCCGCCGATGCCCAGAGCGGTCCAGGGGGTGATGCTGAAACCGTCCAGGGTGATGGGCAGGGCCATGAAGAACAGGTCCAGCTCATCAGCCACCTGGGTGGTGGTGGTGTCCCACTGGCCGTCGTCATAGAAACGGCTGTAGCCGATCAAGAGGCCCAGGGTGTCGGGCACCAGGGGAGCGGTGATCACCAGGGCGGCGGCTTCGGAATCGAAGACCAGCCCGCCGTCGAAATAGCCGCTCTGGGGCAGGGCCAGGGGCTGACGGCCAGCGGTGATCTCGATGTCGGTGTCCGGCCACTTGAACTGCAGGTAGGCCTGGTAGACATCGATGGACACGGCGGGCGCGTCGGCGGTCAGGGTGCCGCGGCCCCACCACTGGTTGTTCACGCGGATGCCCAAGCGGAACTTCAGGGCCTCGTTGGCCACGAAGTCGGTGCGCAGGCGAAAGCGCTGGTTGACGCCGAAGTCGTCTTCGGTCTGGGTTCCGGCAGCGGAGCCGCCGTTGAACTGATTGGACCAGCCGGTGAAGTTACGGCCGCTCCACCAGTTTCCATAGACGCGAAAATCACCAGTCATCTTCACTTCGGTGGCCGCCTGGGCGCTGGCGAAGCAACCCAGGAGCAAAATGGCCGCCAAAGCAAGGGTCAAACGCTTCATGTTCCTTCCTCCGTTTTACACATTGCAACCAGATGCCGATGCCTGCCATCCTTCGCGAGGTTTTCCCCAAAAAAACGGAACCCTTCGCGCGGATGCGTGAGGCCTTTTTACGCCTGGCCCATGTGGTTGGCAAGGGAAAAACGGTGGTTTTTTGACGCAGGTATAAAATTTTTTACGGTTAAAAAAGTTGAACTCACCTTTTTCAAAAAGTGAACCTAGCTCCCCGAACTCTTGATATCCTTGACATCCTTGATCCGCAGTTCGATCCTGGGCAGTCCGTCGTAGGTGTCCAGGCGCGGCGTGAAGGCCACCTGCACGGCCCGGCCCACCATGGCCTCGGCGATTTCGCCCGCCATTCGCCAGCCCTTGCCCCGCAGGGTCACCTGGGCCGTTTCGTCGCGAAGCGACACCACCACATGGTCCCCGCCTCCCCCAAAGGTCCGCCGGGACAGGGCCGTCACCGGCGGAGAGGAAAACAGCGGCTCGGGATTGCCCGGCCCAAACGGCTGCAAAAGCTCGATCTCCCGCACCAGTCCGGCGTCGATGCGGGAAAAACCCAGTTCGCCGTCCAAGGTCAGCACGGGCGGAATGGGCTCGGCCCCGATGCGCCGCACCACGGCCGCCTCGAACCGCTCCCGCAGGGCCGCGACGTCGCCGTCCGCCAGGGAAAAGCCCGCCGCCTGCCGGTGCCCGCCGAATTTGCTGAACAGATCCGACACCTCGGTCAGGGCCTCGTGCAGATCCAACACGGAGATGCTGCGGCCCGACCCTTTGAGGGCCCCGCCCTCCTCGGTCACGATCAGGGTGGGCTTGTGCGTGGCGTCCACGATGCGCGAGGCCACGATGCCGATGATCCCCGAATGCCAGCCCGGCCCGTGCAGGGTCAGGGAAGCCCGGCCAGGGAACGTCGCCGCCTGGGCCCGGGCTTCTTCAAGGATGCGCTCCTCCTCCTGGCGGCGCTCGGTGTTTTCCTGATCCAGGAAGGCCGCCAGGGGTCTGGCCGTGTCCATGTCCCCGGCCAGGAGCAGGTCCATGGCCGCATCCGCCCGGCCCATGCGCCCGGCGGCATTGATGCGTGGGGCCAGGCCGAAGCCTACCTGCCCCGCCCCGATGGGGGTCCCCGGCGTCTGCCCGCAGACCTCGCGCAGGGCCCGAACCCCGGGCCGGAGCGCCTCCGACAGGAGCAACAGCCCGTTTTTGACCAGAATCCGGTTCTGGCCCCGTAGCGGCACCACGTCGGCCAACGTCCCCATGGCCACCAGATCCAGGAGCCTGCGCACGTCGCACGGCGTCCCCGGGAGCATGCGGTTCAGCGCCGCCGCCAGAAAAAAAGCCACCCCCACCCCGGCCAGATCGCTCCCGGCGTTCTCCGACAACTTGGGGTCGCACACCGCATCCCCAGGCGGCAGCTCCGGCCCGGGCAGATGGTGGTCCGTGACCACCACCGTCATCCCCAGCTCTTTGGCCCGGGCCACCTCGGCCACGTTGGTGATGCCGCAGTCCACCGTCACCAGCAGGGAAACCCCGTCCCGGGCCAGGGCCTCGATCCCGGCCATGTTCAGCCCGTAGCCCTCCTCCAGCCGGTTCGGGATGCGCCAAGCCGCCGGGAGGCCCCTTTGCCGCAAAAAATCCAACAGAAGCGTCGTGCCGGTCACCCCGTCCACATCGTAATCGCCCCACACGGCCAGCCGCTTCCCGGCGGCAAGGCCCGCCGCCACGACCTCGGCCCCGCGCGTCAGCCCCGGAATCTCCCCCGGCGGCATGAGATGCCGCAATCCCGGCGACAGATAAACGTCCATCTCCTCCACGGTCGAAAGCCCCCGGCCGCGCAAGAGTTCCACCACCAGATCGGAGACGCCCAGGCGATGTCCGAACCCCGTCGCGCCGCCACCCTGGCCGCGCATCTTCCAGCTTTTTTCCAGGCTCATGCTCATGCCGCCACCATCGCCAACCCGCCAGGGAATTGCAACCCCCCGCACAAGCCGTGCGCCATGGACATGCGCCCGCCAGAACCCGGCCCGCCCTGTCGACCGCGACGTTCATATATAATGATGCGGAGAAAACACCGGCAGTACGGCCAAAGCCTTGGCCGAAACCGAAAACCGGGACCGCTGGCGCACGTCGTCCCGTCGTCCCGGCGACGGGACGTGTTCCCCGGGCACGCCGCCTGCCATTTTGGGAGTCAGGCCCCGACGACACCGGCGAAGGGCCGACCGCCCTAGTTTCCCAGGGCCTTGCCGCCGCCGGGGAGGTTCCCGGCCCCGGGCAGGGGATCCTCCGAGGCCTTGCCCACGGGGCCCGTGGGGCTGACGCGCAGGGGCTGCGCAACGGGGGGCCGGGATTGCCCGGGGGAGGACATGCCGGGCTTCGGGGCCGCAACGGGGACGGCGGCGCCGTCCCGGGCGGCTGGCGGCGGGGACGGCGAAACCGCGTCCGCCGTGTCCCGGAAGGCCATGGCGGTCAACAGGGCGGCATACAGGATGACCACGCCGACAATGACAATGACGAGAAGCCCCGGAATGGATTTTTGCCGCGTCGCGTCCATTTTTCTCTCCTTTTGGCGATACCGGGAAAGGGGCGTCCCTTGCAGGGCCGCCCCTGCTTGGCCCGCAGCATGCGGGCAGGCTGGCGGGCGAGGGAGTTCGATGGCAAAATACCGTTGATCGCCGGGCAAGGGAAGCCGCAACTCCCTGTGCCCTTGGCGCATGTTTCAGACGAAACCCAGGGGGAGAGGAGAACGTCTCGCCATGATCATTTTTCCGCATTCTTGCGCATATCGGATATGGACTTATATCTTGACTGGATCACTGTGTTTTGCCGGAGTCGCCCTGCCGACGGCGCGGGCCGGGGCTGCCGAGACGCCCCACGGCGCGGCGGCCCTCGGAGAGTCCGGGACGGCGCAGCAGCTTGACCTGGCGGTCCTGCTGGCCGCCTATCCGGGGGTGATCGTGGAGGTCGTGGACGAAGATGGCCGGTTTTTCGTGGTCACCCGATCCGGAAAGCGGTTCGTCTATGACGACGGCCGCGCCAAGTCGGCGGATGAGGCCCTGGAGGCCCCCGACCTGGAAGACATGCTGGCCCAGCCGTACCAGCCCGGCCCGCTGGCCGGCGACCCCCCGGCCGGGCAGCATCCGGGCCGACGGCGGGTGACGGAGTTTTTGACCGAGGTCTACGGCCGGGACGCGGCCGAGGTGTCGGCCGCCTGCCGCCCGGTGCGCTTTTTGGACCGCACGGTGCCCTTCAACACCAGAAACGGCGCGGCGGACGCCCTGGAGCGGGTCGCCGCCCGGCTTGAGGACTTGGTGGCCCGGGATCGCGGACTGCGGGACGTGCTCTACCCGGTGGTGGGCACCTTCAACTGGCGGACCATCGCCGGGACCAGCCGCCTGAGCATGCACGCCCTGGGCATCGCCGTGGACGTCAATCCGGGCCGCAACCCGTACTGGCGTCACCACCGGCGTCCCTCGGACAAGCTGGCCCGGAGGCAGTCCTTCCCGGAGGAGGTGGTTGCGGCCTTTGAGGCCGAAGGGTTCATTTGGGGTGGTAAGTGGGCGGAATATGACATCATGCATTTTGAATACCGGCCCGAGCTATTGATAAAAGCCAGGGCGCTGCGTGGTGATCGATCCGGATTGGTCGAGGGGAAGAAATCTGACAAAAATGGACATGCAGCACAATAAAAAAGACGTCCCTGCCGTCTGCATAAGAAAATAAAAAAGGTAATACGGACTCGACCAGACTGTACAGTTACATGCTATGATTGCGTCTTTGCTTGTTTTTTTCCGGAACCCCATTGACCTTTCGTTGTAAAAGTGATTCTTGGACGGAAGTATATCGTGATGTTTTTCACGTTGGCGGCCATGCTTCAGTCCCGCAACGAAGGGGACACAGAGACAGGCCGCTGTCGGCAACGGCACAACCAGTGCGCCGGAATCCCGAGGGTGGCGATACAGCCGGCGCGTTGGCCCTAACTGAAAGGAGGAGTTTTATGAAATTCTCTGTGGGTCTTGGCAGGGAAAATGCTGAAAAACGGCTTGAAGATCGGGGCGTCACGCGCCGCGACTTCATGAAGTTCTGCGCGTCCGTGGCCGCCGCCATGGGCATGGGCCCGGCGTTCGCGCCCAAGGTGGCCCAGGCGCTCACCGCAGCCAAGCGTCCCTCCGTCGTCTGGCTGCACAACGCCGAATGCACGGGTTGCTCCGAGGCGATCCTGCGCACGGTGAAACCGTTTATCGACGAGCTGATCCTGGACACCATCTCCCTGGACTACCATGAGACCATCATGGCCGCCGCAGGCGAGGCCGCCGAGGAAGCCCTGCACAAGGCCGTGGCTGCGCCGGACGGATTCTTCCTGGTCGTCGAGGGCGGCATTCCCATGATCGAAAACGGCGCCTGGGGCAAAGTCTCCGGCAAGACCATGCTCGAGACCACCAAGGAACTGGCCCCCAAAGCCAAGGGCGTCATCTGCATGGGCACCTGCTCCTGCTTCGGCGGCGTCCAGAAGGCCAAGCCCAATCCCAGCCAGGCCGTCAGCGTCAAGGAAGCCACCGGCGTGACCACCATCAACATCGCCGGTTGCCCGCCCAACCCCATCAACTTCGTGGGCGCCGTGGTGCATGTGCTGACCAAGGGCATTCCCGAACTCGACAAGGACGGCCGTCCGAACATGTTCTTCGGCGAGACCGTCCACGACAACTGTCCCCGTCTCAAGCATTTCGACGCCTCGGAATTCGCGCCGTCCTTCGACTCCGAGGAAGCCAAAAAAGGCTACTGCCTCTACGAACTGGGCTGCAAGGGGCCGGTCACCTACAACAACTGCCCCAAGGTGCTGTTCAACCAGACCAACTGGCCGGTTCAGGCCGGACATCCCTGCATCGGGTGCAGCGAGCCCGATTTCTGGGATTCCATGAGCCCGTTCTATCAACAGTAGCCAAGGCCGCCGCCCGAGAATTCAGGTCGGCTGTCACTCACGAATCATCATCGCTTGATGGAGGACAATATGGCTGAAAGTAAACCCACTCCGCAGAGCACCTTCACAGGGCCGGTCATCGTCGATCCCATTACCAGGATCGAGGGACACCTGCGGATCATGGTCGAAGTGGAAAACGGCAAGATCAAGGACGCCTGGAGCTCTTCGCAGCTTTTCCGGGGCCTGGAAATCATCCTGAAGGGCCGCGACCCCCGCGACGCCCAGCACTTCACCCAGCGCGCCTGCGGCGTGTGCACCTACGTGCATGCCCTGGCCTCCACCCGCTGCGTGGACAACGCCGTCAAGGTCAACATCCCGGCCAACGCCCGCATGATGCGCAACCTGGTCATGGCCGCCCAGTATCTGCATGACCACATCGTGCATTTCTATCACCTGCACGCCCTGGACTGGGTCGATGTCACCAACGCGCTCAAGGCCGACCCCCAGAAGGCCGCCAAACTGGCCGCCAACATCGCCCCGTCCCGCCCGGGCAACTCCGCCGAATCCTTGAAGGCCGTGCAGGACCGCCTGAAAGCCTTCGTGGAGACCGGACAGCTGGGCATCTTCACCAACGCCTACTTCCTGGGCGGGCATGCGGCCTACTACCTGCCGCCCGAGGTCGATCTCATCGCCACGGCCCACTACCTGGAGGCCCTGCACCTGCAGGTCAAGGCCGCGCGCTGCATGGCCGTGTTCGGCGGCAAGAACCCCCACACCCAGTTCACCATCGTGGGCGGCTGCACCAACTACGACGCCATGACCCCGGATCGCATCGCCGAGTTCACCGCGCTGTGGAAGGAAACCAAGAAGTTCGTGGACGAAGTGTACATCCCCGACCTTCTGGCCGTGGCCGGTTTCTACAAAGACTGGGGCGGCATCGGCGGAACCACCAACTTCATGTCCTTTGGCGAATTCCCGACCAACGTCCAGGATACCGCCAAATACATGGAATCCTGCTACTTCCCGGCCGGCGTCATGATGAACCGGGATCTCAAGAAAATCGACAAGGTGGACCTCAAGGCCATCACCGAGCACGTCAAGTACTCCTGGTACAAGGGCGACCAGCCCCACCATCCGTACGAGGGCGTCACCGACCCGCAGTACACCAAGCTTGATGACAAGGAACGCTATTCCTGGATGAAGGCCCCCCGCTACAACGGCAAGGCCATGGAAGTCGGCCCCCTGGCCCGGGTGCTCATCGCCTACGCCAAGGGACACAAGGAGACCAAGGGCCTCGTGGACACCGTGCTGAAAAAGCTCAGCATCCCGGCCACGGCGCTGTTCTCCACCCTGGGCCGCACGGCAGCCCGCGGCATCGAGACCGCCATCATCGCCGAGAAGATGGACGGCTGGATCAAGGAATACGCCGCCAACATCAAAAAGGGCGACACCAACCTGGCCGCCAAATGGGAAATGCCCGCCGAGGCCGAGGGCGTGGGCCTGGTGGACGCGCCGCGCGGCGCCCTGTCCCACTGGATCAAGATCAAGGACAAAAAGATCGACAACTTCCAGCTCGTGGTGCCCTCCACCTGGAACCTGGGACCGCGCTGCGCCGCCGGGGCCGTCAGCCCCGTGGAAGAGGCCCTGATCGGCACCCCCATCGCCGATCCCAAGCGTCCGGTCGAGATCCTGCGCACCGTGCATGCCTTCGATCCCTGCATCGCCTGCGGCGTGCACGTGATCGAGCCCGAAACCAACGAAGTCTTGAAGTTCCGCATCCGCTAGCCTCAAGACGCAACGCATCCATGCGGGAACCCGGCCAGCGCCGGGTTCCCGTTTTTTGGCGGTACCCTATGCACGACACCGTTCCCAAAATCCTGGTTCTTGGCGTGGGCAACATCCTGTACACCGACGAGGGCGTGGGGGTCCGGGCCGTGGAGGCCCTGCTGCGCGACTACCGCTTTTCCGACAACGTGACGCTCATGGACGGTGGCACCCTCGGAATGCGGCTGATGGACCCCATCATGCAGTGCGAAAAGCTCATTGTCATCGACGCCGTTTTAGGCGGCGACGAACCGGGCAGCGTCTATCTGCTGACCGGCGAGGATCTGCGCAAGTCCCTGGCCTTTAAAAACTCCATGCACCAGTCGGACCTGGTGGACACGCTGATCTGCTGCGGTCTGGCCGGAAACCGGCCCGAGGCCGTGGTGGTCGGCGTCGAGCCCTTCGACTACCAGACCATGGCGGTGGACATTACGCCGCAAATGGCCGAAAAGATGCCGGTCATTTTCGAAGTGGCCCTGGAAGAAATCAAAAAGGCCGGGGGGGACTATGAACCCCTGTCCCCCGACGGCGACGGAGCCTGATGATCCGGTTTTTTGCCGATCCGGCGCTTGTGCGCCTGTTTCCCTGGCTGGCCGGGCTGTTTGGGCTTTTGCTCGGCAGCTTCTACAGCGTGTGCGCCCACCGCTACGTGGTGGGCCAGTCCATCGTGTTGCCGCCGTCGCATTGCCCGGCCTGCGGGCATCGTCTCTCCTGGTGGGAACTGATCCCGCTTCTGGGCTATGTATTGGCCCGGGGGAGATGCGCCTCCTGCGGGGTGCGCATCCCCATCGGCTATCCGCTGCTGGAGATCGTCTCGGCGGCCTGGGCCGCGCTTGTGGCCCTGAAATACGGCCCCACGCCGCTTTTTCTGGTTCTTCTGGCCGTGGGAGGGCTTTTCATCGTCGCCTCGGCCATTGATCTGCGCACCTTCCTTCTGCCCAACCGCCTGACCTATCCGGCCGCCGTGCTGGGCATCGCGGCCGGGTGGCTGACGCCCGGGGTGGGACTGCCTCTGGCGCTGTACGGGGCCGGCGGGGGATTTGCGGTCTTCTGGCTTCTGTCCTGGGGCTACCGGAATCTGCGCGGCGTGGACGGCCTGGGCGGCGGCGACGTGAAGCTGATGCTGGCCATCGGCGGCATGTGCGGGGCCGTGGGACTGCCCTTGGCGATTCTCATGGGCAGCGTGGCGGCGCTGGTGTGCAGTCCGTTTTTTCTTTTCGGCGGGAAGGGGAAAAAAAGCGCCATCCCCATTCCGTTCGGGCCGTTTCTGTGCTTCGGGGCCATGGCCCAGGTGCTTTTGGGCGCGAACGCCCTGGCCCGGCTTTTATCCTGAGTCCGCAATCCGCTGACATGCCCTCGGAGGGTCGTAAGAGTTCGCCTTGCGCCCGAGCTTCTGAGTCCGCTGATCTGCCGGGCTCGGGGTTCGCCGCAGAGGCCGTAGCGAACGCCGCAGAGGCCGTAGCGAACGCCGCAGAGTCCGCTGATCTGCCGGGCTCGGGGTTCGCGACACGGCGCTTCGGCAGCAATGCTTCGCGCTGCCGGGCGCGCCCTGCGCCAACCCGTCGCCCGGCCTGACCCTCACGGCCAATCGGCGGCCATCCCCAGAAAAGACATGCTGGCGGCAGGCCTGCTTCCCGGCGCAGCGCCCGGGGTTTCCAAAGGGAGCGCGGCTCCGTCTGGCCGCCGGAGGCTTTCGCCTTCCCTCTTTCGTTGCGGCGCCGGGGCATCACTGCATCCCCGTCGCCAGGGCCGGGCGACGGATCAGAGGCAAATGAACGGCGGCGACGTGGAGCGCAACGCAATTCGTCGAAGCCGGACATTGGCCGCCGCCACCGAGTCCGGCCGGGACAGGACGGCAGGACCATCGCTTAAGGGATCTTGATTTTCCGCCCAGGCTTCAGCTTGCGGGAATCGAGCCCCGGGTTGGCCTTGAGGATGGCCTTTTCCGTGACCCCGTAGCGTTTGGCCAGCCCGGACACGGTGTCGTCGAATTCCAGCACATGCTCCCGGGGCCTGGCCGCCTGGGCCTTCTGTCCGTCATTGGGGGCGGCCTGCCGGGTCTCGGCCTTCGGCGCGGTCCCGGGTTCCGGCCCGGCGACCCGGGGCGTGGCCTCAGGGGCGGGTTGCGGCGTGGGCTCGGGTTTGGTTTCCACCCCGGCCTGCGCCGTGGAATCGGCTTTCGGCCCGGGTTTCGCCGGGGGGGCGGCCATCTCGGGGGCGGCCTCGGCCTTTGGCCCGGGAGAGGGTTCGGCATTCCCCTCGGCTTTGGCCTCGGGCTTGGATTCGAGCTTCGGCTCGGTCCTGGGTTCGGGCTTCGGCTCGGTTCGGGGTTCCGTTTTCGGCTCGGGCGCGGACGCCGCCACTTCAGCGGCGCCGTGCGGCTCGGCGGCTCCCAGGGTTGCGCCGTGGGGCAGCCTGACGACCGCACCCAGCTTGAGGTTGCTGGCTTTGAGGCCCGGGTTGGCCTTGAGGATGTCCTTTTCCGTGACCCCGTACCGCTTGGCCAGGCCCGAGATCATGTCGCCCTGGACGATGATATGGGTTCCTGGCGCGGCCTTTTTCTCCGTCGCAGGCGTCTTCACGGCCTCGGACGGGGCCTTTTGGACCGGCCTGGCTTCCTCGCCGGACACGGACGCTGGGGCCGTCTCGGGAGCGGCCGCCGTTTCCATGGGAGGATGGGGCTTCTGGGCCGGTTTCGCCTCCGGGACCGGGGGAGCGTGCGCCTCTGGGGCGGCGGCAGAGGTCGTCACGGCGGCCTGGGGCTCGGAAACCGCCGGGGCCTTGCCCCCGGCCGGGATGATCAATGTCTGCCCAAGCTTGAGATTGGTGGGATTGATCCCCGGGTTGGCGGCCAGGATGTCGTTTCTGGGCACGCCGTAGCGCTTGGCCAGGGCCGAAAGCATGTCGCCCTTTTCGACCACGTGGGTTCTCCCCTGGCCGGGCTCGGCCGGAATCGTCGGCGCGGGCCGGGTGCTGGCCTTGTCGGCCAGGGATGGCGCGGCTTCGTCCTGAACGGCCGGGGCGGCCGGGGCGGGAGACGAAGGCCTGGCGACGGGTTCGGGCTTTCCCGGCTTTTCGTCGCTGCCCGGCCGGGGTTTCGCCTGGGTAGCCGGGGCCTTGCCCGCGCCCGGGGCCTGGGGGTCCATGGCCGCCGTGGCCACGGACGAGGCCGCCGCCGCCTTGGAGGCCTCCACCAGGGGGCTGTAGAAATAAAACACCCGTCCGGCGCTGCCGTCCTTGTAGCGGCGGTGTCCGATATAGGCGTAGCCCGGCCAGTTCCAGGCCGCCAGCACATAGGCCCGGCCCGCGTCGTCGGTACGCTCGGCCACGGCGTCGGGCGGCCCGTATTTGGCCGCCAGGTGCTCCTGCACGGCGTCAAACCCCGTGGTCCCTTCGTAGGCGATGGCCGCATGGTAGAATTTACCCTTGTAAAATCCGTAGGTGACCATGGCCACGGGCATGCCGCCCAGATCCTTCTTGTCCCCTTTGCGGTCGTAATCCGTAAACTCCCCGTCGGTCTCAACCAGGGTCATGTCCTTTAACGACGACGCCTCGGTTCCCCAGGCGATCCCCCGGAATCCGTCGGGCTTTTTCCCGGGGTCGGCGGCCAGGGCGGCCCCGGCCAGCCCAAGGCAGAAAAACAAAGCGCATATGGCGGCGAGGCCGCCGCATCTCGTTATGTTCACACTATCCTCCGTGGCCCCGCAGCGGATGGTTCCGCACGGGGCAAGGCCCCTATATCCCATGCGCCCCAAAGGGCAAAGCCCCTGTTTCTGCCCGGCGCGGCGGGAACGCGGGCCCGCGCCGCCCTCTGTTCAGGCCTACCCCGCACCCGGCCCCCCCCTACACGCGGGGCCATCTCCCCCACATCCTCACGGACATCCTCACGGACATCCCCCGATACATACCCCGGGGCATCCCCGGACCCCGGATGACAAGTCCCTGCTTCGGCGTTATGAAATCCCATGCCGGTCAAGGAGTGGCGCGCACCGTGAGCGAATACGTCGATCAGACTGCCCCGGGAGGCTCCGTGGGGCTGGTGGAGAAAAAGTTCTTCACCTTCGCCGCCCCGCCCCATCCCCTGACCGTGGAATCCGGCCTGTCCATCGGCCCGGTGACCCTGGCCTACGAGACCTACGGCGCGCTTTCCCCGCGAAAAGACAACGCCGTGCTGGTGCTGCACGCCTTAACCGGCGACTCCCACGCCGCCGGATACTACGACGCCTCCGACCCCAAGCCCGGCTGGTGGGACAGCATGATCGGCCCGGGCAAGGGCATCGACACTGGCGCCGTGTTCGTCATCTGCGCCAACGTGCTCGGCGGCTGCATGGGCTCCACAGGACCAGGCTCGATCAATCCGGCCACGGGCGCGCCCTACGGCCTGGAATTTCCCGTGGTGACCATCGGCGATATGGTCGCGGCCCAAAAGGCCCTGGTGGACCATCTGGGCATCACCAGGCTTCTGGCCGTGGTGGGCGGCTCCATGGGCGGCATGCAGGTTCTGGAATGGTCCGTGCGCTATCCGGACATGGTGCGCGGGGCCGTGTCGTTGGCCTCCACCACCAAGCATTCGGCCCTGGCCATCGCCTTCAACGAGGTGGCCCGCCAAGCCATCATGGCCGATCCGAACTGGCGCGGCGGCGACTATTACGCCCACCCGGAAAAGCCGGACACGGGGCTGGCCGTGGCCCGCATGATCGGACACATCACCTATCTCTCCGACGAGGCCATGCGGGCCAAGTTCGACCGCAGGCTGCAGGACCGCTGCGACATCTCGTTCAACTTCGAGGCGGATTTCCAGGTGGAAAGCTATCTGCGCCACCAGGGCAAAAAATTCGTGGACCGCTTCGACGCCAATTCCTTCCTGTACGTGACCAAGGCCGCCGACTATTTCAACCTGGAAAACGCCCACGGCGGCGGCTCGGCCGTCTCGGCCTTCGCCAAGGCGAGGTGCGCCTATCTGGTGGTGTCTTTTACCTCGGACTGGCTCTATCCGACCTACCAGTCCAAGGCCATGGTCCAGGCCATGAAGAAAAACGGCCTGGACGTGAGCTTCGTGGAGATAAAAGCCGACTGGGGCCACGACGCCTTCTTGCTGCGCAATCCGCGCCTTTCGGCCATCATCGAGCGTTTTCTGGACCGCATGCGGCAGACCGCCCGAGCCGAGACGCCCGATACGCCCGATACGGGCGAAGCGAAGGCAGGGGGCTGACCGGATGCGCTACGACCTGCAAATCATCGCCTCCTGGATCGAGCCTGGCGCCAAGGTGCTGGACCTGGGCTGCGGCGCGGGGGATCTGCTCTCCCACCTCATCCGGGAAAAGGGCATCCGCGGCTCGGGCATCGAGATCGACGAGGCCAAGGTGGCCGAGGGACTCACCCGCGGGCTGTCCATGGTGCATGGCGACATCAACGAAGAGGTGCGCGATTATCCGGACCAGGCCTTCGACGACGTGATCCTGAGCCAGACCCTGCAACAGGTCTACGATCCGGCCCGGCTCATCCGGGAGATGCTGCGGGTGGGAAAACGCGGCATCGTCAGCTTCCCCAACTTCGCCCACTATGGCGTGCGCGCCCAGCTTTTTTTCAAGGGCAAAGCCCCGGTCTCCCGGGAGCTTCCCTACCAGTGGTACGACACCCCCAACATCCGGGTCATCGCCCTCAAGGACTTCCGGCGCTTTTGCAAGGCCTCGGGGTTCGCCATCCTGCACGAGACGGCCATACGCACCCCGCACCACCAGGAAACCGGCCGGGTGGCCACCCTTTTTCCCAACCTTCTGGCCACCTACGGCATCTTCCGGCTCGGCCGGGCAACGCCCCCGCCGCCCTGACCCTCTCGTCGCCGGGGCCGATGGGCCGCCGCCCCCGGGCCGACCGCCCCCGGGCCGACCGCCATGGTTGCCCGCCGGGCCGCAATGCTTTAGATTTCCCAATTCATCGGATCACAGGCCGCATGAACCGACTTTTACCGGGAGCCCTCATGCCCATTGCCCGTCCCCGCGCCCTGCCCGCCTTCGCCGTTTTTGCGGCGACGGTATGGATCGTCGCGGCCCTTTTATCTGGGTGCGGCGCCCACGGCGCGTCCAAGACGGACCCGGGAGCTGCAAACGACATGGCCATCGCCGGGCAGCTCTATGCCGAAAAACGCTATCCGGAGGCACTGCCCCTCTACGACCGGGCCCTGGCCAAAGACCCGAAATCCGCCAAGGCCCTTCTGGGCCGGGCCGTGGTTCTGTACAAGCTGGGCCGCTACGCGGACTCCATCAAGACCCTCAACGTTCTCTTGTCCCAGGACAAGACCCATACGGCCGGGTATTACAACCGGGGACTGGCCAAGGCCCGGCTGGAAAAATACCGCGAGGCCGCGGCCGACTTCGAGATCACCCTGGCGCTCAAGCCCGATTTCGCCCAGGCCGAAAACAATCTGGGGCTGGTCTATTTTTCCCTGGACGAAACCGACAACGCCCTGACGCATTTCGACCGGGCCGCCTCCCTCATGGGCGACGCCCCCTTCGAACCGCTGTTCAACAAGGCCGCCGTGCTCCAGGCCCGCTTGGAATACGAAAAGGCCCTGCCCATCTACGATTATCTGGTGACCATGCGTCCAAACGACGCCAATTCCCTGAACAACCGGGGCTACATCCGGCTCATGCGGGGCGAGGACGCCGAGGCCGTGGCGGATTTTTCCCGGGCCCTGGCCGTGGCCGAAGACAAGGAGATCTATTTCAACAGGGCCATCGCCCTGGGCCGCCTGGGACGCAACAAGGAGGCCGTGGACGACTACCGCCGGGCGGTGGCCGTCGATCCGAAATTCGTCAAGGGATGGAAGAACCTGGGGCTTATGCGCCTGCGCCTGGAAGACGCGGCCGGATGCGACGATCTGGTCCGGGCCTGCGAACTGGGCTCATGCCAATCCATCGAGGAATGCCGCCGCCAGGGAACCTGTCCCTGACGGTTACGGCTTGCCGGGCGGGGCAGGCGGCGTGGGAGGGCTCTGCCCTGCCTTGCCCGAATCCGCCCCGGCCTCCCAGGTCAGAACCGGCGCGGAAACGGTCCCCGTTAGCCGCAGCCCGGCAGGCCGGGGGGAAGTGACCTCGGCCTGGACCTCGTCGGTCAGGGTTCCCGCAAGCGCCAGTCGGCTGGCCCGAATGTCCCCGCCCGGCCCGGGCGAATCGATCCGCCCCGTCAGGCCGCCCCGCAGCATGTCCGAGGCCACGGAGCATTCCGAAACATCCAGCCCGCCGTCTTTGTATTCGGCCCGTATGGCCATCCGCCCCAGTTCGACGCGCACGGCCCGCAGCATCTCCCCCTCGACCTCAAGGAAGGCGTCCTCCAGCAAGACCCCGGCCTTCCCGGACACGGTTTTTCCCGGCACAAGGCGCAACTCCCCCGAAAGCCGCCCGCCTGCATGACGGTTCACGAGCCAGGGCAACCCCGGCGACCGGCCAAAATCAAGGCCGCTGGCCGTTATGACCACCTCGCGCCAGCCGCCCCCGAAGATGTCGTCCGAGGCCGCTTCGACGGTCAGCTCGCCGCCCAGCGTCCGGCCCTCGGCCGACACCTCCAGGCGGCCCAGGCAGACCGCCCAAAGGGACAGCCCCAGGCGCGCCTCGGGCATGTCCGCCAGGGGGTCCGCTGCGCCCTCCAGGCGAAGCCGCAGCCCGCTCAAAACGGCCCCCGGAGGAAACAGCGTGGCCCGGGCCTCGCGCACGGAGAGGTTCAGGCCGTGTCCCGGCGACAGGGTGCGTTCCGCCCACAGGCGCAGCCGCTCGTCCGGAAACCTGGCGGCCAGCATAAAAAGGGACAGGGACAGGGTGAAAACCGCCAGGATGGCGGCGAACGCCACCCGGACGGCCAGGGACGGACGCGGCGCGCCAGGCTGGCCGGAGGGCGGCGCAGGGGTCGGCGCAGGGGTCGGGATGGACGCGGCGCGGTCCACGGAGTCGCCTTCCGGGGCGCTTCTCCCGGCCAGACGCCGCACCCGCGCCACCAAGGCGGACACGCTCATGGGGCGGCCTCCCGGGGCGTGTCCCGGTTCGGCCCCGGACCAGGGGACGACGGCTTGTCGGTTGCGGCCTGTTCCCGGCCCACGGGCACGGAAATGGACACATCGGCATTAAGGCCCTCGGCGGGATCGGCCCGAAACGACAGCTTGCGCACGGACAGGGCCTCCGGGGCCGCCTCGATGCGGCCCAGAAAAGCGGCCATGTCCCCCAGGGCCACGCGCCGCAGCCGCATGTCCACGATCTCCTCGCGCATCCCCGACCCCGCCTCCCGGCTGGACGGCCGCATGTATTCGATTTGCCCGGACACCCCGGCCTCCCTGGCCATGGTCTGGAGCAGGGCGAACAGGTTCACGTCCCCGCTGGCCCCGGCGACCTCGCTTAACCGGGCGGCCACCTCCTGGCGGCGCTTTTCCAGGGCCCCGGCCTCGGCCAGGGCCTTTTCGGCCCGCTCGATGCGCGTGGCGAGTTTGTGCCGGGTCTCGGCCACAGGGGACAGCACCCAACTGTCCAGGGCCAAAAGGGCCAGAAGGCCGGCCACGGCAAAAAGGGCCATTCGGCGCACGGATTCGCTCACAGGCCGTCCTTTGCGCCGCTGGCGGTCATCTCCAGTTCAAACTCCACCCCGCCGCCCCCCGCCTTGGAGGTCGCCCCCTTGATCTCGACAGCGGAAAAACCGCCCGATTCCAAAAGCTTGGCGCGTACCGACTCCACGGTCTCATAGGCGTCGGCCGTGGCCGTCATGCGCACCCGCCGCCCGTCCACGGTGAATTCCCCCACCACCACCGGCGATCCCTCGGGAATGGCCCGGGAGACCGTGCGCAAAAGCTGGGTCAGTCCGCCGCCCACCCCGGAACGCAGCCTGGCGGGCCAAGCCGCCTCCATCTCCCGGAGCCGGTCCCGCAGCACGCTGACATACTGGCCGGGCTCCATGCCCTTGCGCGTGCCCGGGGCGGCCTGGGCCACGAGGGTGGCCAACTCCCCCTCCAGACGGGCCAGCCAGGCCTTTTTGAGTTGGATGTCGACTGAGGCGTCCGCCCCGTAGGCCAGTATCGCCATCCCCAGCCCGGCCCCGAGGAGCACGGCCCGCCGAAGATGCCCGGGTTGCCCCGAAAGCCCCAGGGCCTCGCGCACCAGGGAGCTCCCGGACGGGTCGTCGTCCAGAAAATTGAGCCCCCCCGCCCCGACGCCGCGAAGCGCCAGGCCGCAGGCCACGGCCATGTCCACAGTGAGTTCCCGGGCCTTGTCCTGGCCGGGAAAAAGAAGGCTTCCCAGGTCCGCCGGGCAGCGCACCTCGCGGCACAGGCCAAACCCAGGCCGCTCCTCCAGCCGCGCCGCCAGCCGTTCGGCCAGTCCGGCATCGGCCAGCGTCCCGAAAAGCAGGATATCGGCCGGGCCAAACCCCGTCTCGGCCGCCAGGGTCAAGACGATCTGCCGACACAACTCCGCAAACCACGCCTCGCCGCCCGGGTCCATTCCGGCCAGGGAGGCCTGGCGCACCCGCCGGGGTTGCCCCGTGGCGCACAAGGCCAGAAGCGCCCGGCCGGGCTCCACGTCCACGGCCAGAACCGGGTGCCGGGATGCCGCGTCCGGCGGCCGGGCGACGAGGCCGCCAAGGATCGCCGCAAGGCCCTGTCCGGCCGGGGACGGCGCGGCCAGGGCGTGTTGGGTGGCCAGGGCCGCCCAACACAGACCGGTCAGATCCAGGTCCAACACCTCCGGGTCCAGGGCCGAAAATCCCTCCCGATGCCGCTCAACCACGCCCATGGGAATGGCGGCGGCCTGATAGGCGTGCCGTCCGGATCGGCCAGACAGGCCGAAAATCCCGGACGGCTGCGGGCCGTCGCTTCCGGCCCTGACGCAGGACAATGCCTGCCCCGCGAGGGGGCCGGGCATGACGGATTCAAGCTCCAGCCGCAGCACCTTGGCAATTTTTCCCGGAGAACTGAAGGGAAAAACCACCCGGCGCACCATGGCCGCTTCCGAGTCCATGCCAAGGATCGCCGCAGCGCCGCCAAACCCTTGGGACAAAAGCAGATCGCGCGCCGCGCGGCCCTTTGCGGCCGGGGTGGCTTCGGGAGAAACCACGGCCCGGGCCATGCCCTCGAACCGGGTTCGAAAAAGGGTGCGCGTCAGGACCACGAGCCGAATCTCGCTTCCCGACACGTCGATTCCCGCTATGCGCATTCCCGCCTTTCCTTCTTGCCGTCAGGCCACGTCCGACGCCGCCGGGGGGCGTTCCCCCGGGGCAACGTCTACCACGCCCGGCGGGCGACCACCACGATTTTGCCGTCATCGTCCCGCCTGAGCCAGGCCAGGAGCCGGGCCTTGGAGGAACCCGACACGCCTGTGAGATCGGCGCAATAATACGTCCCTCGGGACGTGAGCGAAACTCCGGCCAACACCAGGTTGGCATGGGCCGAAAGGGTGGTGCGCACCCATTCAGGATTCTGCAGGGCGGCGAAGTTGCCGGGCTGCGCCCGGAACTCGACCACGTCCCGGGCGAAGGCCAGGGCCGCGGATTCGCCGTTTTTCCAGGCCAGGGCCGCCAGCACCGGCTCGGGAGCGGTGTTCACGTTGATGCCCGTCGTCCCCTTGCCGTGGACCGTGAGCAGATCCTTGAGCCCCGGACGACCGGCCGTGCCGTCGTAGATCGCGGGGGTCACCCCGCGCACCCGCAACAGTTCCCCCAAAGACAGCATGGTGGCGTTGGGCGGCAGGTGGTCCCGGCCCAGGGCGGTATAGTACGGGGCCTCGGCGCCGCTGTACCCTGAGCGGAAGTCGCTGCCCAGGGTTGCGGAGTCTGCGGGCTGGCTGTCGACGTCCACCCAGTCCAGGATGGCCAGCACCACCCGGTTGGCCTCGACCTCGGTCAGTTTGAAGGTCGGGCCGAGCAACAGATCGCGCAGAATCCGGACATAGGGAGACGAGCCGCCGATGATCAGGGCGTTGACCGGAATCTTCCCGGATTCGTCCGTCACCGTGCCCGAAAGCGCGCCATCGGCAAAAAGCCCGGCCACCGCGCTGTCCGTGACCTGCCCCTCGGCCATGATCCTGGCCCTTTCGGCGTCGCTTGCGAAAAAGGCGGACCAGGCCTCGCCCGGATGATCGAATTGGTTGATCGTCGCGTCGCGGGACAAAAGCGACGCGGCCAGAAGCAGCCCGGAATCGACCCGGGCCCGGGCCGTGACCGCCGCCGCCTCGGTGCTCTCCCCGGCCATCTCCAGCCGGGCCAGGGGCAGGGCCCCGGCCAGGGCCAGGGACAGGGCGGCCACCAGGATGAGCACCAGAAGAAGCGCCGCCCCGGCCTGCCCGGGGCGCCTAGCGGGCCGGTTCATTGCACCCCCTGGGGGGAGACGCCGCCAATGGGCAGGGCCAGCCGGGTCGTGAAGGAACCGGCCGGGCCGTCGCCATCCGTGGGCGAGGTGTCCGTGGCCTCGCGCACCGGCCGGTAGGTGGCCACAAGCATACGGGGCAGGGCCTCGTTGCCCTGGCTTTCGCGCGTCCGGCTGTCCCAGCTGTCGCGTTCGGCCCGACGTTCATCCAGGGGGGCCAGGGAAAATGCCGCCACGTTCCGGGCCAAAGTCACCTCGCGCCAGGGCGGATCAGACAGGGTCGAAGGAAGAAGATGCGGGTCCGCCAGTTCGGCCCGGACCAGCGTAAACCGCGTTTCGCCGTCATCCGAGGGCCGCAGCAGATAGCGCACCCGGGTCAGCCCCGCCGTTGGCTCGTCGCGGTCGAAGTCGAGCCGGGCCAGGGTGATCATGTCCACGACCACCTGATCCCCGTCGCTGGTCCGGGAATCGCCGCCCGAGGGGCTGGGCACGAGAAATCGGAATCCCGAGCGCCCGGCGCGGTCGGCCACGGCCGGGTGGAAGACCGAATCCAGATCCCTGGCCAGAAGCACCCGGACCACCCGGGCCGTCTCCCGGGCCGCGCCCTGTTCCCTGGTGTTGACGGCCACGTCCGAGGCCACCCGGAACACGGCGAAAATGCCCACGAAGGCCCCGGCCAGGATGGCCAGGGCGGTGAGCACCTCGAAAAGCGTGAATCCGGCCGGGGCCGTCTGCGCCTCCCGCCTCATCGCCGCCCCGACAGGCTGGTCACGCGCAACCGGGGCTCGGGCTTTTCGTCGGCCTCGCCCGAGGTGTCCGGGGCCACCGTGACCGTGACCAGACTCAGGCCCGGAAGCGCCGAGTCGGCCACGTCCACGCTCCAGCGCCAGTCGCCGCCCGCCGTCTCCTGGACGCCCTGACGCGATTCCAGGCGGTTGACCCCGAAGGCCGTCATGTCGGCCAGCCGGTCGCGAAGGGTCAGGGCGGCGGCCTGGGCGCGCACGGCCCGCAGGCGGGCGTTTTGGATGTTGAGGCACACGGAGAGCACCGCCACCATGGCCGTGGCCAGGACCACCACGGCCACCATGGTCTCCAGCAGGGTGAAACCGGTTCGGGCCGGGCTGTCCGGCAGGCCAGGACGCACATGGGCCAGGACGCGGGCCGACGTCATGGCGCGGCCCGCTCAACCGTCGCATCGCCCGTGGCGTCCCGCCAGGAGGGCGCCCCCGTGGCCGGGACGTCCAGCCGCCGTTCGGTCTCGCTTTTATCCGCCAGGACCAGGGAACACGGTTCGGAAAGCCCCAGGGGCAGCACCCGCACGGACACCCGGCCGGTGGTCACCGGATCGCCGCCGAATACCGACACCTCGATCAGGCGGAGATCGTCAGGCAGGGCGCGCTTCACGGGATCGGGCAGGGAGGGGTCGCGCCGGGAGGCATCCTGGGCGTCCGCAGTGGTATCCGGGACATCGACCCCGGACGCTGTCCGGGGCACATGATCCACCCAGAAGCGTCCTTCGTCCAGATCGAGCACCACCCGGCGGCGCGTGCCGTCGATGACCGCATCGAGTCTGGCCCGGGCAAAGGCCTCGGACAACCGCCCGGCGGCGGTTCGAAAGTCCTCGCCGCCCAGAAGGGGCGCGATCCCCGGCAGGACCATGGCGGCCATGGCGCTCATGATCAAAAGCACCACCAGGGTTTCGGCCAGGGTGAAGCCCGGGGCCGGGGGGTTATTCAAGCTCCCAGCTCTTGATGTCGGCATCGGCCTTTTCACCGCCTTCCTCGCCATCGGCGCCGCGCGAGACGATGTCGAAATCGCCGTGGTCGCCGGGGCTGGTGTAGATGTAGGCGTTGTCCCAGGGATCGGAAGGGGTCTTTTGGATGTAGCCGCCTGCGGGGAAATTCTTGGGGATCTTGCCGATGGTGGGCTTTTGCACCAGAGCCTCCAGGCCCTGTTCCGTGGTCGGGTAGACGCCGTTGTCGATCTTGTATTGCTTGAGCGCCGTGGACAGACTCTCGATCTGCATCTTGGCCTTGACCACCTTGGCCTTGTCCGGCTGGTCCATGATCCGGGGAATCACCAGACCGGCCAGGATGCCCAAAATCACGATGACCACCATGATCTCGATAAGCGTCATGCCTGCCTGCCCGAGGGCGGCAAGGCGGCTATGGGGGAGGATGTGGCGCATGTCGTGTCGCTCCGTGTTTGCTTCCGGTTTATCCGATGAGGCTGCTTATTTCAAATATGGGGAGCAGAACGGCCACCACGATGAAGCCGACCACCATCCCCAAGGCCAGAATCAAGAGCGGCTCGAACAGGGCCGAAGCCATGGCCAGACGGCTTTTGACCCCGTCCTCCATGATGTCCGCCGCCTTTTTGAGCATGCGGTCAAGGGCCCCGCTTTGCTCCCCGGCGGCGGCCATCTGGACCAGGAGCCCGGGAAATCGCGGTTTGCCGCCAAGGGCGGCGGCCAGGCTCATGCCCTCGCCCACCTCCCGGCGCACGTCGACCAGATCGCGCTCCACCAAAACGCTGCCCGTGGCCTTGGCCACCACGTCCAGGGCCCGGATGATGGGCAGGCCGTTTTCCAGCACGGACCCAAGCGTCCGGGCGAAGCGGACCATGGCGTAGCCCGACATGATGCTCCCCAACACGGGGAAACGGAACAGGGCGGTCTCGCACACCGGGCGTCCCCGGGGGGAACGCCAGGACCGCCACAGGCCGAACCAGCAAAGGGCCGCCCCGATCAGAAGCAGGGGCCAGTAGGATTCGATGAAGGAGCTTACGGCCATGAGGATCACCGTGGCCTGGGGCAGATCGTGTTTCAAGTCGGTGAAGATGCGGGCCACGTTGGGGATGACGTAGGCCATGAGAAACCCCACCACGCCCACCCCGACGACCAGCATCAGCCCCGGGTAGGCCAGGGAGGCCATGATCTTGCGCCGCAGGGCCTGCTGCTGCTCCATGAGATCGGCCATGCCGGACATGACCGTGTCCAGGGCCCCCGAGGCCTCGGCCGCCCGGACCATCCCGGCCTGGGCCGGGGTGAAGGCCCCGGGCTCCTCCAGCATGGCCGCCGACAGGCTCGACCCTTCCTTGATGCGTTCGCAGACCTGGGAGAGCACCCGGAAAAGGGCCTTGGAGGTCGTCTGGCCGCGCATGAGCTCCAGGGCCCGAAGCAGCGGAAACCCCGCCCCAAGCAGACCCGAGAGCTGGCGCATGGCCACGGACATGTCCTCCCCGGACACCCGGCGGCGAAAAAGGGCCAGGGAAGCGGGACGCTCGCCGTCGCGAGTCGCTTCGGACTCCGAACCGGCGGATGCGCCCTCGCGCAGACCGGTGGGATACAGCCCCCCGGCGCGCAGTTTCCGCTGGGCCTCCTGGCGGCTGTCGGCGCTGACGATGCCCCGGCGCGCCTTGCCCTGGGCATCGATGGCCGTGTAGTCGTAGACCGGCACAGCCGCGTTCTATCCGTTTCCCCCGCAGGCGGCAACATCCCCTTGCCCTACCCTCCCTCCCCGGCGGGCGCGAAAATCCCCTTCCCGCTTGTTTTTCAGCGGTTTCGGGGCTAGGGTCGGGAACATGCGCAGGCAATGGGAACTTCTCGACCTGGACCGGACGAAACTCGCCCGCCAAGACCTCATCACCTTCGAACATTTTCTCAAAGACGCCCTGTCCCCGTTTTTGCCGTTTAAGACCTACAGCCTCTATTTCCCGCAATCCCTGTCTGCGGAAACGGCTGCATCCTTCGGGCCGGACCTCGACCAGGCCGCGCATCTGCCCGAGGAGGGCCGGGTGCTTCTGCCCCTGGCCGCCGAGGGTGAGCTTTTGGGAATTTTTGTGGCCAAGGGGGTGCGCATGGCCGCCCCGCGCACCCAACTGGCCGCGCTTCCGGCGGCGGCGGCCATGTGCCTGGAGCAGATCCGCCTGTACAAGGCGGCCGTGACCGACCAGATCACGGGCCTTTTCACCCTGCCGGGGCTGACGGCGGCCATGGAGCGGGAGATCGACCTGGTGCAGGACCGCATCCTGCCCGGTTCGGCCAGCTATTTCGACCCCAACCTGACCGGCGTGCGCGGCTGCTTCGGGCTCATCCTGGCGGACATCGACTTTTTCAGCTGGGTGAGCCAGCGGTACGGCTTCGTGTTCGCCGAGTCGGTGCTGGCCCGCCTCGGCCGGGACATCGGCCGGGAATGCCCCCAGGGAGGCCTTGCGGCGCGCATCGGCGACGACGTGTTCGCCCTGTTTCTGCCCGGGGCCACCCCGGCCAGGACCAGGGAAACGGCCGAGGCCGTGCGCGCCGCCGTCAAACGCCTGCGCCTGGAATACGGCGTCACGGGCGAGACCATCACCCTGACGGCCAGCGCCGGGTTCGCCAACTACCCCCAGGACGTGCGCGGCGGGCAGTTCGTGGCCCCGGTGGCCGAGCAGGCCCGGATCATGCTCAAAAAGGCCAAAAAGGCCCTGTCCGCAGCCAAAGACCTGGGCCGGGACCAGACCATGCCCTTTTCCCGGGTTCTGGCCGAGGGCGGCATGGTCCTGGAGACGCTGCCCCTTGGCCGGGTGACCGTGAGCCTGGGCAAGTCCGTGGACGCCGAGGGCGGCCAGCGTTTTCTGGTGTGGTCGCCGCGCTACGAAAAAACGGCCGAGATCAAAAAATCCGACGACCGCCGCCTGCTTGGCCGCTATCCGACCATGATCAAGGGCGAGCTGGCCCTTATGGACGTGCGCGAGGACATGGCCTTCGCCGAGATCCTGCACACCAGCGACCCTTCCTGGACCATCGACCCCGGCGACCGCCTCATCCTGGCCCCGGACGCGGCCTCGGCCGACGATCCATGCGCCCCGGGCAATGACGCCGCCCGGCCGCCGCGCAAGGAGGCCATCAGCGGACTTTTCGGCCACCGGGATTTCCCGCGTTTCCTGAGCGCCGCGCGCGAAGGCGTGCCGCGCTTCTGCCTGGTCCTGGCCCTTTTGCCCGACGCCCCTCCGGACGAGGTCTCGCGGCCCGGCCGCCATGTGGAATCCGACATCCGGGAGGTGGCCGCCGTCATCAAGGGGCTTTTCGGTCCCGGGGCCGAGGGCGGCCGCTACAGCACCACCCGGCTGGTGTTCTACCTGCCCGGACGCGAACCGGCCGAGGTCATGGAGCCGTTGTCCGACGCCCTGCTCAAGGTCCGGGAGCGGCTGGGCATCGAGATGGCCGCCGGGGTGGCCGGATATCCGTTTTTGACGTTTTCCAAGGCCGACGCCATGGAAAACTGCCGCAAGGCCCTGGACCACGCCCTGCTTCTGCCCACGCCGCCGCGCATCGCCGTGTTCGACTCCATCTCCCTGACCATCAGCGCCGACCGGCTCTTCGCCCTGGGCGACATCTATGCGGCCATGGAGGAATACAAGCTGGCCCTTCTGGCCGACGAGGCCAACACCCTGGCCCGCAATTCCCTGGGCATCTGCCTGGCCAAGCTGTGCAGCCTGCCCCAGGCCAAGGCGGAATTCGAGCGGGTCATCGCCCACGACCCCAAAAACGCCATGGCGCTGTACAACTACGGCTGCCTGTGCCGCCGCCTGGGGGAAAACGCCCTGGCCCGCAAGGCCTTCCAGCGTTGCCTGAAACGCAACCCCGACGATGTGTTCAGCCTGCTTCGCCTGGGCCGTATGGCCGAGGAAGGCAAACGGTTCGCCGACGCCCTGAAATATTACAAACGGGCCGAGGGCCTCCAGCCCGGGGTGGGCATGCGCCACATGGCCCGGCTGGCCGTCAAGCGCAAGGAGCCCGAGACGGCCCGGGAATATCTGCATCAGGCCCTGGTGCATGACCCCAAGGACGCCTTTTCCTTAAGCCTCATGGCCCGCCTGTACCTGGACGGCGGCGAAGACCCGGCCATCGCCGAGGCCATGGCCCGGCAAAGCGTGGCCCTTCGCCCGGAGCGCAAGGAGTTCTGGGGCGTGTTATCCCGGGCGTTGGCCGCCCAGGGAAGAACCGACGAGGCCAACGCGGCCCTGGCCCGGGCGGACGGCGCGGCCTAGGCCCACAGGGGCTGCCCGGGAGAAGCCCCGGCGGCTAGGAAAGGGTCTTTTTGCCGCGCCAGGGCTTGAAGACCGATACGAAAAGCGTCACGACCAAAAGCCCCACCTGGATGCGCCCGAAGACCGCGTACAGCCGCTCCAAACGCTGGTATCCGGCGTCGGCCAGGGCGGCCAGGCCCATGTCCCGGGACATGTCCATCACGGCCACCTCCCATTCGCCCAGGTAGAAGGTGCCGAAAAGGATGCACCCCACGGTCACGATCCACTTGAAGATCATCCAGCCCTGCTCGAAAAACCCCCAGCGGGTGAAGAGGCCGTAAACGAGCCCCGTGGCCAGGCAGCTCATGGCCCCCATGGCCACCACCACCCCCATGTCCACCACATGGATGGCCCGGTTGACGCCATAGAGCGCCCCGCCGCCAAACGCCCCCTCGCCCAAGCCATCCTTGCCCATGGACAACAGGCACAGGGCAACGCCGCCGCCCACCCAGCAGGCCACGGCCAGAAGATGCAGCCCCTTGAGCCATTTCAGTCCCGTCGCCGACAGCTTGTACATGCTCCTGCTCCTTTCTGGGGGTCTTCCGGGCGTGGCGATCATGCGATCCAGGCCGGAAAGACGGCGCGCCCGATCCGCATCCGCAAATCCCGCAAAGAGTACGACGTTGTTGGCCGCGCGGGTCCGGGAAAAATCCGTGGCCGACAGCCGTGCCGCATCCGTGGGAAACAAAAGCTACGCGCCGCTGCTTCAGGCGTGTCGGATTGCTGCCTGGCGATGCCTGCCCCTGAAATGCAGCCAGCCGTGTAAACAACACCCCCAGAGCGAAAAAAGGCCATACAGAAGGCCCGTTATCAGGCAGCCTGCGGCCCCCAGGACCACCATCGCCGCCATTCTCGCCGAGCCGACGACCCGATTGACGCCGTACGCAACCCCGACGCCCGCCGACCCGACTACCGGATCGGCCTCTCCCGTGGCCAAAAGCCACAAGGCCATCGTCCCTCCCACCCAGCAGGAGGCGGCCAGCATGGACACCCCCTGAAGCCGCATGCGGCATGTTTCCAGAAACGTAGACATCATCCGGCTCCTTGCCCGCTCCCCGCGGCGCGACCCCGCGCCGGGCAGGCGGCCCTTTCGGCGTCGCCGTCTGGCGACTGGGTCCGCCTGGCGCGGCATATTCATACGCTGCTTATTGTTGCTATAGCAATATTTGTCAAGACACGAGTTAACCCGCTATTTTTTAAACTTTTCAGCGTCGACCATGCGGGCCGGGGCGGCCCGACCGTGTGCAGAGGCAGGCAGACGGCGGCAGGCCTCGCGTGGGGCAGGTTGTGTTTTCACCACCCGGCGGACTATCATTGTCCGGGCGGCCCCGGGCCGTCCCAACGCGCACGAAACAGCGGCCGCCATGCCGTCTGGAGTCCGTCCTGTTCCCTGCCTGTTCCGAACGTCCCAATGCGCACGAAACGGAGGCCCCATGCCCGCCCCCTGGATCGATATTTCCCGCCCCGTGCATCCGGGCATGGCCGTGTGGCCCGGCGACCCGGCCACGCAGTTCGACCTCGTGCAGGATTTGGCCAAAGGCGACGCCTGCACCGTGACCCGGCTTTCCATGTGCGTGCACGCCGGGACCCATCTGGACGCGCCGTCGCATTACCTCCCGGGAGGGCCGGACATGACGGCCATGCCGATTGAGACAGGGATAGGCGAGGCCCGGGTCATCGGCATCGAAGACCCGGTGGCCGTCACCGCCGCCGAGCTTACGCGGCACGACATCCGGCGCGGCGAGCGGCTGCTGTTTCAGACCGCCAATTCCGCGCGGCTGGCCGGACCCGGCCCATTCGCCGAGGATTTCACGTATGTCGCCGCGGACGCGGCGCGGTATCTGGCCGAAAAAAAGGTGCGGCTTGTCGGGGTGGACTATCTGTCCGTGGGCGGGTTTCACGACGACGGCGCGGCCACGCACCGGATATTGCTCGAAGCCGGGATATGGCTCCTGGAGGGACTCGATCTGTCCGGGCTTTCGCCCGGGCTCGTGGAACTGGTCTGCCTGCCGCTCAAGCTTGTGGGGACCGAGGGCGCGCCAGCCCGGGCCGTCGCCCGGCAGTTGGCGAGGACTGTGGCCCGGCACGCCCCCGGGGGCTGACGTCCTTTTTCCTACTCGTTCAAAAGCAACAACATATTCGTGGCTGGGCCAGCCCCCGACGCAAACGACACCAACTGCACCCGGTTGTTGCGGGCCTCGCTCACGTACAGAACCCCGGCGGCGTCCACGCCCACGTAGGTCGGCACGTTGAACTGCCCGTCGCCGCTGCCGAGCGACCCGTAGGCATCCACGAACCCACCCGCCGTGGTGAACCGCTGGATGCGGTGGTTGCCCTGGTCCGCGACCACCAGCCTGCCTTCCCTGTCCACCGCGACGCCCGCCGGGGATGACAACTGGCCCTCCCCGGCCCCCTCCGTGCCGAAGGCAGCCAGGAACACGCCGTCGGCGGTGAACTTCTGGATGCGGTCGTTGCCCCGGTCGGCCACGTACACGTTTCCCGAGGCGTCCACGGCCACATCGCGCGGCATGTTGAAATTCCCCTGACCGCTCCCGTTGCTTCCCCAGGCCGTGGCCGTGGGAGAACCCGATCCGAAGACGAGCTTCTGCATGCGGTTGTTCCCGCTGTCCGCGACATAGACGGTGTTTTCCCCGACCAGGGCGATGCCCGTGGGCAGCCAGAACTTCCCTGCGGCGCTGCCCGAACCGCCATACTGGGACAGGTAGTTCCCGGCGGCGTCGAAGATCTGCACCCGGTGGTTGTTGGTGTCCACGATATGGACCTTCCCCGAAGGGGCCACGGCCATCCCCGAGGGCCCGTCGAGCTGGCCGTCGCCCGAACCCGCGCTCCCCCAGACCTCGACGAAATTCCCGGCCGCGTCGTAGCGCTTGACCCGGTCGTTTTTGGTGTCCGCCACCAGCATGTGCCCCGAGGCCTGAAAGGCCGCCTGGCCCGGCTGGCTGAAGCGCAGGTCGTCGTTGCCGCAGGTTCCGTAGACGGCCTGCACGGTTCCGGAGGCGTCGAACTTCTGGATGCGGCTATTGCCCGTGTCGGCCACGTACAGATATCCCGAGGCGTCCAGGGCCATGCCCGTGGGAGAGGACAACTGTCCCGCGCCGAGCCCCTGGGTTCCCCATTTGCCCAGGAAGGTCCCGATCGTGTTGAACCTCTGGATGCGGTGATTGCCCGAGTCCGAGACGAAGACGTTGCCGCTGCCGTCCACCCGGGTTTCCGTGGGCTGGTTGAACTGGCCGTCGCCCGTGCCGGTCGTGCCCCATTTGGTCATGAACGTCCCGCCCGAGGTGATCTTTTGCATACGGTTGTTGCCCGTATCGACATGGTAGTAATACGTCCCGCCGGGGAACTGCACGCCCAGGCCCCGGGGGGCGTTGAACTGCTTGTCGCCCGTGCCCGCCGAGCCCCATTTCCCCGCGTAGCTGCCGTCGCTGGAATAAAACCGCTGAAAGCGGTTGTTGCCCGAGTCCGCCACCACAATGTGGCCCTGGCCGTCCCGGGCCAGCCCCATGGGCGCGTCAAGCTGCCCGTTGCCCGTCCCCGGCGAGCCGATCACGGCCACGAACGTCCCCGCGGACGTGAACTTCTGGAGGCGGTCATTGCCAGTATCGGCCACGTACACGTTGTCTGCGGCATCCAGGGCAAGGCCCGAGGGGGTGTCGAATTGGCCGTCGCCGGTCCCGGCCGAGCCGAAGGACGTCAGAAACGCCCCGTTCGCGTCGAACTTCATGATCCGGTTGTTGCCCGTGTCGGCCACGAAAAGGTTGCCCACGGAGTCCACCCACACCGCCTTGGGCTGATAAAAGGCCTGATAGGCGATGTCCCCCGGGGGGAAAAAGCCCACGGTGCGGCCTGCGGCGGCCTGTGCTGCGGCGACGCCGCAGCACAGGCACAGGGCCAGGACTGCGCATACCGTCTGGAGTCGTCGGGAAGCGTCCATATCCATTCCTCTCTGGTTTGGATGAGGGTTCTCGGCCAAGGGCATGCCGCCGGGATGTCAGGCACAGCCTTCACAGACGTCCTGCAGATCACGGGAACGAAAAATTTTCTTGAAAATAATAGTCTTTGAAAAAGAAGAACATCTCGCGAACAGAAAGACTCAATCGTCCACCTGATAGATCAGAAATGAAAAGGATGTGCAAGCCTTATTTCGGAATACTCCATCGCCTGGTTTTCATTTCGGCGTTGCGGATCTTCCGCATCCACAACCATCCTAAAATTGCCGATAAAATCATTTTTACTTGAGCATGCGGCGATGTTCCGATGCAATTTTATATATCCCGAAAAATATGCGAAATTCGCCAGCCACCCATGGCGATGTTGCGGCCAGCAGACGCCAGACACAAGCCCTGCGCCAGCGCCATACCCAACGGTCTGCCGCCCGGCCCTTACGCCTCTTCCCCGCGTCCCGGAGGAGCAAAAAAACCCGAACAGTTCCGGCACAGTTCGATCTCGCCCTGGCGGCCCTCCCGGAAGAGCCCAAGCCAGTCCTGCCGCGCCGGATGCCCCGCCAGGGCTCGGAAATCCTCCGTCAGTATGGAGCCAAAGACCCCCCGGGCGTTCAAATCGTTGCAGCACACCGTCACCGACCCGTCCGGCAGCACCACCAGATTGCGCGACAAGAGAAAACAGGCCTCGCCCGACCGACTGGCGGCCGTGGCCCGGTAGCTGGCGTCGTCGATGCCGAGTTCCCGGCTGCCGTCCCAGTTGTGGGGCGGGCGCAGGCTGACCTTGTCGAAGGTCTGGGCCAGGGCCACGAACTGCGGCGCGAACGGTCCATCCGGGAGAAGCTGCGGAGGCATGACGCAGATGGCCTCGGTGCGCACCGGGTGGCCGTGTTTTGCGTTCAGGCGCATGAACGCGGCCACGTTTTTGGCCACCGTGTCCCATTTCGCCCCCCGCCGCATATGCTCGAAGCGTTCCGGGCTGCCGCCGTCCAGGCTCACCCGCAACTGATCCACGGCCCGGCTGGCGAGGATGTGCCGCGATATCTCAGGGGTTAGCAACATGGCGTTGGTCAAAAGCCCCACCACGGCCCCGGCCCCAAGCCGCTGCCGGAACGCGGCGATGATCGCCAGCATGCCCGGCAGGTCGGGATGCAACAGCGTCTCGCCCCCGTTATGCAGGTCCAGGCGGCGAAGATTCGGCAACTGCCCGGCAGCCAGAAGCCCCATGACCCGGGAAAGCGTGGCCGGTTCCATGATGCGCCGTTTCTTGCGATGATCCAGGGAGCAGTGGCGGCAGCGCAGGTTGCACGAGGAATTGAATTCCAGATTGACCAGGGTGATGCCCGCTGCTGCGTCGGACATGCCGTCCGCCTCCGTATGGCCCATGCCTGGCCTCCTCCTGCAGGGGCGACATCCGTAGCGCCCACTGCGTCAGAAACGATATTGCCGAGCCTTCCTGGCGGTTGCGCCCACAGATGCGGATGGCCTGCACATGGCGAAAGCGACATGCGCCATACGGTATTTTTCCCATGAAAGCACCCTCTTGCCTTTCATGGCGCACGCCGCCTGTCAAGACAGCACGGCCAGAACCGGCCGGTCCTTCTTCTGATGGCGACGCCTTGGGCCAGGCAACATCGTGTCCTGCCTCGTTACAAAATGCACAGAGTCCGTTCCTCCCTGCCAACCAGCATATATTTTCCCATATCATGACACGCAAAATACACGTTTCACATTCTGCTTCGCCAGCCAAAAAATCACTCATTGACCCCGCCACGTCCAGGGGATAGCTTTCTACAGTCGGAAAAAACCCTTTTGCCCGCATGTGGCCGGAGGCGTGTATGAAGCTGGCCGTGGCTGGAAAAGGCGGCGTAGGCAAGACCACCATCGCCGCCTGGCTCGGCGACCGTCTGGCCCGGCAGGGTCGCGACACCTGGCTTGTGGACGCGGACACGGCCTTGTCCCTGGGCGCGGCCATGGGACTTGCCCCAGGAGACATCCCCGCCCCGCTCATCGGCGACGCCGAGCTGATCCGGCGTCGGGTAGGCTCGGGCATGATCAGCCTGACCCCCGAGGTGGCCGATCTGCCCGAGCGCCTGAGCGTGAAGGCGGGTCTGGCCCGGCTTCTGGTCATGGGCTCCGTAGCCGGGGCCGGGGGCGGCTGCGCCTGCGAGGCCAATGCCCTCTTGAAGGCCCTTCTGGCCCATCTGGTCCTGGACCGCGACCAGTGGCTGGTGGTGGACCTGGAGGCCGGAGTGGAGCACCTGGGCCGAGGCACCGTGGCCGGGGTGGACGGGTTGGTGGTGGTCAGCGAGCCGAGCTTCCGAGGCCTGACCGTAGCCGCCCGGGTGGCCGCCATGGCCGCCGAACTGGGGCTTTCGCGCCAGGTGCTGGTGCTCAACCGGGCAACTCCGGGCGAATCCCTGCCGGACATTCCCGGGCTGCCGCCCCTGGCCGCAACCATCCCCCCCCTGCCCGGTCTCGCCGCCCGCCAAATGGGCAACCCGTCGGTTTTGGGGCTTCCCGAGCAATCCGACATCGACGCGGCCATGAACGACATCCTGGCCGCCCTGGCCGCCCCATTCCCGGATCAACCGCAACACCCGAGGTGTGTGCCATGCGCTACGTCGTCGTAGGACTGCATGCGGCCGGACGAAGCGCCTGCGCCTATTTGCGCCGGGCCGATCCCGCCGCCGAGATCGTGGGCGTGGACCCGGCGCCCCTGCCGGTCTACGCCCGGCCGCTGATCAGCTACGCCCTGGCCGGGGAGATGCCCCCCGAGGCCATGACCGTGGCTGACGACGCCTTTTTTCAGTCCCTCGGGGTCACGCTGGCCCGCGAGCGGGCCGTGGCCCTGGACGTCGGCCGTGGCCTCGTGGGGCTGGCCTCGGGCCGCGAGGTCGCCTTCGACCGGCTGCTTCTGGCCTGCGGGGCCGGGCCGCGTCCGGCCGGGGTCTCGGGCCCCCTGTGCCATGAGATCTGCTTTTTCCGGGGCCGCACCGATCTGGCCCGGGTCATGGACCGGGTGCGCCCGGGGGGCGTGGCCGCCGTTTTGGGCGGAGGCCTGGTGGGATTTAAGCTGACCATGGGGCTTTTGGCCCGGGGCATGGCCGTGCATCTCGTCGTCGCCTCCCCGCGCCCCCTGGCCCTCAACGTGGACGAATACGTGGGCGACTGGGTGGGGCGGCGTCTGGCCGACGCCCCGGGCGTGACCCTGCACACCTCCACCTCGGTGCGTGAGGTTGAGGCGGGCACGGCGCGGCCCCTGCGCCTGCGTCTGAACACCGGGGAGAGTCTGGAGGTCGATCTGGCGGCGGCCGGAAAGGGCGTCATCCCCCGCATCCAGTGGCTTGCGGACAGCGGCCTGGACCTGGACCAAGGCGTTTTGGCCGACGGATACTTACGCACCGCCGACGAACGCATCTACGCCGCCGGGGACGTGGCCCAGGTTCCGGACATGGTGCACGGCGACGCGCGCATCAACGCCGTGTGGCCCGTGGCCGTGGAACAAGGCCGGGTGGCGGCCCTGAACATGGCCGGGGTGCGGGCCGCGTATCCCGGAACCCTGGCCCAGAACGCCATTCCGGTCTTCGGCTCGCGCATGATCTCCGTGGGCGCGGTCAACCCGGCCTTTACGGCCGGGGCCGAGTCCGTCGTGGCGGACGGCCCCCGGGGATCGTACCTCAAACTGGTCTTTCGCGACGACCGGATCATCGGCGCCGTGGGCCTGGACGCCCCTCCCCGGCTGGGGGAGCTGGCCTTCGCCATCCGGCGGGGCCTGCGGCGTCGGGACATCCCCGACTTCTGGCTCGACAACCCGAAAAACGCCGCCCCCCTGGCCGCGCCGGGCGGCGCACTGACCGGAAACGCGCGGCTTGGCTGAACCCGGGCCGCCTTACCGGCCCGTGTCACGCGAAGGAGGATCCATGCTGAAAAAAACCGTCATCGTCCGGCCGGAGCTGTGCGTGGGCTGCATGCAGTGCATGATCCGCTGCGCCGAGGCCCACTCGCAGACCAAGGCCCTGGCCTCGGCCATCCGCGAGGACATCCTGGCCAAACCGCGTATCCACATCGGCGTGGGGCCGGAGAAAAAACCCTTTCCCAACAAGTGCCGCCACTGCGAGCCCGCCCCCTGCCAGGAGGCGTGCATGCCTGCGGCCATCCGTTCGGACGTGGCCGAGGGCCTGAAAATCGTGGACCCGGCCCGGTGCATCAGCTGCGGCATGTGCGCCATGGCCTGCCCCTATTACGTGATCCGCTTCTACCGGGACAAGGACGCACCCGGGCATCCGTCCGTGGCCGTCAAGTGCGACGGCTGCTTCGAGCGGGTGGCGGCCGGGGACGTCCCGGCCTGCGTGGCGGCCTGCAAGACCGGGGCGCTAACCTTCGAGGACGTGAACCTGTACCTCAAGGAAGGAACCAACCGTCTGGCCCACGCCGCCTACGGCGTGCGGTCCTGACCGACATGGGGGAAACCATGGCCAAAAAAGATCTCACTGCCTATTCCATCTGTAGCGACGCCCGGGCCATGATCAAAAAGGCCCGGGAAGACGGGGTGGAAACCGTCTGGGACCGTCTGGAGGAACAAGAGCCCCAGTGCGGCTTCTGCGAACTGGGACTGTCGTGCCGCAACTGCATCATGGGCCCCTGCCGCATCGATCCCTTCGGCAACGGCCCCAAACGCGGGGTCTGCGGGGCCGACGCCGACGTCATCGTGGCCCGCAACTTCGGCCGCATGGTGGCTGCCGGGGCCGCCGCCCACTCGGACCACGGCCGCGACCTGGTGGAGACCCTGCACGCCGTGGCCCAAGGCCAGACCACGGACTACGGCGTCCGCGACGAGGCCAAGCTTCGGCGCATCGCCGCCGAGGTGGGCCTTGAGGTCGAGGGAAAGGACGTCAAGGCCGTGGCTGCCGCCCTGGCCGACCAGTTCTATGAGGACTACGGATTTAAGCGCGGCTCCATGTCGTTTCTCGGCCGGGTTCCGGCCAAGCGCCAGGAGGTGTGGAAAAAGTTCGGCATCACCCCCCGGGGCATCGACCGCGACGTGGTGGAGATGATGCATCGCACCCACATGGGCGTGGACAACGACGCCGTAAGTCTGTGCCTGCACGCCGCCCGCCTGTCCCTGGCCGACGGCTGGGGCGGCTCCATGATCGCAACCGAGCTCTCGGACATCCTCTTCGGAACCCCGGCCCCCGCAACCGCCAAGGTCAACCTGGGGGTGCTCAAGGCCGACCATGTGAACATCCTGGTGCATGGCCACAGCCCCATCGTCTCGGAGATGATCCTGGCCGCCGTGCGCGACCCGGGGCTTATCGCCAAGGCCAAGGCCGCCGGGGCCGCCGGGATCAATCTGGCGGGGCTTTGCTGCACGGGCAACGAACTGCTCATGCGCCAGGGCATCCCCATGGCCGGAAACCACCTCATGACCGAACTGGCCATCGTCACCGGGGCCGTGGAGGTCGTGGTGGTGGACTACCAGTGCATCATGCCCAGCCTCGTCACCGTGGCCGGGTGCTACCACAGCCGCATCGTCACCACCTCGCCCAAGGCCCATTTCACCGGGGCCACGCATGTGGAATTCGACATGCATAACGCCCGGCAAAAGGCCATCGAGGTCGTGGAGCTGGCCATCGAACGGTTCACCGCCCGGGACCAGGGCCGGGTGGACATCCCGGGCGAACCCGTGGACATCATGACCGGCTTCTCCAACGAGGCCATCCTCACGGCCCTGGGAGGCTCGGCCGGGCCGCTCCTGGACGCCATCAAGGCCGGGCAGATTCGCGGGGCCGTGGCCGTGGTGGGCTGCAACAACCCCAAGGTGAAGCACGACTACCAGAATTCCAACCTGATCCGGGAATGCATCAAGCGCGACCTGCTGGTCCTGGTCACAGGCTGCGTCACCGTGTCCGCCGGAAAGCAGGGGCTGCTCATGCCCTCAGCCGCCGATCTGGCCGGACCCGGGCTGTCGGCCGTGTGCAAGGCCCTGGGCATCCCGCCGGTCCTGCACATGGGAAGCTGCGTGGACAACTCCCGCATCATCCAACTGTGCGGCATGCTGGCGAATGCTCTGGGCGTGGACATCTCGGATCTGCCCGTGGCCGCGGCCGCGCCGGAATGGTATTCGGAAAAGGCCGCCACCATCGGCCTGTACGCCGTGGCCAGCGGTGTGTTCACGGTCCTTGGGCTGGCCCCGCCGATTCTCGGCAGCAAGGCCGTGACCGATCTGGCCGTGTCGGGCCTGGAAGGCGTGGTCGGGGCCACGTTCGCCGTGGAGGGCGACCCGGTCAAGGCTGCGGAGTTGATCGACGCCCGGGTGCGGGCCAAGCGCAAGGCCCTGGGACTGACGCCGTAAAAAGACGTGCGGGGGGAGGCTTTGCCTCCCCCCGCGCCCCCCGCCACCAGGGGACACGGCCCCCTGGACCCCGCGCAACCTTCGCCCTGACGGGCGAAGGATCGATGGGGTTTTGCCATCCGATACCACGTTCCCTTCTTTTCACAATCCTGATATAAACATGCACAGATTGTCCGTCCGGCAGACTCCACGGTCGGCACGTTGCAACGCCGTGCCTTTGCAACTCCACACAAATCAAGGACTCACATGGACAGCAAAGCCGACGAAGCCGCTTTCCAGGTCGCCGTCTCGGACAGGGAGCAGTCAAAAATCGGCACGGGCGACACGACCAGGACCGTGGAACGCAGCATCTACTATTACGCCCAGCGCACGCCGGACGGCGGCATCGCCATCCAGCCGCTAAGCGCCTCCTTCCTCCCGGCCGGAGAGAAAACCCCCATCGATCAAGCCATGTTCATCAAGCGATTCCGCCCGGAACCGCTGATCTATTACAACAAGGTCAAACCGGCCCTGGAGGCCGTGGCCAGGGAATTGAAGAAAGGCGACCGGCATCTGGCGGCAGGCCGCCTGGAGAAGGCCGAGGCGTCCTTTAAAAACGTGCTGGTCGTGGACGCCGATAACATCCGGGCCATCTTCAGTCTGGGCATCACCTATCTGGAGGGGGGACACACGGACGAGGCCGGGGACATCTTCAACAAGATCATGTCGCTGGATCTGGCCTTCGAGCCCGAGCACGTCCACCTGTTCAACGAATTCGGCATCCGCATGCGCAAGTCGGGCATGCTGGACAAGGCGCTCACCTATTACCGCAAGGCGGTAACCTTAAATCCCGACGACGAGCATCTGCTGTTCAACATGGCCCGCATCCATTTCGAATCCGAGGACTATCCGGACGCGGGAGAATTTCTGCGCCGGGCCCTGGAGATCAATCCCGGGTTCAGGATCGCCTCCAAAATGCTTGCGGCCGTGGAGAAGGTAACGGCCCTGGCCGCGAAAAACGTGCCCAGGGACACCAGCCCGGACGGGGAATGAACCGTTTCCGTCCGGCCATGGGGCCGGGCCGCACAGCGTTTTCCAGGGATCACGGCAGGCCGTCCCCCGCCTCGCCCTCCAGGCGGCGCAAGGCCGCCTGCTCCAAGGCCTCCCGCCTGGCCGGGGCTCAGGGGACAAGGCCTCCCGCGCCCTGCTCCTCCATGCGGCGCAGGGCCGCCTGCAGGGCGTAGCTCCAGGCCGCCTGCTCCAAGGCCTCGCGACGCCCGGCAGGAACCCCGGCCAGGGAGGCCATATGCTGGCACGCCCCATAGGCCGTCTCCGCCACCTGCCGCACGTCGCCGCCATGGGCCGCCAGCCCGGCCACATTGCGCTCGATGCAGCCCCGGTAGCTGGCCAGCCACCGCTCGCCCTGCCGGGGATCGGCGGCATGGGCCGGGGGCTGTCCGGGAAGCGCCGCCTGCGGCCGGGGCTGGGCCATGGTCTGTTCCTGGTTCGGCACGGAAACCGGAGGCTGGGCCAGGGCCGTCCCCTCCAAAATCGCCAAGGTGGCGCACGCCCACAGCGCCAGCCGGGCGAAACGCCGCCCCCCGCGTGCCGGGAACCGGTTTTTCCGCCGCCCGCCGCCCGCTGCCTGGGACGCAGGGCCTTTTCCATACGGCATCGTTCCAACTCCTTTGTCCGGCGCGGCCCGAACCCTCTGGCCGCTTGTGCGGACACCCGTTTTGTGCTTCAAGAAAGGGGCCTGACGTCAGGCCGGGGGTTGCGCCGCCTCACCGACCCTGGACAATCCGCTTGAGCGCCATTTCATCCCACCAGAATCATTATGGAACCGAGGCGTAAAATGAAACCGAAACTCACATTACGCGCCCTGGAGCGAAGCGATCTGCGCTTTGTGCATCATCTCAACAACAACCGGAACATCATGTCGTACTGGTTCGAGGAGCCCTACGAATCCTTTGATGAACTTGAAGAACTGTACAACAAGCACATTCACGACAATGCGGAGCGCCGGTTTATCGCCGAAACCGCCGACAAGGAACCCGTGGGGCTCGTGGAGCTCATCGAAATCAACTCCATCCACCGAAGCGCTGAATTTCAAATCATCATCACCCCGGAACACCAAGGCCGGGGGTTTGCCCGCGATCTGGTCAACAAGGCCTTGGACTATTCTTTCAGCATCCTGAACTTGCATAAGATATATCTGCAAGCAGCCACGGACAACGACAAGGCCATCCATATTTATAAAGAATGCGGCTTCCTCGAAGAGGGACACCTTGTCGAAGAGTTCTTCAGCAATGGAAAATATACGGATGCGGTACGCATGTACATTTTGCAGGAGACGTACTTGAAGACTGCGAAATCCACGCCTGAGGGAGACGCTGCCTAAAAAAGGACACGCCCGTCCCGATGTGACAGGGGACTCCAGGCGTTTCCGGATTTTCCATGGACAGCCCCGACAAGGATCATGCTCTCGCCCCCAGGCGCACCCAGCCCGCGACCATGCACCCGACCACCTCTGGCGTAACCGCCCCACCATTTCCCGAAGAAAGGTCCGTGGCCGCCGGAGACCGCCGCCCACGCGCAGCGAAACGGCGGCAGTCCTCGGAAACGGCAGGAAATTGGTTCTCCGCAAGGCCGCCCCAGGTGCAGAAAAAAACATCAATTCAAGGCGTTGCCGCTGGTCAACCCATAACGGAACAGACCGAACGCAGTTCTAGGCGTCCCGAAAATGGTCGGCGATGATCTGCGCGTCCACGGGACGCGAGGCCACGCCCAGCTCCCTGGCCTCGCCCTGGCAGACGAAACCGCCCCCGGCCATCTTCACCGTCCCGGCCGAAATGGCCGGGCCGTAGGGCATCTGTTCGCGCATCTCCTCAAACTCGATGCGGTGCGGGAAGATCATGGGCACGGGCTTGCCGGAAAAATCCTCGAAGATGATGTACTTCATGTCGCGCTCTCCGTTGGTCGCTTCCGCCCGCAGGCGGCGTTTTCCGGGCGACGGGCATGATCACCCGCCTGGTCGCAAGGGCCTATGTGGCCGCTTCAGCCGCAAGCCGGGCCAGGATGGCTTTGGCCGGAATAAGGCCGGTGGCCGCCGCAGACACGATGTTCCCGGCCACCCCCGGGCCGTCGCCGGCCACGAAGAGACCGGCCACCGCCGTCTCCAGCTCCTTCGTGGTCCCCACCTGGGTGGCGAAAAACTTGATCTCCGGGGCGTACAGCAGGGTTTCGTCGTTGGCCACCCCGGGCACCACCTGATTGAGCTTCGTCAGCCCCTCACGCAGGTTGGCCATAATCCGCCCCGGCAGGGCCATGGACACGTCCCCGCAGACCACGTCGGTCATGGTCGGCTGGAGATATCCGGCCTTGACCTTGGCCCAGGTGGAACGCCGCCCCCGGCGCAGATCCCCGAAGCGTTGCAGGATGGGCTTGCCGCCGCCGATGATGGAGGCCAGACGGCCGATGGACTCGCCGTAGGCCTGGTTGTCCGTGACCGGTTCGGTCAGGACCACCTTGGACAAAAAGGCGAAATTGGTGTTGTCGGACTTTCTGTCCCGGTAGGCGTGGCCGTTGACGCACACGAAATCCTGGTAGTTTTCCAGGGCCACGAAGCCCCCCCGGTTGGTGCAGAAGGTGCGGGTCAGGTCGTCATGGCGGTCGGTGCGGATGAAAAAGGTGGGGTCGTAGATGACGCTGGTCAGATCGTCCATGATGTCGTTGTGGACCTCCACCCGCACCCCCACCTCAATGCCCCGTTGGGACACGGACAGCCCCAGCGTCTTGGCCACCCGCCCCATCCATTCCGCGCCCACCCGGCCCGGGGCCAGCACCACGGCGTCGGCCCGGTAGGCCCCCTTGGCCGTGGTGACGCCGCGCACCCGGCCGTCCTCGACCACGACCCCGGCCACCTCCTCGCCGGTGCGAAAGGTCACCCCGCGGGAGGCGATGTGGTCGGCCATGCCCGTGATCAGGCCGGGCAGATGGTCGCTGCCCAGGTGTTTCTGGCGGATCAGCAGCAGATCCAGGCCCTGGCGGCGGGCGCCCCGCCGAATCTCCCGGGCCTGCTCCATGTCCGTGGGATAGACCGGGCCGTCCATGCCGAACCGGGTGAACACGGCCTCGGTCTCCTCGATAAGGGCCATGGCCTCGGGGCCGGGCAGAAACTGGGTCAGGTCGGTCTTGCCCAGAATATGGATGAAATTGAGCTTGCCATCTGAAAAAAGCCCGGCCCCGCCCACGCCCGACAAGATGTTGCAGGGCGAACAGTGCATGCATTCCGCCCCCTGCCGACCGGCAATGGGACACCGGCGTTTGCGCGGGTCCTGCCCCTTGTCCAGGACCAGGATGCGCAGATTGCCGTATTCGGCCAGCCAGTAGGCGCAAAAAAGGCCGGCGGGCCCGGCCCCGACGATGATGACGTCAAACCTGTCTTTTTTCGAAGCCGCCACAAACGCTCCTTGCACCTGTGCGTCGCCGTCGCCACCGGGCGCGGCGCGCCAAACCGGACATGGCGACATTAGCCCCGGAAAAGGGGGCGCGGCAAGAGGAGATGCCGGGTTGGCCCCCAGCGCAGCCCCGGTCCCGTGAATTCCCGCCCCCGACCCGCACGACGGCATCAATGTCCCTTATTTTAAAAAAATTCTCTCTCTTTTATCTTGCACGTCCCCTCGCTCTCCCCTAGTAATGAACATACAAAGGATAGCATCCTCACGCACAACCCAGATCAAAACCGTATTCAATCCTTGAAATTTCAACTGGAGGCCCGCCATGCAAAACGTTTGCAGCCTCTTTTCAAAACAATTTTGCGTAAAAATTGTTTTCCTACTTTCCATATCACTATTAATATTTTCCAACTCTCCTGTACAGAGCATGGCTGCAGCAATACCTGGCAGCCTTGATCCAGACTTTGCCATCGGGTTTGGGGCTCAGAATAAATCTGTAATATACGGCATTTACCAGGAGTCCTCCACGTCTTTCATCGTTTATGGTTCCTTCTTGACCGTCAATGGATCGGGTTACACAGGTATTGTACGCGTCAATGCCACAGGCAATGTGGATACCTCTTTCGCCCCTCCCGCCTTTTCCGGAGAAATACGGGCCGTTGTCCGGCGCAGCGACGACAAATTCCTCGTCGGCGGCGACTTTTCGGTTCTCGCAGGAGGCTCGACCTACCGCGATCTGGCCCTTTTGTCCGCATCCGGGGCGCTGGACAACTCCTTCTGGTCGGCCTTTGCCGGACAGGGAATCATCAACGCCCTGGCCGTGCAGTCCGACGACCAGGTGCTGTGCGGCGGCGTGGGGCTGCAACTGGCCCAGGTAGCCACGGACCCCACCCGGCACTTGATCCGTGTCCAGGCCAACGGATTCGCCGATGGAGACTATCCGGTGTTCAACGGCCCCCGGGCCTATGTCACCGGACTGGCCGTCGACTCCGCCGAGCCATCCTATCCCAACCGGCTCACGGTCGCCGGGGCCTTCAATTCCGGGACCACCACCCAGATCAACTGGCGCACGACGCTGACCAACGCCGGGGCGGTCATCACCAACGAAGCCGACGGCGCGTCCAACGACGGCCCCATACTGGCCGTCCTTTCGGCCGCAAACAGCAAGTCCTATGTGGTGGGCAACTTCACCAAGGCCTTTGGCCTGTCGTCCAACCGGGTTCTGCGCCGCAACAGCAACGGAACGATTGACGCCACGTTCAACATCGGCGCCGGGCCAAACGGCGACGTAACCGGGGCTTTGCGCCTTGACGACGACTCCTTGATCCTGGTCGGGGCCTTCACCTCGTTTGGCGGGACGGCCTGCAACCGCATTGTGCATCTTCTCTCCAACGGGGCCGTGGACACCTCCTTTGCCGTCGGCTCGGGGGCCAACGCCCCCATCCTTGCCATCAGGAACCTGGCCAGCGTGGGCATCGCCCTCACCGGGGGATTCACAACCTTCAACGGACAAACCCGCGGGGGGCTGGCTGTCATTTCCTCAGGCGGCACGCTGCTTGGCACGTTCGCCAATTTCAATCCCTCCGGAAACGCCTCGGGGACCGTGACCGTAAACGATCTGGCGACACAGCCCGACGGGAAAATCCTCATTGGCGGCAACTTCAACTGGTTTGGCGGGGTCTGGTCGCCCAAGCTGGCCCGGTTGACCCGGGATGGCGCTGTGGACACCACGTTCTCGGCCGGGCTTGGTCCGGACGGCGTGGTCCACGATGTGGCCCTGCGCTCGGACGGCCTGGTCTTTGCCGCAGGCGACCTGGTCGGTGCGGCCACACGGCCCCTGGGCGGCCTGGCCCGGTTCACCGCCGCCGGGGCAGTGGATACGGCCTTTACACCCATCGTGACCCGAAACGACAACTCGCCCGCCCCGGTCTACGCCGTCTTGCCCCTGGCGGGGAATCAGGTGCTGATAGGCGGCCATGTGCGCAAGATCGCCGGGCAGGAGCGCAGTCCCCTGGCCCGCCTCAACACCGACGGCGGCCTCGACGCCGCTTTCACGCCCCAGATCACGATCACCAGCGGCACAAGCCTCTCCACCTATGCCCTGGCCGAAAGCTCCGGGAAATACTACGTGGGCGGCTACGTCACCTATGAAGGCCTGTCCCGGGGATTTTTCACCCGCGTCACCGGCGCCGGGGCCATCGACACCACCTTTCTCCCCACTACGCCGTCGGCAGGCGTGGTCATCCCCAACGGCACGGTACGTGAAATCGGGGTGCAATCCGATGGCAAGTCTGTCATCTGCGGTGATTTCGGGGAGATCATCGATGGCAGTTGGAGCAGGCCGCAACGCCGGGGACTTGCCCGGTTCGCCACCACCGGGGCCTTGGACCCCTTCGAGTCCACGACCGGGGCCACGTCCCTGACGTATGTCGATTCCCTCTCGCTTGAACCCAATGGACAGATACTTTTCGCCGGAGGATTCACGAAGTACAACGATGTCAACCGGGCTCGACTGGCCAGGGCAACCGCCACCGGCGCCTTGGACGCCGGATTCGACCCGGACGGGGGGGTCACGGCCAGGGCCCGGGTCATCCGCCGGGTGGGACTGACACGAGGGGTGATCGGAGGGGATTTCACCACCTACGACGGGGCGGCGAGCTCGGGACTGGCTGCATTCATTCTTGATCCGCAGCCTTCGGCCAATCCGGGGGCAAACATGCTGCTGCTGCTGCTCAACTAGCGGCACGGAAGCAACCGCAGCAACGCGCGCGAGGCGGCGCCTCCGGCATGCGGAGGATTATGGCCTCGTCATGAGCGTTTTGATCATGTCCAGCAGCACGGCGTCATCAAGGGGCTTTTGCACGACGGCATCGATCCCCCGCTCGCGGGACTGCTCACGCTGCCGCTTCGCGGGCGCGCTCGACAGCCCGACAATGGGGAGATGGGCCTTTGCCGCCAACCCCGGCGAGGTCCGGATGATCCTGGCCGCCTCCTGGCCCTCCATATCCGGCAAGGGCAGATCCAGGAGCACAAGGTCGTAGTCGTTTGTGGACAGTCGGCGCAGGCCCGCGTTTCCGTCCACAGCGGCATCCACGTCGAAACCGTGCAGCAGGAGCGCCTTTTTGATGCGTCGCGCCGCAAGGGCCTCGCGTGCGACCAAAAGAATCTTTCCCGCCGCCGGGACCGCGCTTCCGGACGGCGCACCTGGTGCGGCCAACGGGAGGGGTTGTTCCCAGACGCGAAAGGCCGCGGAAAGACACACCGTGACGCCGCAGGGTCCGTTTTCGACCGCAAGGCCGGAGGCATCCATGATTTTCAGCAATTTTTGCACAAGGGACAGGCCAAGCCCCGCCCCCTCCCGAGGCCGGATGTAGGAGTCATCCACCTGGGTGAACGGCTGGAAGACGTCGAGGAGCTTTTCATCCGGGATACCGCACCCGCTATCCTCGATCGCGAACAAAATCCGACAGAATCGTGGCCCCGCATGCGGCAGTAACGTCGCGGAAATCGCCACGGCCCCGGAGTCGGTGAACTTCACGGCGTTCTCCGCCAGGTGGTAGAGCACCTGCCGCAGGAGGCTCTCCTTCCCATACACCCGCTCCGGAACCCTCTCGTCGACGGTGCAGGTAAACGCCACCCCTTTGGATTTCGCCTTTCCCGACAGGGCATCGTTGAGATGCCGCATCACGTCGCCGATGCGGAAGGCCACGTCCGGCGTCTCCACCTGTCCCGAGTCGAATCGGGAATAGTCCAAAACATTGTTGAACAATTTGGTCAATCGACGGGAGGCGTCCATGGCAGCCTGGACATATTCCATCTGCTCCAAGGTGAGGCCGGTCTCCTTTAAGAGCTGCAACATGCCCATGACGCCGTTGAGCGGGGTCCGTATCTCATGGGTCATGGTGTCAAGGAAAACGGCCTTTGCCCGCTTCGCGGCATAAGCTTCTTCCCGTTGCGCCTTTACCCGGAAATACTCCCGATAGGCAGACTCCATCTCCGGGATCAATTCATCAATGATGCATGACTTCAGAAGATACCGGTGAACTTTCCCTTCGTTTATTGCCCGGATCGCGAAACCGGAATCCGTGTTTCCCGTCAAAAGAATGCGGATGGTGTCCGGAAAAATCGTATGAAGCACCTCGAAAAACTCAATCCCGTTTATCCCTGGCATCTGGACATCAGACACGATTATCGCGAACTCTCTGGCGTATTCTGCGCCCCCTGACCCTGCCTCGAACATTTTCCTGACAAAATCCAGGGCTTCCATGCTATCCGTCGTAAATATCATGTCCCATTCGTGTTCCCTGGACCTAAGAACATACTGAATGGCGTTCAAAACGCTTTCTTCATCGTCGACGAAAAGAAACATCGGCTTCATGATGTGTTTTCCTATTCTCTCCATCAACTTCATCCCCATACCATTTTTTCATCACATGAAACATGCACTTGCGAATCATTTGCATATCGTTTCGCAACTCCTGCCGCAAACTTGGGCGACGAGGCTGATGACATATGACAGGACATGGATACTTTCAAGAAAAACAAGGCACAGTAACACGCTTTGCAACTCCTTGACACTCCATCCACATCATGAAGCATAACTGTCGAACGACGACACCTCTACACAAATCGATCCATATTTATTTCAAATGTGATCCATCGGTGATTCTTCTGCAAAATTCGGAAATTACTTTCGGGGTATGGAGCTTTGTCCAGTGCGACCTTCGACATCATACAGATATGCGGCCTGGCTGCGGCAGTCCGTCGACGTTCAGGGTGATCGCCAAGCCACGCGCCATCTTCCGAGTCCAGCCCCGTCCCGGCGTGGCCACGATCCGGGGACGTCCTTCGGCCTGGTCCAGCTTCAGGCTCAAGGCGCAGGGGTCGCCCATTCTCAAAGATGGCGGCCAGGGACGTTGAGCGTCGGCCTACCAGACGATGCACCGGTCAATGGCGGCGTTAATTCTCAAGGATGGCGGCGGCGCTTTGGATGTAGCTGACGATTCCCTGGCGGGAGGCTTCGGGCAATTCGGTGAATTTCAGTCCCAGTTCGAGCTTCCCCACGTCCGAGGCGGCCCGCTTGATCAGGCAGTGCAGTTGGTTTTGATCCTGGTCGCCGAACACGGAGCAGCGAAGCAGCACCCGATCATCCACGCCGATGGCGGGCTGGTACTTGCGCATGATCGTCAGCCCCACCCCGCATCCCGACAGGCTCAGGTCGGTCATCAATCCGGTATAGGTGGTTTCCTTAATCATGGCGCTCACCGGCAAAAGGCACGGGATGCGCTTGTGGCGGCGCAGGTTGAAGCTCTCCACCCGCAGGGGGTAGGTCATGAAAAGCAGGGGAAAGGGAGAGCACAGATACTTGATGACCTCACAACGAAAACCGAACACCGCCCCGGATTTCAGATAGCGCACGGTGACCGGATTCCCGGAATACAAATACTGGAACAGCATGTCCCGACTGCCCTCGGTCAGGGAGGGCAGTTGCACGACAAGGTATTTTCCCTTGGTGAAGCCGACAAGCGCCGACGAAAGCTTTTCGTCGATACCCAGGACTTCCAGAGACAGTTTGGCCCCCACCGGGATATCGAGCCCCGGGGACTGTCCGTTTGTCTTTTCGCTCTTGGTCATCGCCCATCTTCCAGGAATCGCGAACCGCTGGCGCACCCTGGCCCCCCGCCCGGCCGAGGCGCGTCCTGCCCGGAAACAGGGGCTTCATGCACCGGACGGCGTTGACGGGTGAACGTATCTGCGCACTGCTGGCGACGCGAAACGGATACTCTTCAGTGAGTTCAATCGGCGGTGAGACAAGGTAAACGCCGGACGGCGCGAAACGCGCCACATGCGTAAGACTGTTGCAATACTCTAAACAACATACGAAACATCGTCAAGACGATACCCGCCGGTGCATGGCTCGAACCAGCATGGCGGATAATTCGTCCATATCCACGGGTTTGGAGAGGTAGTCATCCATACCCGCACGCAAAAACACCTCCCGATCCCCCTTGAGGGCATGGGCCGTGACCGCCGCAACAAACAGGCCGGACACCTCCGCCCGCCCGGAATTCCGGATGCGTCTGGTGGTTTCCATGCCGTCCATGCCCGGCATCTGGATGTCCATAAGCACGGCGTCAAAGGTCTTCACGTCCAAAAGCGACAAGGCCTCTTCGCCGCCCGGAACCCCCACGGCCACACACCCCAGCCGCTCCAAGAGCTTGACCGCCGTCAGCCGGTTGAGGTGGTCGTCCTCCACCACCAGCACCCGAAGCCCAATGACGTTTTCCCCCGCACCTGCATCCATGTCCTTCCCACGCCTCTCCCCCTGGCCTGTGTCCGTCCCTTCCGACGGGGCCACGGCGGGCAACGGGCGGCGACCTTCCCCCGGCCCCACGGCGCGGTCCTGCGCCGTCTCCGCCTGGGGATCGGAATCCGTCATCGACGAGCGCCCCAGGCGCACCCGCACGGTGAACCGGGTTCCCTCCCCCTCCCGGCTGTGCAGATGGACAAAACCCCCCATGGCCTCAGCCAGCCGCCGGACGATGACCAGACCCAGTCCGGTTCCCTGGCTGCGGCGCTCAAAGGAATCCCCCGCCTGCCGGAACGGCTCGAAAATGCGGGTCTGGGCCTCAACGGCAATGCCCACGCCGGTATCCTCAACAATCAGATCGAGCACCGTCTCGTCCGGGGCCTCCTCGGCGGCGACACGGGAAATTCGCACCCGCACGCCCCCCGTATCCGTGAACTTCAGGGCGTTGCCCACCAGGTTGAATAAAATCTGCTTGAGGCGCTGTTCATCCCCGCGCACCCACGGGGGCACATCCGGCGACAGTTCACAGGACAACGACAACCCCCGGGTCTCGGTCTGCACGCCGAAAAGGCTCTGGACCGACTCAAGCAGGTCGGCGGTGCGGAAGTCCTTCACGGAAATCTCAAGTCTCCCGGCCTCGATCTTGGAAAAATCCAACACCTCGCCGACGACCTGCAACAGCGAGCGGGCCGCGCCCATGGCCGCATCCAGATATTCCCGGTGCCGAGGCTCCACAACCTCCGTCAGAAGGATCTGCAGCATGCCCAGCACGCCGTTTAAGGGCGTTCGGATCTCGTGGCTCATGCTGGCCAGGAAATCGCTCTTGCTCCGGCTGGCCTCCTCGGCCTTTTCCTTGGCGGCCACAAGCTCGGCCTGGGCCGTTTTCAGCGGCGTGATGTCCACCAGGATGCCCACCAAGCCCGCCACCTCGCCGGTATGGTCACGGTAGGCGGCCTTGTGGAAAATCACCTGGCGTTCCCCGCCCAATGCGGACCAAGCCACGGCCTCATACTCCAGGCGCTCCCCACGGCGCATGAGTTCCTCGTCATTTGCGGCATTTTGGGCGGCGATCTCCGGCGGGAAGATTTCAAAGCAGGTATGGCCGATGATGTCTGCCGCATCCCTACCTGCAAATTCGGCGAAGGCCCGGTTACAGCTCACGAACCGCCCCGAATGGTCCTTGTGATAGATGGGGATGGGGGCGGCCTCGACCAGGGTGCTCACAAAGGCATACTGCCGCTCAAGCTCCTTTTTCGCGGCATCGCGTTCCTGCTCGCGACAGGCCAGGGCCTCGGCCATGTCGTCGAAATCCCGGGCCAGAGCCCCGAGTTCCCCCCCGGTACGGATACCGGTTCTGGCGGTGGAGTCGCCGTCCTTGACCCGTTTTGCCGCCCGGGTCAGGGCCGTGAGCGGATCGAGAATGGCGCGGCGGGCAAAAAACCAGGCGGCTGCCAGGGCCAGGGCGGCCACCATGATCAGCCCGCCCACATGCTGCTCCAGGATCCGCCGGGGCTCCTCCAGGGCCTGGGCCTCGGGAATGCCCACGATGGCCGTCATGAACCAGCCCTTGTGTTCGCCGCTTCCGGCAGCCAGATGCTTGAAGGCGTAGATGTTCGGGACGCCACCGAGGCTCACCGCCGTGAAGGCGCCCTCTGCCTCGCCATTGGCGATCTGCATCTGGAGATGTTCGGGCAGCGGTTTGCCCACCCAGCCCTGAGCGTCCCGGTTACGAAAAAGCACCGTGCCCCCGGCGTCGACCAGGGTCAGGGTGGCGTCGGACGGCAGGCTGATCCTGGCGTAAATGCTGCCGTAATAGGCCAGGTCCAGGGCCGCGCCCAGGATGAAATCCACCTGTCCCCGGGCGTCCAGGACCGGGAAGGCCATGGGCAGCGAGGCCTTGTGCGCCGAGCGGCTGACCAGGAACCGGCCCACGGTGAACGCCTTGGTCCTTCTGACCTCGGCAAACCACTCCCGATCAGCCACGTTTATGGGCTTGGTCTCGGGAAGGGCGCATCCGAAAACCTCGCCCGACGGGTTCACGGCCACAAGCGTGGCATAAAACGGCGTGTGACCATGCAGTTCCGCCAGGATGCGATCCGTCGCGGCCACGTCGCGGGCCTTTATTTCAGGGATGTGAGCCAGGGTGTTCAGGACATGCCGGGTGGTCTCCACCAGCCGGTCCTGCTCATGGCCGAAAACCCGCACCAGCCCCACGACATGCTGCTCGGCCTCCTCCATGGCCGCCTGACGCTGCTGCACGCCGGAATACACGGCCAGGGCCAGGGCCGGAAGCAGCACCAGCATGACCAGGATGATCAGTTGGTCGCGAAGCCTGAGAGACCAGAGCGGACGAAAGCGCATGGACGACAACCCCCTCCTGTGGAACCGAGTGGAACCATATGGGGTCGGGCCGCCGGAAAAAGACCCCGGAAACCATCCCGCCGTCCGTAAACCTTGCCAGCCCGGACGGCTTGAAACGTCGCTTTGAACATAATGCCGATACGGCCTGGTGCAAACAAATCTGAAGACTTATGGAAAATATCTATCCCTTCCAGGCGTTTTTTGCAACCATGCCCGGCATCCCTGGCCGCCACGGCCCCCCCCGGCCCACGGCCGGTTTGCCCGTCGCCGCAATCTGGGCTACATCAGGCCATCGTCCGACATCCCCGCACCGCACCGCCCGCAGCCCAAGGAGCCGCCCATGAGTCCGTTTTCCGACAATAAATCCGAGGAGAAGGCGCCTTCCCAAAGTCCCCCGACCGCAGGCGACACCACCCAAGACGCGGCGGGCGTATCCGCTCCCTCCCCGGGCGACGACTGGTTTTTGCCCCAGGACACCCGGCGCGACGTGCTCCGGCTTTTCGAGAAGCTCTCCGGTCCCGTAGCCCTTGAAGTCTTCACCGCGCCGGGCCAAAATGCGCCCTACAACGACTATCTCCTCAAGTTCCTTCGCGACCTGTCGCGCCTGGACGAGCGCATCCAGGTGAAGGCCTTCGCCCTGTCCGACGACGCGGCCAAAACCCGGGGCGTGGACTTCTCCCCCACCCTGTTGTTTTCCCCGGATGACCTGTCCATCCGCTACCTGGGAGCGCCGCTTGGGGAGGAGGTGCGCACCTTCATGGAAGTCCTTTTGCGCGTCTCAGCCCGGCAAAGCGGCCTGTCCGAGCCTGCGAAAAAGCGGCTGGCCGCCCTGAAAGACCCGCGCCGGGTCACGGTGTTCGTCAATCCGGCCTGCCCCTATTGCCCGGGCCAGGTCTTAAACGCCTTCCGCTGCGCCATCGAGCGCCCGGATCTGGTCGCCGCCGCCTGCATCGACGCCGCCCAGCACACCGAGGCGGCCACGGCGCGCGGCGTGGGATCCGTGCCCCACACCATCATCGAAGACCCCGACGGCAGTCTGGCCCCGCTGGCCATCCTGGGCCTTGAGCCCGAGGACCGGTTCGTGGCCGAATTGGCATCCATGCAGTCCGCGCCCGTCCGGGCCGACGCAACGGACACGGCCCCCGGCCACGATCATGCCGGGGACGTGACGGTCAAGGAGGTGGACGTGGTGGTCGTCGGGGCGGGACCGGCCGGGCTGACAGCCGGGATGTACGCCGCCCGGGGCGGGATGACCGCCGTGGTCCTGGAGAAGGCCGTGATCGGCGGGCAGGTGACCGTGACCCCGCAGGTGGAGAACTATCCGGGCTTCGCCACGGTTCCCGGGGGCAAGCTCATGGAGATGGTGGCGGCCCAGACCCGGCAGTACGTGCCCGTCATCGAGGGCGCGGGGGTGGACGAGATCAAGATCGGCAGGCGCATCGAGGTGGACCTGGGCGAAACGGTCTACCTGTGCCGAGCGGTGATCCTGGCCACCGGGGCCACCTGGCGCAAGCTCGGCATCCCGGGCGAAGACCGCTATTTCGGGCGCGGCGTAAGCGCCTGCGCGGCCTGCGACGGCTACCTCTACAAGGACGCGGCCGTGGCCGTGGTCGGCGGCGGCAACACCGCGCTCACCGAGGCCCTGCATCTGGCCCGGCTTGGGGCAACGGTCACGATCATCCACCGCCGGGACGCATTCCGGGCTGAAAAGCATCTGGTGGACGCGCTGGAGAAGGAAGGCGTGGAGGTGGTCTGGAACACGGTGGTGGAGGAGGTTCTGGGCGATGACGCGGGCGTGACGGCGGTGCGGCTCAAAAACATGGCCGACGGGAGCACGCGGGAGCTTGCGGTCAGGGCGCTCTTCGTGGCCGTGGGGTACATCCCGGTGACCGGGCTGGCCCAGGACATCGGGCTAGCCCTGGACGAAGCGGGCTATATCAAGGTGGATGCGGGCATGCGCACGAGCATCCCCAGGGTCTATGCCTGCGGCGACGTGACCGGCGGGGTGCGGCAGATCGTCACCGCCGTGGGGCAGGGGGCCACGGCGGCGCTTTCGGCGTTTGAGGATATTTCGCATCCGTATTGGAAGAAGTGAGAACGCGCCGCATCTGCGGCGGCCCTGGCAGACGTCCGGCGCGGGGAGCAGCCGTTTTTTTGCCCGGGCGTCTTGACACTCCATAGCCATCGGATATTTCTATCCAAAACGGCAGGAGTGATAGCTCATGCAAATACTTCTTATCCTTTCCAGCCCCGACCCGGAAATCAAGTGGAACGCCGTGCGGTTCGGCAACTTCCTTTTGAACGAAGGCGAAGAGGTGACGCTGTTTTTGAACGGCCCGGCCGTGGACCTGTACGCCGGGGATTCGGAGGCGTTCCCCATCGCCGAGCAGGCCAAGGTGTTCGCCCTAAGCGACGGCAAACTCGCGGCCTGAGGCAAGTGCATGGGCGTCCACGGTGTGGAGGCCTCGCAGTACGTGCCGCTGTCGAATATGAAGTTTCTCTATGAGCAGGTGAAGCTGGCGGACAAGATCATCAACTACTGACGCAGATGCCGAGACTTGCCGTACTCGCTCCCTAACCGCGATTCCATGTCGTCCGACCCAAAAGTAAAAGCCCTCGCGTAGGAGGGCCTCTTCGTAGCCGCCTCAAATTGGTAGTGGTAGCGAGGCGGCAAGACATAAATAGCGATTCTCCTGGGCGATGGCAAGGGGATTACCGGTTTTGCCCAGATCCACTCCGCCCTCATGGGGGCGGCATGGGCGTCCACGGTGTGGAGGCCTCGCAATACGTGCCGCTGTCGAATATGAAGTTTCTCTTTGCAGAGCCCAAGCGGACGGACAAGGTCGTTGATTACAGAAGGGAGGCTTGCGACGATAGAGACCTTTTGCATGACAATTCTCATCACAAATTAACGCCCGAATACTCATATGGTCTATTTTTTCAGATAGTTATTGACAAATGCTTGTTAATCCATGATAGGGGTTTCAAAAAAAGGAGGCCCCTATGCTCACACTTCAAATCGAATGTACCTGCCCAATTTGTTCGAACCCAGTCCTTATTAAAAGTATACCGACCGCAAAAAGATTATATCATATGGCAGACAACCAAACAAAGGCCACTCCTTTTTTTGCATATCATCATCCTGGATTTGGTGATGATCCCGTATCTGGTCATGACAGAGAGTTTTCTTTTGGAACATGCACAAGTTGCAACGCAGAATTCAGCGTAATAACCGGCACAATATCTGTTTTTTGCAATTGTGAGAACGTTGGCAAAGAACCCCAAACCGACTTCAAACCTGAAGTTGAATATTTATGTTCAACAATCACATTCCCTAAATGGCTTAAAAACCAAAGACATAGAGATGATGTAGTTGGAGATTTTGCCAGAGATGCATTCTACACTGAAGGAAAATCAAGAAATGAAAAAAAACACTTGGACAAAGAACACCCGTCAAGACCAAAAAACGCTGCAAGCTACGATGAATGGATTAAATATCTAGATCAAGGCAACTATAACAAACTTTTTTTCTATATATGCTGGACAGAGTACCAGACTCTTAAAAATTACTGCGTATATAGCCGTAAGCTCGCTACAGATTTTCCATTTACCGATGAATAGGCTGAAATAAGGTCAGCAGCACTATATTGGTGATCTTCCACGCAAATTTGGTTTGCAACAAAAAGGAGATTACTCACCCCACACACCGCGCCACCAGCACCTCGAACGTCCCAGTCTCGGACAGGTAGCTCAAAAGCTCCCCCGTAGCCATGTCGAAGTACCAGCCGTGGATATACAGCGCCTTGGCCTCAATGCGCTCCCTGATCCACGGAAACGTCAGCAGGTTCCCTATCGACACCAATATCGCCGCCATCTCGCAGCCGCGCTGCCGCACCGCCTCGGGCTTGTCCCGAAACTCCTCCTGTATCTCCTGAACCGCCTCCCGCGCGATCCCCACCCACGGGCCGATGAACTCCCCGAGCTCTCCGCCGTCCGACCGCAGAAGCGCCCCGATGCCGCCGCACGACGAATGCCCCAGCACGATGATATGCTCCACCTCAAGGTGCTTCACCCCGTATTCCAGGGCCGCGCTCACGCCGTGCAGGCCGCTTCCGGCGTCGTACGGCGGCGCCAGGTTGGCCACGTTGCGCACCACGAAAATGTCCCCCGGCTCGCAGCCCATAAGAAGCGCCGGGTCCACCCGCGAATCGCTGCACGCCACCACCAGCGCCCTGGGGCTCTGGCGCTCCCGCAGGCGCGCGAAATATTCGGTCTCGGCGCAGAAATAGTTTTGTTGGAACGTCCGAAAGCCCGACAGAAACCGCGCAATGTCCTTCATCCCGCAACCCCGTCCCTCTCGTATCCCCGAAAACGGGCGTCCCATGCCCCCGGGGCCGATGCCGACAGCCTCACAAGCCCGCCTCGGCCGCCGCGATCTCGCCGATGTTGCCCGACGGATACTTGATGCGTAAAAAGAAATAGCGATCCACCACCCGCAGCACGTAATCCTTCGTCTCATCATACGGCGGCACGCCGTTATGCCGGGCCACGGCCTCGGGGCCCGCGTTGTACGCCGCCAGGGCCATGACCTCGGTCTGAAAGCGGTCCAGCATGGCTTTTAAGTACCGCACCCCGGCGTCGATGTTTTTTTCCTCGTCAAACGGGTCCGAAAGCCCCAAAAACCGCTGCGTGTCCGGCATGATCTGCATCAGCCCCTGCGCCCCCTTGGGCGAAACGGCCATCTTGTTGAACCGCGATTCCTGCTCGATCAGCGAATACACCAGCCGCGCATCCACCCCGTGTTTCGTGCTGTAGCGGTTCACCAGCTCGATCAGCCGCCCGGACTGGACAAGCTCCGGATAGCGCCGGGGCACCGAGGCGGTCGTCTTCACCGGTCCCTGGGTCGCGTTGCCGCCCCGGCCCCGCCTGCTCTCCCGCAACGCCGCCGCCTTGCCCGCCCCGGGCGCGGTCACCAGCGAGCCGCGTATCTCCGTGGCCGCGCTCGGCGCGCTGGACATCTTCGGCCCTGCGGCCATAACCTCGGGCGCGCCGCACGGCAGAAGCCACACCACCGCCCACACGGCCGCCGCAACGCACATGCGCCACGCGCGCCGCGTCGCCGTGCTGATGCTCTCTTTTTCGTACATGCCGCCCCCATACCGCGTCGTCGCACGTTCGGCAATGCATGCCCGGCCGCTTACGTGCCTGAAAAATTGCCTTGGCCCCCGGAGTGCGCTATGCCACGCACGCGCAACATCCGGCGCAACCATACAAAACAGCCCCCGGGACCACGCCATGACCACGCTTTTCCGACATCTGCCGTCCATGGACGCCGTACTGGCCCATCTCGTCAGCAAAAAGCCCTTCGACAGCCTGCCCCGGCCGCTTCTGCGCCAGGCCGCCGACCGCTTCCTGGACGTGGTGCGCGAGGAGATTCGCGCCGGGCTCGTCCCCGGCCCCGAGGCCCTGGCCCTTCCCGCCCTGGCCCCGCGCCTGTGCGCCTTCGCCGCCGCCCACACCAAGCCGCGCTTCCGGCGCGTCTTAAACGCCACAGGCGTGGTGGTGCATACCAACCTGGGCCGCTCGCTTCTGGCCGACGCCGCCGTGACCGCCGTGGCCGAGGCCGCCGCCCGCTATTCCAACCTGGAGTTCGACCTGGCCACCGGCGAACGCGGCAGCCGCTATTCCCACGTCGAAGACCTCCTAAAAACCCTCACCGGCGCCGAAGCCGCCTTGGTGGTCAACAACAACGCCGCCGCCGTGCTCATCATCCTGGACACCCTGGCCAAAGGCCGCGAGGTCATCGTCTCCCGGGGCCAGTTGGTCGAAATCGGCGGCTCCTTCCGCATCCCCGAGGTCATGGCCAAAAGCGGCGCGATCTTAAAGGAAGTCGGGGCCACCAACCGCACCCACCGCCGCGACTACGAAAACGCCATCACGGACGCCACCGCCGCCCTGCTCAAGGTCCACACCTCCAATTTCAAGATCATCGGCTTCACCAAGGAAGTCCCTCTCAAGGAACTCCAGGAGATCGGCCAGGCCCACAACCTGCCGGTCATCGAAGACCTGGGCTCGGGCAACCTCTTCGACTTCTCCATACTGGCCATGGGCCACGAACCCACCGTGCAGCGTGTGGTGGCCGACGGCGCGGACGTGGTCAGCTTCAGCGGCGACAAGGTGCTGGGCGGCCCCCAGGCCGGAATCATCGTCGGCAAAAAACACTACATCGACCGCATCAAGAAAAATCCCCTGAACCGGGCCCTACGCATCGACAAGATGACCCTGGCCGCCCTGGAGGCCACCCTTCGCCTGTACCTCGACCCGGCCCTGGCCGCCGCCAAAGTCCCCACCCTGGCGCTCATCGGCCAGTCGCCCGACACCCTGCGCAAAAAGGCCCGCCGCCTGGCCGCCATCATCAATAAGACCGCCCCGCAGCTCATGACCGCCACGACGCGGCCCGGCGCGTCACGCGTGGGCGGCGGCGCGTTCCCCGAAGAAGACCTGGCCACCACGCTGGTGGCCATAACCCCCGCCGACGCCGCCGTCACCGCCGACGCCCTGCGCGAACGGCTGCTGGGCGTCACGCCGCCCCTGGTGGCGCGCATCGAACACGATACCCTGTGCCTCGACCCGCGCACCCTGGCCGAGGACGAACTGGCGGTTGCGGCGCAAGCGTTGGTGCAGGCCCTGGAGTAAGATGCGGGGGGAGGTGTTGCCGTCGCGGGCAACGCCAGATAAAGTTTTTCGGCAAGCGAAAAAGGAGACCGCATGATCGAGCTGGAGTTTGAGACGAAAAATTGCTGGGACGTGTATACGGATAAAAAATCGAAAACGGCCATGGAAAAACTGGCCGTGGGCTACATGGATTTTTTAAGCCGCTGCAAGACCGAACGCGAAACCGTGGAGTTTGTGCGCGGCGCGTTGCGCATGGCCGGATTTATGGAGAGCGCCGCTGGCGACTTCAAGGGCGATGCGGTCTTTCGCGTGGCCAAGGGCAAGACACTTTTCGCGGCCCGCAAGGGCAAACGGCCGCTGTCGGCCGGATTTCGGCTGGTAGGGGCGCATGCCGACACCCCGCGTCTGGATCTCAAGCAGCGCCCGCTGTACCAGGAATGCGCCGTGGCCCAGGCCAAGACCCATTATTACGGCGGCATCCGCAAACACCAATGGCTGGCCCGGCCCCTGGCCCTGCATGGCGTGGTGGTCAAAAAAGACGGCACGGTCGTCCCGGTGTGCATCGGCGAGGAGGCCAGCGACCCGGTTTTCGCCATCTCCGACCTGCTGCCGCACTTGGCCTACAAGCAGGCGGACAAGAAGCTATCGGACGCCTTCGAGGCCGAAAAGCTGAACATCATCCTGGGCCACAGCCCGGCCGAGGAAGGCAAAAAGCCGGCCAAGGACAAGGGCGACGGCAAAAGCCCCATCAAGCACAAGGTGCTTACGCTGCTCAACGCCCGCTACGGCATCACCGAGGAAGACCTCTACAGCGCCGAGCTCCAGGCCGTGCCCGCCGGGGCGGCCCGGCGCGTGGGCCTGGACGGCGGCATCATCGGCGGCTTCGGCCAGGACGACCGCATCTGCGTCTATGCCGGGCTCATGGCCCTTTTGGCCGCGCCGCGCCCGGAGCACACCCAGGTGGTGCTTTTCTGGGACAAGGAGGAGATCGGCTCGGAAGGGTCCACCGGGGCCAAGTCGCACTTTTTCGAATACTGCCTGGAGGATCTGGTCGCCGGGTGGGAGCCCAGGGCCAAGCCGCGCCGCATCTATGAAAAGTCCAAGGCCCTGTCAGCCGACGTACATGCGGCCATGGACCCGGACTACCAGGACTTGCATGAAAAGCTCAATGCCGCGCTTCTGGGCTACGGCCCGTGCTTTTGCAAGTTCACGGGCCACCGGGGCAAGGTGGGGGCCAACGACGCGCACCCGGAATACGTGGCCTGGCTGCGCGGCGTGCTGGCCAAGGCCGGGGTGCCCTGGCAGATGGCGGAACTGGGCAAGGTGGACCACGGCGGCGGCGGCACGGTGGCCAAGTTTCTGGCCGTGTACGGCATGGACGTCATCGACTTCGGGCCGCCGGTTCTGTCCATGCACAGCCCCTTCGAGCTGTCCAGCGTGGCCGACCTGTACGCCACCATGCTGGCCTACAAGGCCTTTTTGCAGAGCTAAACGCGGCATCCCGGGGAGAATACGCCCGTATTCTCCCTGGAGAGGCCCCCCTGGCCACTCGCACGACCCCGCCCCAGCGCGGAAAGGACGCTCCATGCCGGTCATCATGGGTACCGCCGGACACATCGACCACGGCAAGACAACGCTGATCAAGGCCTTAACGGGCATCGACTGCGACCGTTTGGTCGAGGAAAAAAAGCGCGGCATCACCATCGAACTCGGGTTCGCCTTCCTGGACCTGCCCGGCGATAGGCGGCTCGGGATCATCGACGTGCCCGGCCACGAGCGGTTCGTCAAAAACATGGTGGCGGGCGCGGCGGGCATCGACTTCGTGACCCTGGTCATCGCCGCCGACGAGGGCATCATGCCCCAGACCCGCGAGCATCTGGAAATCTGCACCCTGCTCGGCATCAAAACCGGTCTGGTGGCCCTGACCAAGATCGACATGGTGGACGAGGACTGGCTGGAGATGGTCAAGGAGGACGTGGCGAACTACCTCTCCGGCACCTTCCTGGCGGACGCGCCCATCTACCCGGTCTCGGCCCACACCGGCCAGGGCCTTGATGCGCTTCGGGCCGCCCTGGCCGAACTGGTGGACACCTACCAGCCGCGCCGCCGCTCGGACCTGGCGAGGCTGCCCATCGACCGGGTGTTCACCCTTCGGGGCTACGGCACGGTGGTCACCGGCACCCTCATCGCCGGAAGCTTCAAGGTCGGCGACGACGTGGTGGCCTATCCCAAGGAAACCACGTCCAAGATCCGCAACCTCCAGTCGCATGGCGAGCCCGTGCAGGAGTCTCCGGCCGGACGGCGCACGGCCGTAAACCTGCCGGGACTCGAGGTGGACGACCTGGAGCGCGGCGAGGTGCTGGCGTTGCCGGGCACGCTGTTTCCGAGTCTGGTGTGGGATGTGGAGCTGACCTGTCTGGGCTCCTGCCCGCGCTCCATCAAGCACCGCACGGAGATCCATTTCCACCACGGCACCAAGGAGACCCTGGCCCGCATCTTCCTGCTGGACCGGGAGAAGCTCGAACCCGGCGAGACGGCCGTATGCCAGGTGCGCTTCACCGAGCCCCTGGCCGGAGTGTTCGGCGACAGATGCGTGGTGCGCGCCTATTCGCCGCTGCGCACCGTGGCCGGAGGTCGCATCGTCTCGCCGCTCGGCCGCAAGGTGAAGCGTTTCGCCGAGGCCGAACTGGAACCGTTGCGCCGCCTGGGCGCGGCCGCCCGGGAGGAGGTCATCCCGGTGCAACTGGAACTGGCCGGGACCGAGGGCCTAAGCTTCGCCCGGCTCATGGTCTTAAGCGACCTGGAATCGCGGGAGTTGGAAAAGGCCCTGGGCAAGCTGTGCGACAAGGGCGAGGCGGCGCTGGTCGACCGCGAGGGCAGGGAAGGCCGGGTCTACGTGGCGGCCTCGGTCATCGCCGCCCTGTCGGACGGGTTGCTTAACGCCGTGGCCGCCTTCCACAAGCGCGAACCCATGAAGCAGGGGCTGCCCCGGGGGGAACTGGCCTCCACCTTCGGCAAGGCGCTTTTCCCCAAGCTCTTCCATTTCCTGGTGGAGCGGCTGCTCAAAACCGGCAGGCTGGCCGCCGACCAGGAGCTTTTGCGCCTGCCGGACCACAAGGTGTCCATGGCTTCGGATCAGGCCAAGCTCTTTGAGACGCTCAAAAAAATCTACGACGACGGAGGCCTGACCCCGCCCAACTTAAAAGACGTGCTGGAGCCCCTGAACCTGACTTTCAAGGACGCCCAGCCGGTCTACAAGCTGCTTCTGGCCCAGGGGCATCTGGTCAAGATCAAGGAAGACATGTTCTGCGCGGCCCCGGCCTTCAAGGATCTGGTGGAGCGGGTGGCGGCGTATTTCGAGACGGCCAAGGAGATGGACCCGGCCAACTTCAAGGACATCGCCGGGCTGTCGCGCAAGTTCGCCATCCCCTACCTGGAATACATGGACAAGGAAAAGATCACCGTGCGGGTGGGGGACAAGAGGCAGTTTCGGCGCAAGTAACCCCGCTTCGGGGTTTCCGGCGCCAGAAGGCGACAAAAAAACGCGCCGTCCGCCGCGTGGGCGACAACGCAGAACGTACGAACACATCCGGGGCGGTGTGCGCCGACACCGCCAAAACGGGAAGCCCCGTCTCTACCAGTCGATATCCTTGGGCTTGTTTTCCTGCTGATACTTGATGGTCAGCGACGCCACCAGGACGGACAGGAAACCGAAAAGGACGATGAGACCGGAAAAATCGAGTTGCATGGGCCTGCTCCTTGTCTTGCGGGAATTGAGGTTTCGCTTCTATACTGTTTCCGTCGCGATGTCCACGGGTTGGCCGTCTCTCGTGGCCTCGTTTCTTTCGCCAGGGCCATATCCCGCCACCCGGACCAGGAGCCCCGCCATGCAAAATGCCCGATTCCCGCGCCGCCCGGCGGTCCTATGTGCCGCCGTGATCGCCCTGTGCGTTCTCGCCGCCGCAGCCCCGGCCGCAGCCAGCGTCGTGCGCGTAAACGTGAACTTCTACCAACTCGACGACGGCCGCACTTTCAAGGCCCCCTGGGATCTCGCCCAGGAGCTTATCGCGGCAGGCGAACCAGCCATCGTGGTCATGGAGGCCAAGGCCAGCAAGGACTTGATGCAGTTGCTCCTGCAAACCCTGGAAAGCTTCAACATCCCTACCCTGCTCACCAAGGCCAAGGATTTCAAGGAGCTGGTCAAGCGCGGCGTCATCGTGGCCAAGCCAAAACCCGCCCCCTGAGCCGCCCCGCCCGGTCGCCCTGCGCCCAGCCGCCTTGACACCCTGACCGCCCCGGACTAACTCCCTCCCCTGTCCTGGGTGCTCACCGTGAGCTTGATAGGGAATCCCGTGCAAATCGGGAGCGGTCCCGCCGCCGTAAGTCCTTTTACAACCGATCCCCCCGCGCGCCACTGGGTGTTTCACCCGGGAAGGCCGGGACCGGTGGGACGAGCCGGAAGACCTGCCCGGGAACTGGCTTCGCCCCGACGGCAACGAGGAATTTTGCCGACGGCATGGACGGGAACAAATACGGGCTCCCTTCCGCGCGCTGTGTCGCGTGGGAGGGATTTTTCGTTTCCGCCCCGCGAGCCTCCACCCCATCCACACCAAACGTTGGAGGTCCACATGTCCCTTATCCCCGTCCCGCGCCCCAAGCGGCACGCCGCATGGTTCGCGATCCTTTTCCTGCTCCTTGTGCCCGCCCTGGCCCTGGCCCACGGCGACAAGGAGCGTCCGGAAAAAACCGGCATCCTGCTGGCCTTTTTCGGCACAAGCGTCCCCGACGCCGAGGCCGCCCTGAAAAGCCTCGAAACCAAGGTCAAGGCCGCCTATCCCAAATACGACGTGCGCCGGGCCTATTCCTCGAACATTATCCGCAACAAGCTCGCCGAGTCGGGCCAAAAGGTCGATTCGCCGATCACGGCGCTGGCCAAAATGATGGACGACGGCTTCACCAAGGTCGCCGTTTTGACCACGCTTTTTATTCCCGGCGAGGAATATAACGGACTGGCCCGCACCGTGGCCGCCTTCGACGGACTGCCCAAGGGCTTCGACAAAATCGGCCTGAGCGAACCGCTCATGTCCGACCCGGCCGATATGCCCGCCGTGGCCGCCGCGTTCCTGAAAACCCTCCCGGCTGAGCGCAAGCCCGGCGACGCCGTGGTCTTTATGGGACATGGCACGCACCACCAGGGCAACATCTTCTACCCCGGCCTGCAGTTCTATTTCTCGAAACTCGACCCCGCCGTCTTCGTCGGCACCGTCGAAGGCACGCCGAGCCTCGACGACGTCGTCGCGGAACTCAAAAAACGCTCCATCAAAAAGGTCTACCTCGCGCCGCTCATGGCCGTGGCCGGAGACCACGCCCAAAACGACATGGCCGGCGACGAACCCGATTCCTGGAAATCCGTCCTCGCCAAAGACGGCATCGCCAGTACCCCCGTCCTCAAAGGCATGGCCGGACAAGACCCCGTGGCCGACATCTACCTGAAACACCTGGCCCAAACCCTTGACCACTTGAAATAAGCCAAGCCAACCGGGCAATCGGGGGGCGCTGCCCCCCGAGCCGACCGTGGCATTCGGGGGGCGCTGCCCCCCGAGCCCCCCGGCAGGGGGGTAACCCCCCTGCACCCCGTGTTACGCGACGGCCCCGGCCCGGCCTGCTGCGCATTCCGGGCCGGGGCCGTCGCGAATCCCGGGCGCAAGGCGCACTCCCTCCCGGCGGCGCGGCGCTCGGGAAAAACATTGCGCCGAAACCCCTGGCGTCCGTGGGCCGGTCTCCCGGCGCGACGCGCCGGGAAACCGGCCCACGATACCAGGGGGTCCGGGGGAAATGATTTCCCCCGGGCGGGGTTCGGGGCGGCAGCCCTGACGCACCAAGGAGCCCTATGCCACGTCTCGCGATGATCGCCATGCTGGCTGCGGCGCCGACGACGCTGGTGGCCGGGTGTCTGGCCGGGCCGTATCCGGTGTCGTGGCAGGCGGTGCTGGGCATCTTGGCGGGCGGCCGGGACTATGATCCGGTCTGGGTGACGGTCGTGGTGCAGATGCGTTTATACCGGGTGATTTTGGCCTGGCTGGTGGGCGCGGGTCTGGCCATGTCCGGGGTGGCGTTTCAGGGCGTGCTGCGCAATCCGTTGGCTGAGCCGTTCACGCTGGGGGTTTCGGGCGGCGCGGCCTTTGGCGCGGCCGTGGCATTGGGGCTTGGTTGGAACCTGGGTTGGGCTGGGATGGCGTTTTTTCCGGGCCTTTCGGTGATCCCGCTATGCGCGTTGGCCGGATCGCTTCTGGCCTTGGCGGCGGCGTTGACGCTCTCGCGCCGCTCGGGCGGGGCGACGCGGGAGACCCTGGTTTTGGCCGGGATTGTGGTTTCGGCGTTTTTGTCGGCGTGCATTTCGCTTTTCAAGGCGCTCAACGAGGAATCCACGGCGAGCATCGTGTTTTGGATCATGGGCGGCTTTCAGGGCCGGGGTGCGGCGGACGTCTGGCTGTATCTGCCGTATTTCGGGCTGGGGACGCTGGTGGTGTGGCGCTATTCCCGGGAGTTGGACGTGCTGGCCTTGGGCGAGGCCCAGGCGGTGCAGCTGGGGGTGGACGCGGCCCGGGTGCGGGTGCGGCTTTTGGCGGCGGCCAGCATCATGGCCGGGGCGGCGGTTTCGGTCTGCGGCGTGATCGGATTTGTGGGGCTGGCGGTGCCGCATCTGGCGCGCATGGCGTTTGGGGCCTCGAGCCGGGGGCTTTTGGCCGCATCCGGGCTTTTGGGAGGCACGCTTTTGGTATGGTCGGACATCGTGGCCCGCACGATTTTGCCGGGCGGCGCGGAACTGCCCGTGGGGGTGGTGACGGCGCTTCTGGGCGGTCCTTTTTTTCTCTTTTTGCTGCGCAGAAGGCCCGGGGGCGGGTCATGATCGAATGCTGCGGTCTGCGGGCCGGATACGGCGGCCGGGAGGTCTTGCGCGGCATCGATCTGCGTATAGTGCGGGGCGAGATGACGGGGCTTCTGGGGCCAAACGGCAGCGGCAAGACCACGCTTTTACATGTGCTGTCCGGGGTGCTGAAGCCCATGGCGGGGACCGTGCGCATCGCGGGGAACGAGATCGGGGAATTACGGCCACGCCAGCGGGCCGGGATGGTGGCGGCGGTGCCGCAGCGGGCCGGGCCGGTCCCGGGCATGACGGTCACCTCCCTGGTGCTTTTGGGACGCTATCCGTACCTGTCGCTTTTGGGGGCCTACGGGCCGCAGGACCGCGCGGCGGCGCAGTCGGCCATGGATGAGACCGGGATGGCGGTCCTGGCCGACAGGCAGACCACGGCCCTGTCCGGGGGCGAGTTCCAGACGGCGCTTTTGGCCCGGGCGCTTTGCCAGTCCACGGACATTTTGCTTCTGGACGAGGCGGCGGCGAACCTGGACGTGGCCAGGAAGGCGGCCATGTACGATCTGCTTCGGGAGAAAAACGCGGCCGGACTCACGGTGGTGTCGGCCGTGCATGATCTGAATCTGGCGGCGCTTTTCTGCGACCGGCTGATATTTTTAAAAAACGGCCGGGTGCTGGCCGACGGTCCCACGCGGACGGTCTTCACCCGCGAGAGAGTGGAAGAGGTCTATGAGACGACGTTTCATGTGTTTGCCCATCCGGTCACGGGCGCGCCTCAGGGCGTGGTGGTTCCCGGCCATGGCGGCGGTGTTGGTGCTGGCGGCGGGAGTGGCCCGGGCCGGGGTTGAGGCTACGGACGACTTCGGGGAACGGGTGGTCTTGGAACGCCCGGCGCGGCGGGTGATCGCCCTGACCGGCGCGGTGAACGAGACGCTGTGCGGCATGGGGCTTTCGGGACTTCTGGCGGCGCGCACGGACGCGGATCAGGAACCAGCCGAGGTGGCCGCGCTTCCGAGCATCGGCACCCATATGCGCCCGAACCTGGAGCTGGTCTTGGCGCAAAAGCCGGATCTGGTGGTGCAGCTCGCCGGGCGGGGGGAATCGCTTGAGGCGGCGGCGGCCATCCGGCGCATGGGCATCCCGGTGGCGGTGTTCGACGTGCACGATTTCGAAGGGCTTTTTTCCATGGCCGAACGGCTCGGGGCGCTGACGGGCGAACCGGAGGCGGCGGCGCGTTTCGTCACGGGGCTGCGGCAGCGTCTGGACCGGGTTTCGGAAATGGTGGCCGGGGCCGACAAGCGGCCCACGGTCTTTGTGGAATTGCGCTATCCCAATCTTTTGGCTGCCGGGAAGGACTCCATGGCTGCCGACGCCGTGGCCCGGGCCGGAGGCAGGCTTGTGCCGGATGCGCCCGGCCGGGTGGCCCGGATTGGCGAGGAGGAACTGGTGCGGATCGATCCTGATGTCTATGTGGTGGAAGTCGGCCCCATGAATCCGGCCCCCACGGCCCTGGCCGACAGGCCGCATTTTGCGGGGCTGACGGCGGTTGCGGCCGGGCGCACGGCGGTGTTCACGGGCCGGAAACTGAGCCGCCCGGGACCGGAGGGCGTGGCGGGGGTCGAGGATCTGGCCCGGCTGCTTTTTCCGGAACGCTGGGCCGCGACGGGGGGCAGGCCATGAGCCTGGGCACGCTTTTCGGCATCGGCGCGGGCCCCGGCGACCCGGAACTTTTGACGCTCAAGGCGGCGCGCGTCCTGGGACAGGTGGAGGTGATCCTGGCCGCCTCCTCCACCAAAAATGACTATTCCCTGGCTCTCAATATCGTCTCGCCGCACCTGCGGCCGGGGGCCCGGGTGGTGCGCCTGGGGTTTCCCATGACCCGGGACCAGGACGTACTCGACGCGGCCTGGGAGAAAAACGCCCGCCTGACGGCGGACATCCTGGAGAGCGGCCGGGACGCGGCCTTCATCACCCTGGGCGACCCCCTGCTGTACAGCACCTTCGGCTATCTGCTGCCCCGGCTGCGGGCGCTTTTGCCCGAGGCCCGGGTGTGCATCGTGCCGGGCATCACCTCGTACCAGGCGGCGGCGGCGGCCTCGGGCGAAATCCTGGCCGAGTCCGGGGAGAACCTGCTCATCCTGTCCGGGGTGGGCGACGCGGCGCGCCTGGAGGCGCTTTTGGGCACGGCGGATCGGGCGGTGATTTTAAAGGCCTACCGCAACTTCCCGGACATCCGGGAGATGCTGCGCCGGGCGGGGCGCGACGGGCAGACGGTCTTCGCCACCCGGCTTGGCATCGACGGCGAACGGATGTGGCGCGGCCTGGATCAGGTTCCGGACGCGCCGCACTACCTGTCGCTGTGCCTGGTGGGCAGACGCAACGGGTGCGGCCCCAAAGGGGGCGGAAAAAGCATGGCCGACGCGGTCGGGGAAAGGCCGGAGAACGGGGCTATTTGAGGGAGTTGATCTTGCCGAACTTGTTGGACTCGGCGCGGTAGAACACGTTTTCGATGACCTTGTCCGTACCCACGTCCTTGTAGTCGATGCGCACGGGCGAGCCGTCCTGCATGGCCTTTTTGAAGAACTCCGAGATGTTTTTGAATTTTTCGGACTGAAGGCCGGGGTCCACCACGAAAAAGCCCTGTGAGGTGACGATGGTCAGGACGTTTTTCTGCTCGTGGACCTCTTCGACAAAGGCCGTGGTTTTTTTGAGTTTGACCGCCAGGGAGTCGTCGGTCAGGTGGTCGATGACGAAATAGGCGGCCACGCTGAAAAGGACGAAGGAAAAAAGCAGAAGCAGCCGGTTCTTGTTCATCTTCGGCAGGCGGGTGCGACTATTTCGCAAGGATATCCTGGGCATGTGATTCATTCGGGCGTGTCCTTTGGGACGGCCGCAGGCCCACGCGACGCGCGACGCCCGTCGAACCGGGCCGCCTGCTCCCTCCGTCCCCGATGGGGGTTTTACCATGCCACGGCCCGAAAGCAAACGGCAATTGTGCGGCGCGATCCGAAGGGCCGGATCGCGCCGCAGGCGGATGCGTCCAGGGGGAAAGGCCTAGGCCTCGATCTTCGAGCCGAGAAGGACCAGAAACTGCTTCATCCATTCGGGATGGGCGGGCCAGGCCGGGGCCGTGACCAGGTTGCCGTCGGTGCAGGCGTTGGAATAGGTGGCGTTGACCTCGTGATAGGCGCCTCCGGCCCGCAGGATGTCCGGCTTGACGGCCGGATAGGCCATGCAGGTCTTGCCCGCCACCACGTCGGCGGCCACCAGCACCTGCTGGCCGTGGCACACGGCGGCGATGGGCTTTTTGGCGGCGGCGAAATGCTTGGTGATCTCGATGACCCGGTCGTTTAACCGGATGTATTCCGGGGCGCGGCCGCCGGGGATGACCAGGGCGTCGTAGGCGGCCGGGTCCACGGCGTCGAAGTCGAAGTTGATGCCGAAATTGTGGCCGGGCTTTTCGCTGTAGGTCTGGTCGCCCTCGAAGTCGTGGATGGCGGTGCGCACCGTATCCCCGGCCTTTTTGCCCGGGCACACGGCATGGACCGTATGGCCCACCATGAGGAGCATCTGGAACGGGACCATCACCTCGTAGTCTTCCACGTAATCCCCAACCAGCATGAGAATTTTCTTGGCGGCCATGGGCACTCCTTGCGGCGTTTGACGTTGCACCAAATCCGGCCGTGGGGCGACTCGCCAGCGCACGGCGGCGTCCTTATTCAGATCATGACGCGGCACCTTCGGCCGATGCCGCCCGGGGAAGCGGCGTCAGCGGAACGCGTCACGGCTTCGGATACTCGCGGCGGCAATACTGGATGCAGATGTCCTGGCCATTATTGATGCGTGAGAAGCAGTTTCCGACGTACTGCACCCGGATCAGGCGCTCATAGGCCGCGTTGCAGGCGTCCAGGCAGGGACTGAGTCCAGAGTAGGTCATGGACACCACATCGCGGTAGGCGTCGCAGATGTCCTGCTCCGAGTCGCAGGTGTCGTCCACCATGGTGCCACCCATGAGGCAGAAGCTGTAGACCTCGGAATCGGTCAGGGGCCGCACGGGCCCGCAGGCGACAGCCGTTGCGCACAGGATCGCAAGGATCAGCAGACGGGTCATGGGATGCCTCCGGAGATTTTCATGGATCGCCGTGTATAGCCCATCCCGTTTCCCCTGTCATGACGAAAAGGCGGCGGCCATTGACGCCCCTTCCGATTTTGCCCACCATACCCCGCCATGGGCCATACGCAAACCCCGCTCCTGCCCTGGCAGATCCTTTTCGTATGCGCCGTGTGCGGCATCCTGGCCCTGCGCGTCCCCCAGGCGGCCGTGGCGGCCCTTTCGGCCACGGTCCTTTTGGCCCTGGCCACGCGAACCGGCAAAGGGGTGCTGGCCCTGGCCCCCCTGGCCTTCGGCCTGGGCCTGGGGATGGCGGCCCTGGCCCTGCCTGACCCACCCGCGCGTACGCCCCGGGATGTCCTGACCGGAACGCGCACGGTGGTGGTCGGGACGGCGGCCTCGGTCACCCCCCTGCCCGGGGACCGGTTGTCCGTGGTCTTGGACGATCCCCGCCTGACAACCCCCACGGCAAAGGCCGATCCGAAAGACGCCCACGTCGCCCGGCGGCCCGTCCCACTGCCGGGACGCCTTTTGCTCACCTGGGACAACCCCGCCTGGCGTCCCTCCCCCGGCGACGTCCTGGCCCTGGCCGCCCGGGTGCGGCCGGTCACCAGCTTCCGCAATCCCGGGGGCTTTGACACGGTTTTTGCCCGCCGCCTGGAGGACGTGTTTTTCCGCATCTATGCCCGGGGCGACCAGCCGATCCTGCTTACAGCCTCGGACAGCCCGTGGCGCGAGGTGCGGCAAAACGTGCGGCGCGCCATCCTGGACGCCGTGACGCCGCCCCCGGCGGACGCCCCCGGCGCGATTGCCGAATCCGGACAGGGGAACGCACCGGGGCGTACGACAGGGCAGGCCCGCGCGGACAGGACGCCGGAAAAGGCCGTTGCGGATGAGGCGGGCCTCTCCGGAACCGGCCGGGCCGCCGACGCCCCCCACGATCAGGACGCCTCGGTCACGCCCCCAACGCCCGGCGGGGCCATGCTCCTGGCGCTTCTCACCGGCGACACCTCGGCCCTGACCGGCACAGACATGGATCTGGTGCGCCGGGCCTCGCTGGCCCATGCCCTGGCCCTGTCCGGCATGCATGTGGGCTACGTGGCGGCCATGGTCTGGCTGGCGATCCGGCTGATCGGGCGGCTGCGGCCCGCCATCTACCTGCGCCTGCCCCGGCAGAAGCTGGTGGTCCTTTTGGCCGCGCCGCTGGTGGCGGGCTACGTCTGGCTGGGCGGATTCTCGCCGTCTTTGGTGCGCGCGGCGCTGATGTTCGGCTGCTTCGGCGCGCTCATCCTCCTGGACAGGCCCCGGGTCATGCTGGACGGGCTGTTCCTGGCCCTGGCCATCATCGTCGCCGTCTCCCCCCTGTCGGTCTTCGACATCAGATTGCAGCTCTCGGCCCTGGCCGTGGCCGGTCTGGGGGTATTCTGGCCTCTGGGGCAGGCCATCTTCGACCGCCTGCCCCTGCCCGAAATCTCCCGCCCGGCGGCCTTATGGATTTTCGGCATCCTGTGGACCTCCCTGTCCGCCGAGGCCGCCATCCTGCCGATCCTGGCCCTGGAGTTCGGGGAGCTGAGCCCCCATGTCTATCTGAATCTGCTGTGGCTTCCGGTTTTGGGCTTCGTGGTCATGCCCCTGGGGCTGGCCGGGCTTCTCACCTCCTTTCTCTCCCCGGATGCGGCGGCCGTGTTCTACGTCCCGGCGGCCTGGGTCTGCGATTGGCTCATGGGACTTCTGGCCTGGCAGGACGGCCTGGGGTTTCTGGATGCGGCCGCCGTGCTGCGTCCCTTGTGGCCGGAGATCGTGGGCTACTTCCTTTTATGCTCGGCCCTGGCCGTGTGGTGGCGGAAGCGGCCGGACGGCAGGCTGCCGGGCATGGTCCTGGCCGTGGGGCTGGCCCTTCTGGCCGCGCCGGGCGTGCGGCAGGCCTGGCGCGACCTGTCCGGCGAGGTGCGGTTGACCATGATCGACGTGGGACAGGGCCAGGCCCTGGTGGCGGAAGTCACTGGCGGGCGGCGCATCCTGGTGGACGGCGGCGGCACGGGGTTCGGCAATTTCGACATGGGCCGGGCCGTGACCGGTCCCGCCCTGGCCTATGGCCGCAGCCCGGAGCTGGCGGGCATGATCCTGACCCATGGGCACACCGACCACGCCCAGGGGCTCATCTGGCCCCTGTCCCGCTTCGATGTGGGCTTTTTCGCCGAAAGCGCCTCGCCCGACGCCGGGGCGCCGGATGCGGCGCTCACACGGGCCGTGGCCGCCTCGGGGCTGGCCCCGCGCCCCCTGGCCGCCGGAGACAGGCTCGACCTGGGGAACGGCGCGGCCCTGGAGGTGCTTCATCCGCCAGCGGGATTTACAGGCAAGGCCAACGACGCCTCGGTGGTGCTGCGGCTGGTGAAAAACGGACGCGGGCTGGCCTTGTTGTGCGGCGACATCGAAAAAAAGGCCATTCGCATGCTTGTGGCCTCGGGTCGGGACATGTCGGCCGAGGTGCTGGTCCTGCCCCACCACGGCTCGGCCACCAGCGTCAGCCGGGCCTTTTACAAGGCTGTCAATCCCCGGGCGGCCTTCATCAGTTGCGGCCCGGGCAACCGCTTCCGATATCCTGCGGACAAGGCTCTGGCGGAACTGGCCCGGCGGGGCTGTCCGGTCTACGTCACGGCCGCCCTGGGGGCGGTCACGGCGACGTGGGACGGCGACGAACCGGCCGACATCACGTCCGTCGTGGCCGCCGGACAGCCCCCTCGGGAACTGGCGACCCTGCGTCCCCCCGCTGATCGACAGCCCCCCGGCATCGGACTGCGGCCCCACTGCCCGGGCAAACCGCGGTACGCCTGACCGGCCGCCCCTCGACCGGGGGACACCCGGGCTTCCTTCGCCGACATGTTCTGCTGGCCGCGTGGCGCGCCCATGTGCCGCCCCCCGTCCCGCCTCTTCCCAACGGCAACCATCGCCCCGGGGCCATGCCCCTTTTGGCCATATCGAAGGCCCCGCTTTTCACTCGTCTGCGGGATCGAAAACATCTCCTCATCGCCACCTTGTCCTGTCGACACAGCCCCGGCGCGGGCTGCCGGGCATTAATGTGCTTAAAATAACATATTAATATCATTGGAGATTTTTAAAAACCCCATTGACCGAGCCCTCCTGCTATGCTAATTGCGGCAGAACGCTGGCAAGCTGGGGCGTCCCAGGTTTTGATGCCGGTCCCAGACGAAGCAAGCCCCCTCTCGGCGGAGGGGGCGAATGGGGCCCAAAGACGCTTCGGGCCAAAAGCAAAGTGCCACAAGGTCAGGTCTTCGCCGCACACTCGACAGAAGCGGCGGCGGGCCTAAGCCGAAACGAGGAGGAACCATGAAGCTTTCCAGACGGGGATTCATGAAATGGACAGGGGCGGGCGCGGCGGCCCTCTCCCTGTCCAGACTGGGCTTCGACGTGAAGCCCGTGGCGGCGTATGCGACCACGCTACGCATCGCCGGGGCCAAGGAGGTGGTGTCCATCTGCCCGTTCTGTTCGTGCGGATGCAACATCATCATGTTCGTCAAAGATGGGACGTTCATCAGTTCCGAGGGCGACCCGGACTATCCCGTGAGCGAAGGGGCCCTGTGTCCCAAGGGCGCGGCCTTCCACTCCATGCATGTCAGCCACCACCGGGTCTTGAAGCCCCGTTACCGGGCCCCGGGCAGCGACAAGTGGGAGGAAAAGGACTGGGACTTCGTCCTGGACCGCATCGCCCGCAAGGTGAAGGACACCCGCGACAAAGACTTCGTCGAGAAAAACGACAAGGGCCTGACCGTGAACCGGGTGGAAAGCCTGTTCCAGCTCGGCACCTCCCAGATGGACAACGAAGAGTGCGCCGTCGCACACCAAATGCTCAGAAGCCTGGGGGTCGTGTACATGGACCACCAGGCACGGGTCTGACACAGCCCCACTGTACCGGCTCTGGCAGAGTCGTTCGGACGCGGCGCGATGACCCAGCACTGGATTGACATCAAAAACGCTAACGCCATTCTGATCATGGGCAGCAACGCTGCCGAGCATCACCCCATCTCGTTCAAGTGGGTTTTAAAGGCCCAGGACGATGGAGCGACGGTCATTCACGTCGATCCCAAGTTCTCCCGCACCTCCGCCAGATGCGATCTGCATGTGCCGCTTCGTTCCGGCACGGACATCGCGTTTCTGGGCGGCATGATGAAGTACATCATCGAGAAGGGCCTGTATCAGAAGTACTACGTCGAGAACTACACCAACGCAGCGTTTATCGTGGGCGACGGCTTCGAGTTCAAGGACGGCATGTTCTCGGGCTATGATCCGGCCACCAAGAAATACGACCAGAAGAAATGGGCCTTCGCCATGGATGACCAGGGCGTGCCCAAGAAAGACCCCACCCTGAAGGATCCCAGGTGCGTCTTCCAGCTGCTCAAGAAGCAGTATGACCGCTACAACCTGGACGACGTCTCGGCCATCACCGGCGTATCCAAAGAAAACCTGCTCAAGGTGTACGACGCCTACGCGGCCACGGGCAAACCCGACAAGGCCGGGACCATGATGTACGCCCTGGGCTGGACCCAGCACAGCGTGGGCGTGCAGAACATCCGCCTGGGGGCCATGATCCAGCTCATGCTGGGCAACATCGGCGTGGCCGGCGGCGGGGTCAACGCGCTGCGCGGCGAGCCCAACGTGCAGGGTTCCACGGACCATGCCCTTTTGTGGCACATCATCCCCGGCTACCACAACGTGCCCACCACGGCCTGGCAGACCCTGGACGACTACCAGAAGGCCAACACCCCCAAGACCAACGACCCCAAAAGCGTCAACTGGTGGCAGAACCGGCCCAAATACGTGGTCAGCCTGCTCAAGGCCTGGTTCGGGGACAACGCCACGGCGGAGAACGGCTTCTGCTACGGGCTTTTGCCCAAGGTGGACCCGGGCGTGGACTACGCCAGCATGGTGCTCTTCGACAAGATGTACAAAGGCAAGGTGAAGGGCGGCTTCATCTACGGACACAACCCGGCCCAGAGCATGCCCCACACCCACAAGATCCGCAAAGCCCTGACCATGCTTGACTTCCTGGTCGTGGGCGAGGCCCACGAGACCGAAACGGCGGCCTTCTGGCGGCAGCCCGGCGTGGACCCCAAAGACGTCAAGACCGAGGTGTTCCTCCTGCCCTCCTGCCAACGCGGCGAGAAAGACGGCACCATCTCCAACTCCGGCCGCTGGCACATGTGGCACCACAAGGGCTATGAGCCCAAGGGCGATTCCAAGCCCATGGGGTGGATGGTCGTGGAGATCATGAAGCGCGTCCGCGACCTGTACGCCAAGGAAGGCGGGGCCTTCCCCGAGCCCATCGCAAAGCTCGACTGGTACGACGCCTACGATGCGGACCTGGTGGCCAAGAAGATCAACGGCTGGTTCACCCGCGACTGCACCGTAAACGGCAAGGACTTCAAAAAGGGTGACCAGGTTCCGGCCTTCCCCTTCCTGACCACCGACGGCGCCACATGCAGCATGTGCTGGGTCTACGCCGGAAGCTACGTGGACAAGGACAAGAACCTGACCAAGCGCCGCGACCTGACCCAGACGCCTATGCAGGCCAAGATCGGGCTGTTCCCGAACTTCTCCTGGGCCTGGCCTGTCAATCGCCGCATCATCTACAACCGGGCCTCCGTGGACATGAACGGCAAGCCCTTCAACCCCAACCTCCCGGTCGTCATCTGGGAAGGCGACAAGTGGGTGGGCGACGTGCCCGATGGGCCAGCCCCACCCATGGCCATGGAAAAGGGCGTCTATCCCTTCATCATGCACACCGAGGGCCATGGCCAGCTCTACGGCCCCGGCCGGGTGGACGGGCCCTTCCCCGAGCACTACGAACCGGCCGAGACGCCTGTGACCTCGCATCCGTTCTCGAAGCAGTTGAGCAATCCCTGCATCCGGATCATGGACAGCGACATGGACCTCCTGGCCAAGCCGGGAGACCCCAAGTACCCGATTGTGCTTACGACCTACAGCATGACCGAGCACTGGTGCGGCGGCGGCGACACCCGCAACACCCCCGCCCTGCTCGAGGCGGAACCGCAGCTCTATGTGGAGATGAGCCAGGAACTGGGCAAGGAAAAGGGCATCAAAAATGGCGACCCGGTGATCGTGGAGAGCATCCGGGGCAAGGTGGAAGCCATCGCCATGGTCACGGTGCGCATGACGCCGCTTACGGTCAAAGGAAAGACCGTGCACCTGATCGGCATGCCGTTTTGCTTCGGCTGGACCACTCCGGGCGTGGGCGACGCCACCAACCGGCTGACGCCGTCGGTGGGCGATCCCAACACCACCATCCCGGAATACAAGGCCTGCCTCGTGGACATCCGCAAGGCCGACAAGGTCACGGAACTGGCCAGATAAACGCTGGTTTTCCGCGCCGCCAAACGGGCGTCGCGGCCTGAAAACGGACTTCGATTTTCAGGATGCGAAAACGAGCCGGGGGCGGACACGGGTTCGCCCCCAAACCACACGGAGAGCGTCATGCCCAAGGCATTTTTTATCGATACCTCGCGTTGCACGGCCTGCCGGGGCTGCCAGGTGGCCTGCAAGGAATGGCACGAACACGGCGTCGTGCCCACGCTCCAAAGGGGAACGCATCAGAACCCCCCGGAGCTGACCCCGACAAACTTCAAAATCGTGCATTTCGACGAACATAAAATCGACGGCCGCATCCATTGGCTGTTTTTCCCGGAGCAGTGCCGCCACTGCGTGAATCCGCCCTGCAAGGACTTCGGCGACATGTACGTGCCAGGCGCGGTCATCCAGGACGAGGCCACCGGGGCGGTGCTGTACACCGAAAAGAGCAAGGAGCTGACCCCAGAGCAGTGCAAGGACATACAGGAACTGTGCCCCTATTTCGTTCCCCGGCGGGACGAAAAAACCGGCCTGCTCACCAAGTGCGACATGTGCATCGACAGAGTCCAGGCCGGGATGAAACCGGCCTGCGTCAAGACCTGCTGCACCGGGACCATGAACTTCGGCGAGCGCGAAGAGATGCTGGCCCTGGCCCACAAGAGCCTGGAAAAGGCCAAGAAAAAGCATCCCCAGGCCAGCTTGCTGGATGAGGACAGCGTGAACGTGATTTATCTCGTCACCCAGCCGCGCGACAAGTACTTTGAACACGCCAGCCGGGACATCAAACCCCTGTCCCGCCAGGCCTTCCTGCAAAAGATCATTGAACCCGTGCGCCGCATGGCCGGCTAACCGTCACCGGGGACACGCAACCGCGTGTCCCCCTTGACCAAGCTTCGCGGGGAGGGGATGCGCCTTCTGGCATGGATCGGCCATGCCCCCTCCCCTCGAGCCGACAACCCGGGCCGCGACGGCGAAAACGCCGTGGGGCATTGCCCCGGCCCATACGGAGTAGGGTTTTATGCGCTTTGACGAACGAAAGTACAAGATTCAGGAAGAGGCGAAACTCCTCGTACCGCCCCCACGCTCCGAGGCCGTGACGGCCATCGCCAGGGTCTTTGCCGCCCTGGCCGACCGGCGCGCCGCCTGTCTGGCGGCCCTGCCCGAGACGCCGCCTGTGGTGGAGCTCGATTTCGATCCGGCCCTTTTCGAAGAGGGCACGCCCCTTCTGAGCTCGTTTGACCCGGCCTGCTTCCTGGAGGATTTCACGGCCGCAGCCGGGTGTCTTTTCCCGGGCATGGCCGAGCTTTTTCCGGCCGTGGCCGGAGAGATTTCCGCTTTGGCCGACGCCATCTCCGGAAATCCGGCGGTGGCCGACGCCTGTCTGGCGGCCCTGTGGACTGAAGGCGAGGAGGCAGGCGCCGTATGGGAGAAAGTCGGCGCATTGAGCGGGGTGTCCGCCGCCGTGGCCGCCTTTGCGGCAGGCGAGGCCCTCAAGGTCTGCCTGACCAGGATGGCCCCGCTTCTGGCCCCGCAGGTGCAAAAAGAATCCTGGTTCCGGGGGTATTGCCCCATCTGCGGCTCCTATCCCGACGCCGGGTGCCTTTTGCCCAAGGAGCCCGAGGAAAGCGAATACCTCATCTCCAAAAGCGGCCAATTGCACATGCACTGCGCCCGGTGCGGCCATGTGTGGCGCTACGTGCGCCTCAAGTGCCCGGCCTGCGAGACCACGGACCACGAAAAATTCGCCAGCCTGATCGCCAACGACCGCGACGACGAGCGGGTCTATACCTGCAGCGAATGCGGCATCTTTTTTCCCTGCGTGGATCTGACCGGCGGGCGCCAGGACATCCGCCTGGAGAACGTCGCCCTGGATCTTATGCATCTGGAGTTCGTGGCCGCCGAGCGGGGGTTTCGGCCCCTGGTCGTGCAGGCCTGGAATACATTTGCCTGATCACCCTCGGGCAATTCGTAGGCGCTCATCCGATCCGGTTCGCCTCTGCGGCGCGATCCGGATCGGGTGTCGTCTTTTTTGGAATTCCCGCGTCTCGATTTTCCCACGCAGCTATGTCATGGTCGGCATAGCGGACGGCGCAAACGCGTTGTCCGCGCCCTCCATGGCGCGCGGAAACGGCAAGGTCCGTCCCGCCCGCCGGAACCATTGTCTGCGGGAACCTCTATGGATGCGCCCCTTTTCCAGCACCCCGGTCGTGTACGCCGACCATCCCGCCGCATGGCCCTGGGCACGCCCCAGGACCGCCGCATGGCCCCCCTGCGCCGGTCTTTCTGGCCGCTCCCCCCGTGTCCCCTGACAGCCGGGCCCCGGCCATGAAAAAGGACCGTTCCCTGACCGAGCATGTCCCCACCGTGCGCCTGCACCTGTGGCTGGACACGGACGACGGGCTCTTTTTCGGCACCGGCCGGGCGCTTTTGCTGGAACGCATCGAAAAGCACGGCTCGCTCAAAAAAGCCGCCGAGGAGTTGGGCATGTCCTACCGGGCAGCCTGGGGAAAGATCAAACAAAGCGAAAAGATTCTGGGGTTTGAGCTCATCACCCGCAACAGCCGACGCGGCGGCTACGAACTGACGGATTTCGGCAGGCTGGTGCGCGACAGGTTCGTGCTGTGGTTCAACGAGGTGGAGAAGACGGCACTGGCCAAGGCCACGGAGATCTTTCCCTGGGACGTACAGGGCTACCGGGGCAATGTCGCGAAGGAAGAAGAAGCGGCGGCGGGCGACGTGCCCGACACCGGCCCCGCCGCGACGGCGGATGAATCCTGAACGGGCCGTGAAAAGGGGGCAACCTGCGGAGCACCCGGAAGAGCCAAGTACATACTTACTCCTTCAATGTGGCGGACAGGGCTGGCAATGGCGTCCGGCCCTGTCCGCTTTTTGTCCGACCATTGATTTTCACTTGTACACGTCTCCGCGCGGCCCAAACCCCGCGATAACCACGGCCTTGTTTTCCTGGTCCACCACGAACAGGACGCGCCACCGACCGACACGAAGCCGCCACCCCTCAAGGCTGCCCTTGAGTTTGGCCACATCCCCGGCGAACGGGTCCACCTTCATGGCCAGCATCGCGTCCAGAAGGCGTTCCCGCTCTTTCCGTGGCAACTTGGACAGGTAGCGTTTTTCCTTCTCTTGAATAATGACCGACCAAGTGGCAGGGGTATCAGTCATCGCGGTCTTCCAGAAGCGCCCGCCGCACATCATCTAGGGATTCCCCCTGTCCGGCCCGATACTCGGCCAGGGCCTCGGCCATTCTCTTTTCTTCCTGGGCTGTCAGCGCGTCTTCGGGGTTAATCCTGGCCCATTCCTTGTTCACGGCGTCCATGACGATTTCACGGACCTTCCGGCGTGTTTCCAGCTTGAGCAACACAACCCGCTTGTATTCTTCGGGGGTGACACGGACGGTTATCGTCCTGGTCTTGGGTTCGATGTTTTCGCGCATGGCTTACCTCGTGACTGTTTGATATTCAAAAGCAGTCTTTTTATCATCTCGTTTTCTTGAAAAGTCAAATTGCTGCGGCCGTCTTCTTTGGAGTCAACAAACGTCCATTCCGAGCTGACGCTTTTTGCCCCCCAAAAGAAAAAGGCCCCGCAGGAAAACCCGCGAAGCCTTATGAAATATGGCGCGCCCGGGAGGACTCGAACCCCCGACCAAGAGCTTAGAAGGCTCCTGCTCTATCCACCTGAGCTACGGGCGCGTAGCCGAACCAAGTACTTAATCAACCGCCACTGGTCCGGTCAAGCCCGACCGAGGTGCCGGACGGCCTGAATCTGGCCAATGGCGTCCCGGAATACCGTCTCAAAAACAACATTTCAAAACAAACACTCCGGGACATACGCCTTCTATATTGCGATGTTCCCTGTCATGAGTTATAAAAAGTTATGCCACATGTGGAGTGGATGCCCAAGGCGTATAAACAGATGCTGCGTTTTCCCCTGTCCGAGCAGGCCAGGATCATCCAGGCCGTGGACGGGCTGGCGGACTGGCCGGATTGCCGCAACGTCGCAAGGCTCACCGACCGCCCCGGACAGTACCGGCTTCGGGTTGGGCGTTACCGGGTGATTTTCCGGGCCATTCCCGACGGACGCATGGTTTTGCTGCGTATTGAGGAGGTCAAAAAACGCGATGACCACACCTACTAGACATCAGATCATCGAGCAGGACGGCAGGCCGCTTTTTGTGGTGGTTCCGTATGACGACTATCTGGAACTCACCGGGGAGGCCGCGCCCACGGCCACGATCCCCCATGAGGTGATCCGGCGCACGGTCCTTGAGGGTATCAGCCTCATGCGGGCCTGGCGGGAACACAAGGGACTGACCCAGGCCACGGTGGCCGAGGCCATGGGGGTGAGCCAGGCGGCTTATGCGGCCATGGAGCGTCCGGACGCCCGGCCGCGCCACGTCACCCTGCAAAAGGTGGCGCGGGCCATGGGACTGGTCGCTGAACAACTCCAACCGGCTGACGAATGATCCTTTCCGACTGATCGCCCTTACTTCCCGCCCCGGATGCCGGTGGTGGTCATCATGTAGATCTCATGCGGATCGAGAATAAGCACCACCGAGCCGTCGCCCATGATGGTCGCCCCGGAGATGCCGCGCATGTCGAATTCGCTCAAATAACTGCCCAGGGGCTTGATGACGATCTCCTGGCGCTCCAGGAGCTTGTCCACGATGAGCCCCAGGCGGCGCTCGTTGTCCTGGAGGATGACCACAGGCACGATGTCCCGGTTGTCGGCGTTTTTGGGCAGCTCCAGCGTCTCGGCCAGCTCCACGATGCCCAGCACCTCGCCGCGAAGCGTCACGGCCTTGCGCTTGTTGACCTCGGTCATGCGCTTGACCTCGATCTTGGTGGTCTCGGACACCGAGTCCAGGGGAATGGCGTACATGGCCCCGTTGACCACCACCATCAGCGCGTCGATGATGGCCAGGGTCAGCGGCAGGGCCAGGGTGAACTTGGTGCCCTTGCCCACCTCGCTGACCACGCTGACCGTGCCCTTGAGATTTTTGATGTTGGTGCGCACCACGTCCATGCCCACCCCCCGGCCGGAGATGTCCGTAATCTTTTCGGCCGAGGAAAACCCCGGGGCGAAGATCAGATCGATGGCGTCGCGGTCGTCCATGACCTTGGCCTCTTCGGGGGTGATGACGCCCTTTCTGACCGCCACCTCGCGCATCTTGGCCGGGTCGATGCCCCGGCCGTCGTCCTCCACCTCAATGGCCACGGAGTTGCCGCGATGGTAGGCCCGAAGCCAGACATGGCCGAACTTGGGCTTGTTGGCGGCCAGGCGGCCGTCCTCGGTCTCCAGGCCGTGGTCCAGGCTGTTGCGGATCAGGTGCACCAGGGGATCGCCGATGACCTCCACCACGCTCTTGTCCAGTTCCGTCTCCTCGCCCTCGGTGATGAGGTTGACCTCCTTGCCGGACTTGCGGCTTAGGTCCCGCACCAACCGGGGAAAGCGCGAAAACACCGAGGACACCGGCACCATGCGCACCTTCATGATGGTGTCTTGCAGGTCGTCGGAGATGCGGGCCATGGCGTAGGTGCTTTCGGTGACCTGCTGGGCGATGTGCACCACGTCTTCCTTGCCCTCTTCCAGGGAGCGGGCCAGCATGGCGAACCGGTTACGGTTGATGATGAGTTCGCCGATGAGATTCATCAGGTGGTCAAGCTTTTCGTGGTCCACCCGGATGGTGGAGGAAACCTTGGGCTTCCCGGCGTCGGCCTGGGCATTGGCCGTGGCGGCGGCCGGGGCCGGCTTGGGCGCGGACGCGGCGGCCGGAGGCGGGGTCGGCTGCGGTGTGGGCGCGGGCTTCGGTTCGGGCTTGGGCTCAGGCTTGGGCTCAGGCTTCGGCTCAGGCTTCGGCGTGGGCTTGGGCTCGGGCTTCGGCGCGGGCTTCTGTTCGGGCTTGGGCTCGGGCTCAGGCTTAGGTTCGGGCGTGGGCGCGGAGGCGGCTGGCTCCGGCGTGGAAGCGACTGGCAGTCCCGGCTTGGCCACAGGGGCGGCCACCGTCCCTCCCGAGCGCAGCCGGAGGATGGCCCCGCCGACCATATCGCCCAGGATGGAACACTCCTGGCGTAAAATATCCATCAGCATATCAAACGACATGTCCGTCTTGCGCCCCTGATCCACCAGCCCGGCGGTGCGCTCGGCATAGGTCTTGACATCCTCCAGCCCCATGTAGGCCGAGGAGTTCTGAATGGTCACCAGGGTGCGGTACAGGCCGTCCACCAGATCCTTGGACGAGGCGTCCTTGTCCAGGCCATCCAGGGCGATGTGCATGTTCTCGAGCTGTTGCCCGATGGTGCGCTCGAAGATGGCCACATCCTCGGGGTCGTAGCCCGGGGCCGGGGCGTCCGCCCGGGCCTCGTCGCCGGAGGTCTCCGGCTGCGGCGGGGCGGCGGTGTCCGGCGTTGCCTCGGATGCGGCTTCGGGCTCAGGCTCAGGGGCGCGTACCGCGCCCTGGCCGAAGGCCTCGCCTTCCTCGGCCGCCCGCTGCAACCGGCCCGTCAGGATGGAGATGTCCAGGGGCTGGGCCGTGCTCTTGGCCTGGTCGATGCCGCCGATCATGGCCTCGATGAAATCCACGGTGGACAGCAGAAGGTCGATCATGCCCCGCGAGGTGCCGATCTCCCCCTTGCGCACCCGGTTGAGCAGGGTCTCGGCCTCATGGGTCAGGGCGTTTAATTCCTTGTGCCCGATGATGCCGCTGTTGCCCTTGAGATTATGGAAATACCGAAAGATGTCGTTGACCAGTTCGGAACCCTGCAGGTTTCCGGCCTCGGCCTCCAGTTCGAGAAGCGAGCTGTTTAAGCGCTCCACGATCTCCCGGGCCTCTTCGAGGAAATCCGCCAGATGCCCCTCGCCGATGGAGGTCAGGGCGTAGGGATCGCCCACCACCGTGGGGGTCACGGGTTCGTTGTCCGGGGCGACGCTGGCCCGCCCATTGCCTGGCGCAGGGGGCGGGGTTTGGGCCGGGGCGGCGGCGGGTTCCGTCCCGGGTTCCGGTTCGGGCTCGGGCCCGGGTTCGGGCTGCGGTTCCGGCGCGGGAGGGGGGGTGGCCGGGGCGGCGGATTCCCCGGCCAGGATGGCCGCAATGCGGCTGATCACCGGCGAGGTGTCCACCTCGCCCTCGACCCCGGTCTGCTCCAGGTTGTCGATCATGGTGCGCAGGGAATCCGTGGCCGCCAGGATCACGTCCATGATCTCGGCGGTGACGGCCAGCTTGCCCTTGCGCAACTCATCAAGGATGTTTTCGGACTTATGGGCCAAGCCGTTTATCTGGTTTAAGCCCAGAAACCCCGACGCCCCTTTGAGGGAATGCATGGGACGAAAGATTTCATTCAAAAGACCCAGATTTCCAGGATTTTTTTCGAGCTCAAGCAGGTTGGGCTCGATGGTCTCCAGGTGTTCCTTGGCCTCGACGATGAAATCCGCGAAAAGTTCCGGATCCATGAAATCTTGCGACATTGGCGCTCCTTGCCGACCATGCGTCCCTTACGGGCGTGGGAAAACGGTCATCCCAACAGCATCTTGATATTTTTAACCATCATCTCGGGTTGGGCGGGTTTCACCAGATAGAGGTTGGCGCCGATGCTAAGCCCTTTTTGGATATCGTTCTCCTGGCCTTCCGTGGACAACACCACAATGGGAATATCCCGGTAGGCGTCCTGCTCGCGCACGGTCTTGATGAACGTGATGCCGTCCATGCGGGGCATGTTGATATCGGAAATGATCAGGTCGATCTTCTGTTCGGAATACAGCTTCTCCAAACCGTCCAGACCGTCCTCGGCCGCCGTGACCTTGAAGCCTTCCTTCTTCATGATGAAGGCCACCAGATTGCGCACGGTCTTCGAATCGTCCACGATGAGGATATGCTTGGCCATGCCCTTGTCCTCCAGACGCTCACGCGCCTTCAACTCTTCAAAACCTTTTGAAAAAGGCTGTCAATGGAGATGATCTTTATCAATCTGTCGTCATGCCTGAGCAGACCGATCAGATATTGCGCCCCCACCCCGACCTGGGCCTCGATGCCCCACTCCACCCGATCCGGCGACGCACGGTGCATGGCCGCCATAGCCTCGACCATCAGCCCCAGACGCATCCCGGCCGCCCGGCAGACAATGACGAATCGCCCCTGGTCGCAGGCGTCACAGCCAATGTCCAAAATGGTCCCCAGATTCACCAGGGGGGTCACCCGGCCACGAAGATTCATTATTCCGGCCAGATAGGGAGGCGCGGCCGGAATCTTGGTCGGCGCGGCCCCCCGCAGAACCTCCTGCACCAGCTCGATGGGCACGGCGAAATCCTGGCCGGCCACGGAAAAACCAACCAGTTGCAATTCCTGGGCGTCGCGCAGGCCCGCCTCGAAGCGGGCCGTTTCCCCCATATCCGGCATGTGGTCCGACGCCGCGACTCCCGGGGCCTGCGCCCCTGCGCCGGGACTGCTGACCGTTTCCACCCGGGCGGGCCGGGATAGTCCCTTGGCCTCAAGAGCCGCTTCATACTCCACACCCAGATATTTTTCCAGGAAGGCGCGCTCGGGTTCGGTAAACCCCTCGCGGGCCGCCTCCTCTCCGGGTACAACCACGGCGTTTTTGAAATACTCTTCCAGCTTTTTGCTCATGACCGCAGGATCTCATCGGCAAGTTGCAGATATTCCCGAGCCCCCCGACTGTCCGGAGCCACCTCGTAGATCACTTTTCCGTCCGCGCTGGCCTCGCGAAACTGGGTGTCCAGCCCGATCACCGTGGAAAACACCCGGGGACCGAGCTTGCGCCGTAAAAGGTTGAGCACCCGCACGCAGGCCCCGGCCCGGCGGTCGTACATGGTGGCCAGGGCCTTGAAGGCCAGGGGCTTTTTGAGCACGCGGTTTATGGTCCGGATGGAGTCGAAAATCAGCCGCAGGCCGTGCAGGGCCAGAAAATCCGTCTGGATGGGGATGACCAAGAGGTCTGCGGCCACCATGGCGTTGGCCAAAAGCACCCCCATGTGCGGCGGACAGTCCAGGATCATGAAATCGTATCTGTCGGCAACGGCCACCAACGCCTCCTTGAGAATCACCCCCTTGCGGGGCCTCGCCCGCAAGTCCATGTCGAGTTCCGAGAGCCGGTAGTGCCCGGGCACGAAATCGAAGCCTGCCTGGCCGGGCCGGATCACGGCCGCTGCAAAGGCCCCGGCGTCCACCGTGTCGGCCAAAAACAGATCCAGGGCCGACCCGGACACGTTCTCCGGGAAAAATCCCAGATGGGCCGAGGCGCAGTTGTGCGGGTCCAGGTCCATGACCAACACCCGCTTGCCGCGCCGGGCCAGGGCCGCCCCCAGGGACAGGGCCGTGGTGGTCTTGCCCACGCCGCCCTTCTGGTTGGCCACGGCCAAAATCCTGGCGCATCCCGGCCTCGTCCCGGCGTCCGGCGCCGCCCCCCGGAAGACGCGCCCGCCACGGGTTCACCGCCGCCCGCGCCCTCGGTCCCGGGCGCCCGCATCACTCCTCCTTGCGATAGATGATCGCGCCGGGGTAGTGCTTGGGCCGAAAGACCCGGGAGATGTTGTGCAGGGACTCGGAATGGCCGATGAACAGATACCCCCCGGGTAAAAGGTTGTCGTAGAAGGCCCCGATGACGTTTTTTTTCATTTCGTCGTCGAAATAAATGATCACGTTGCGGCAAAACACGATCTGGGAATGGTCCACACGTTTGAGTTGAAGGCGGTCGCTCAGATTGATCTGCCCGAAACTCACCAGACGCTTGACCTCGGGTTTGATGGTGAACCGGGGGCCGTCCTGGATGAAATAACGGGCCACGATTTCCTTTGGCGTGGTGCGCAGGGTATATTCGTTGAACACGCCCTGTCTGGCCGCCGCCAGCACGGCCTCGGAGAGGTCGTTGGCGGTTATCCGGATATCCCAGGAGGGCAGTTCCGTGCGCAGCACCTCCATGAGGATGATGGCCAGGGTGTAGGGCTCCTCCCCGGTGGAACATCCGGCGGACCAGATGCGCAGCCGTTTGTGGCGCTGGGACCGCAGCCGGTCCAGGACATCCGGCAACACCTGGTCCTGGAAGACCTTGAGCTGGGGCGGATTGCGGTAAAAACTGGTTTCGTTGGTGGTGATGACCTCAAAAAGCCGATTGAGTTCCTGGCGGCGTCCCGGGTCGTATTGCAAATAGTAGTGGTACTCGGCAAAGCTGTTGAGATCCAAGTCCTTGAGCCTGGCCGCCAGCCTGTTTTCCACCAGATACTTCCTGGAATCGGCCACAAAGATGCCGCTTTGGGAATAAATGAAATCCCGCAACTGCACGAACTCGGCATCCGAGATCTTCAGATCCTTTCGCAGGGATATCGTTTTGGAAAAAAGCGAAGACATTAGGCGCTACCTGTCTCCTTGCCGGTCTTGAATTTTGGCGATGGCCTCCTCGGCGGCGGCCTGGAATTCGGGATCCTCGTTGCCAAGCGCCTCCAAAAGCGCCCGGAAGGCGCTCTCGCCGCCGATGTCCCCAAGCGCCTCCACGGTCTTCAGCGACACCAGCTTCGAGGCGTCGTGCAAAAGCGGGATGAGCCGCAGCACGGCCTCGGAGGCCCGCAGGGTTCCCAGGGCCTCCACAGCCCGGACCCGCACCCAGTCGTCGGGATCGGCCAGGGCCCGCAGCAGATAGGGAACGCCCTGTCCAAGCGGGCAGCGTCCCAAAAGCTCCACCACCGTACGCCGCACATCCGGGGCCTCGTCGTCCATGCGGGAGACGATCAGTTCAAGGCCGTTCCCTGATTCGTCGCAGGCGTCCGCCGCAGCCTCCAGGGCGATCTTGCGGATGTCCGGAACCGGATCGAGCAAGGCCTTGGCGATGCGCGCCATGTTGCCCGGCTGCTGAATTTTCCCCAGGGCATAGACGGCCATGAGCCGGTTGACCGGATCGGCGTCGTCGGCAAGTTCGAGGAAACGGTTGTTGAGGGCCTCGCCGCCAAGCGCGGTGCAGGCCTCAAGGGCCGCTTCCTTGACGTCGTCGCGGGGATCGGCCAGCAGGGCGAAGATACGCTCCCCGGCCTCCTCAACCCGCGTCTTGCGGCCCAGATAAAAGAGCGCCGCCTTGAGCACGGCCTCATCCCCGGCCTCATCCAAAAGCGCCAGGAAAAACTCCCTGGCCTCGGGTCCGGCCACCGTGAGCAGCGCGGCCACGATGTCCCGGCGCAGTTCGGCGTCGGCCCCGGGATAGGCGGCGATCAGAAGCTCCGAGACCTTCTCCCCTCCTATGCGCGACAGCGCCGTCACCGCGATATGTCGGCCCGCCGGTTCGGCATGGCTCAGGCCCGCCTGAAGGCTGGCCGAAAGCCCGATGGCGGCCAGGGCGGCGACAGCCGCCTCCAGGCGCTCGGAATCGGCATCCGGGTCCATCTGCGCCGCAAGCCGCAAAATCTCCCCCGAGGCCGCGTCGTCACCCATAAACATCAGGCCCCGGATGGCCGCGTCCTGAATTTCCGTGTCGTCGTCGGACAGGGCGGCCAAAAGGTAGTCGCGAAACTTGCCCCGGTCCTTGGCGGGCAGAAGCGTCAGGGATTTTCCGCCCAGAATATGCAGCACGGCCTTGACGATCTTGTTGCGCAAAACCGCCGGGGAGGCGTCCATGCGCCGAATCAGCATGGCCACGGCCTTGACGTTGCCGATCTCGCCCAGGGCCTCCACGATCATGGAGGCCACCAGATCCGAGCTTTTGTCCAGGGCCTTGACCAGGGCGTTCACCGAGGAGCCGTCGCGGATCTTGGACAGGGCCTCAATGACCGCGAACTGGACCCACTCGTCGTCCTCCATGGCCTTGCCCAGGCACTTGGCGGCCGAGGCGTGGGCCAACTCCCCCAGGCTCACCGCCGCCTGGTAGCGCACATTGACCTCGGGATCCTTGAGCAGGGCGTCGCACAGGGGGGACACGGCCAGCTTGTTGTTCGTGGAGCCCAGAATGTCCGAGCCGAAAATGCGGATGTCGGGGTCCGGGTCGTGCAACAGCCCCACCAGGGAGGGGAAATCATCCCCGCCCACCTGGCGCAGGATGTCCATGGACAGATTGCGCACCGGGGCGTCGTCGGATCGCAGAAGCGGCAAAACGGCAGTCACCACCTCCTTGCCGCCGATCCGGCGCAGGGCCATGTCCGCCGCCTCCTGCACCCCCAGGCTCTCGGACGCCAGAAGCCGGGCCAACTGCGGCACCGCCTCCACGCACCCCCGCTCCCCGGCCTCATAGGCTGCCTCGCGCAAGGCGTCGATGTCCTCGGCCGACAACTTCAAAGCGATCCGTTTGCAGTCCGTCATGCCATCCTCGCTTCCACGCCGTCCCCGCTCACCGGGGTCGCCGCCAGGCTATTTGTAGAGGTTGGTGATGATGGCGTCGCCCATGTCGTCAATGTCCACGATTTCGTCGGCAAGCCCGGCATCCACCACGGCCTTGGGCATGCCGTACACCACGCAGGTGGCGTCGCTTTGGGCCAGGGCCCGGCCGCCCTTCTGTTTGAGGGACCGAATCCCCTCCATGCCGTCGCTGCCCATGCCGGTCAAGATGACCCCGAGCCCCCGGCGTCCCACGCCCTGGGCCACGGATTCGATCATCACGTTGGCCGAGGGCTTGTACAGGGCCTCCCGGGGCTCGTCGGTGATGGACAGATCGATGCGGCTGATCTTCTGGTCGATGCGCAGATGCCGTCCGCCGGGGGAAACGTAGGCCACCCCGGGAACCAGCCGCTCCCCATGCTCGGCCTCCTTGACGGTGATGGCGCACACCCCGTCCAGGCGCTTGGCGAAGGGGCCGGTAAAGGCCGCAGGCATGTGCTGGGCGATGACGATGCCCGCCGGAAAATCCTTGGGAAGCCGGGAAAGCACCTTCTGCACCGCCGGGGGACCGCCCGTGGACACGCCGATGGCCACCACATCGTGCAACTGGGGTCCGCTGACCCGGACCGGACGGCGCTCGGCAGCCGGACGCTCGCCCCGTTCCGAGGCGGCCTGCCGGGCCAGGGCCGACACCTGGGCGGCCACGGACCTGACCGGGGACGGCGGGCGCACCTTGCGTTTGGCGATGAGTTTGACCTTGGCCCGCAGATCGTCCTCGATCTTGACGATGTCCAGGGAAACCTTGGAAAGTTGCTTGGGAATAAAATCCACGGCCCCAAGCTCCATGGCCTTGAGCGTGGCCTCGGCCCCCTCCACGGTCAGGGAGCTGACCATGAGCACCGGGCGCGGCATCTCCATCATGATATGCCGAAGCGCCGTGAGGCCATCCATGCGGGGCATCTCGATATCCAGGGTGACCACGTCCGGATTGAATTTCCTGACCAGCTCCAGACCTTCCTCGCCGTCGCGACCCGTGGCCACGACCTTGATGTCCGGATCCTTCTCCAGCATGGTGCTTATGGCTTTGCGCATGAATGCGGAATCATCGACTACAACGACGTGTATCACCGATCACTCCTTGTCATTTTCCTAAAAAAGGCCTGCCCGGAGAGATCCGGAAGGTATGTGCGCGGCCGTCCCGCCCGGGCGTCCCGGGACCGGGTCTTTTCGGGGCGGGCGGCCTCGCAGAACCGGCCGGAACAAAAAACCGCCCCCCCTGCGCCGCACAAGGCAAGCCCCGCCGCTTTTACGGGACTTGGTCCGGAAAAACAACCTCGCCGAAACTTCTTGCCAAGTCCGTGCGGGTTGTGTAGGTAGTCGGTCTTCCATTTGTCGGGATGTGGCTCAGCTTGGCTAGAGCGCTGCGTTCGGGACGCAGAGGCCGGTGGTTCGAATCCACTCATCCCGACCAGGATTTTCCAAGGGACGCGACCAGAAGGCCGCGTCCCTTTTCTTTTATGCGTCCGGGCCCGGCGGCCTGCGGCGACCGGCGACGGCCCGGGGCAAAACGAACCGCTGCGGGCCGCCGTCGCAGGCCGCCGCTGTGCAGTCAGGCCTGATATTTTCCATGCGCCGCATTGCATGAAACCCATCCCCACCTGTTTCATTCAAACGACAGCCACATTGTACCCGCCCCTTCCCGCGCGACGTGCTCCCCCCGCCGGGGACGGCAGGGTCTTTTGCATTCCATGCGGTTCACCTCGGGCGCGCCATTCAAACACGCCAGGACGGCACTTGCCTACATGATCCGACAATGCCCCTGAAACGACATGGCGTCAACGTTTTTGGGGGAACGCATCAGTGGGCCGCCACGGCGAACGGGTCGTGACGGGTCGTGACGGTTGCCGACGACATCCGCTTGGGATAATCTTACTCATTGGCCGAAAAAACACCCGGCGCGCCGCGCGCCCAGGAGTCCCCGCACTTGTCCCGACGCCACATCCTGGCCCGCAAAGCCCTGACATGGGGCATGGCGCTTTCGATATGCGCCATTATCGCACATTTCGGCGCCAACGTGGTTGTGTCCTACGCAACCTACCGTCTGGGGCTGGCCGACCCCGTGCTCCCGGCTTCGGCCCCTGGGCGGCCAAACGCCTCCAAGGCCGTCGGAGACGACACCGTCCCCCGGGACAGCCTGTTTCATTCTCGTAAAGACGCCGCAGCCCCCCGGGAGTCCGGCCCGATTTCCGCCGAGGGACTTCCCCTGGCCTCGCAAAACGTGGGCATCGCCCTGGCCGGAACCATGATCCGCCCCGACGGCTTTGACAACATGGCCGTCATCATCGACAAAAAGACCGGCAAACAGGATATTTTCCACGAAGGGGATCTGGTTGGAAAAATCTTGATAAAGCGTATTCTGCGCCATAAGGTCGTTATAGAGGAAAACGGGACCGCCGCCGTGCTCGTCATGCCCTTCAAGGGCGGAGACCGCGCGCCCAGGGCGCCCCGCCAACCCGCGCCGCCGCAAAACACCCCAAAAAAACCCGGTTGACCGGACAAGCCGCCCCCGGGCGCACCCCGAGACGCTCCATGGCCGCATACACCCCACTTCGACGCCTCGTACTCCTTTCCGCCCTGAGCCTGGCGTGTCTGGGCGCCATCCCCGGCCCGGCCCAGGCCGCCTCCCCCGGGGCAGGCGCGACACAGACGGCCCCGGCCCAGCTCGTGACCATTGACGCCAAAACCATGCGCCTGGCCGACATCTTGAAGAAGATCCACGAGCAGACCGGATTCACCGTGGTCATCGATGAAAAATACCTGGACACGCCCCTGACCCTGCGGATTTCCCGACTCGATGCCGAGGCGGCCGCCAGACGGTTGGCCCAGAAACTTTCCCTGAATAATTACGCGCTTATGATGGACGCCCCGCACAAGACCATCACCCTGCGCCCCGTGGGCGCCCCGCCTCCAGCAAAAAAACCCGGGCTGGGTGAGGACGCCGGGAATCCTCCGACCGGCCTCGCCGACGAAGACGCCCTTGCCAAAGGCCCCGAGGCGTCCGTCGATCCCATGGACGAAATGGTCATCCCGCCCGACGAAGAAGGCAAGGGCATGACCAGGCGCGAATACGAAGCCGCCATGGCCGCCGCCAGCCAGAATGTCGATCCCATGGACGAAATGGTCATCCCCCCCGACGAGGAGGGCGGCAAGGGCATGACCCGGCGTGAATACGAAGCCGCCGTGGCCGCCGCCAACCAGAACATCGACCCCATGGACGTGGAGGTCATCCCGCCCGACGGGGAGGGCGGCAAGGGCATGACCAAGCGCGAATTTGAAGCCGCCGTGGCCTCCGCCAACCAGAACACCGACTCCATGGAGGAGATGGTCATCCCCCCCGACGGAGAAGGCGGCAAGGGCATGACCAGACGCGAGTTCGAAGCCGCCCGCGCGGCGGCAAGCCAGGCGCCTGCGGAGCAGCCATAGCCTTCTGGCCCCGCGCCGCGGCTTCGGTCACACCAGGGTGGCCCGGCGCACCTCGGCCAGGGTGGTGATCCCGGCCAGCACCTTGGCGATGCCCGCCTCGCGCAGGGTGGTCATTCCCTCGGTCACGGCCAGATGCCGCAGCCGGTTGGCGTCGGAGGTCGTCAGGATCAGCTCCTGCACGGCCTCGCTTAACAGCAGGATCTCGTGGATGGCCGTGCGGCCCCGATAGCCCGTCCCCAGACAGAGTTCGCAGCCCACGGGGGAGCAGATGGTCCCCGGGGCCTGCTCCCGGGCCAGACGCATCTCGGCCAGTTCCTCGTCGCTGGGATTGCGGGCCGACTTGCACTCCGGGCACAGCACGCGCACCAGGCGTTGGGCGATGATGGCCCGCAGGCAGGACGCCAGCCGAAACGACTCCACGCCCATGTCCAAAAGCCTGGCCACGCCCGTGGGGGCGTCGTTGGTATGCAGCGTGGAAAAGACCAGGTGTCCGGTCAGGGACGCCTGCACGGCGATATCCGCCGTCTCCCGGTCACGCACCTCCCCGATCATGATCACGTCCGGATCCTGGCGCACCAGGGAACGCAGGCCTGCGGCGAAATCCAGGTCGATCTTGGGGTTGACCTGCATCTGCCCCACCCCGGGCAGGCGGTATTCCACAGGATCTTCGATGGTCAGGATGTTTTTGTCCGGGGAATTGATGGAATTTAAGGCCGCATACAGGGTGGTGGTCTTGCCGCTGCCCGTGGGGCCGGTCAGAAGGATCATGCCGTGGGAGAAAGAGACCAGACGCCGCATGTCGGCCAGAGCCGCCGGGCCGAAGCCCAGATCCTCAAGCCCCAGCACCCGCGACTGCTTCTCCAAAAGCCGCAGTACCGCCCGCTCGCCGTCCGAGGTGGGGATCAGCGAGACGCGGATGTCCACCGAGCGGTCGCCCAATTTGATCTCCATGCGCCCGTCCTGGGGCAGGCGCTTTTCCGCAATGTCCAGGCGGGCCATGACCTTGATGCGCGAAAGCACGGCGGCGTGAAGCCTGCGCGGCAGGGAGTGGACGTTGTGCAGCACGCCGTCGAGGCGGTAGCGGACCTTGAGCTCGTCGGAATAGGGCTCTACGTGGATGTCGCTGGCCCGGCTCTTCACCGCCTTGGCGATGATCATGTTCACCAGCTTGATGATGGGGGCCTCGCTGGTCTCCTCCAGCAGATCCCCTCCCGGAACGTCCTCAATGCCCGCAAAAAACCGTTCGGCAAGCCCCTGGTCCACGTCGCGGATGATGGTGTCCGACGACTCGTCGGCCTGGCCGTAGGTGCGGCCGATGGCGGTCAGGATCTCCGCCTGGGGGGCCAGGGCCACCGGCAGCCGGGCAAGCCCCAGAACACGCCGGATCTCGTCGGCCGCCTCCACCCGGGTGGGATCGAACATGGCCAGGACCGTCCCCTGCTCCCCCTGCCGCAGGGGCAGGGCCAGATTGCGCTTGAGATAGGCGATAGGCAACCCGCGCACCAGTTCCGGGTCCAGGGCCTCGGCCGGGATGCGCAGCCAGACGTCGAGCCCGGCAACGGCCGCCAGGGCCGAAAGCAGTTCCTCTTCGTCCACAAGCCCCTTGGCGACGCAGGCGGCGGCAGGGGAATCGTCTCCGGGCGCCTCTCCCCAGGCGGCAAGGGCCTGGCGGGCGTCCGCCTCCGCAAGCCCGGCGGCGCACAGCACGCCGTCCCAGAAGCCGGGGCTTTCGGCCGGGGCGTCGCCCGGCACAGCCAATTCCGCCTGATCGGCTAAGGGCGTGGGAGGTGGGGGCGGCGACGGTATGGACATGGCGGGAAAAATCCCGGGCGTCAATTGTCCAGGGCCGGCCCATAGGACATGAGCGGTTTCTGGATCGGGTCGATTTCGTTGTCAAAGGCCTTGCGACCGGGAGGAGTGGCCTTCGGGGCGTCCGCCGGGGGCTTTTTGCCGACGTCTTCGTTGAACTCCCTAACGGTCTGCTCCATTTGCTCGCTTTTTTCCCGGTACAGGGCGTTGATCGCGCCTGCCGCCGAGGAGATGCGCGGGGTGATGAACACCAAAAGATTGGTTTTTTCCGAGGCCGTGGATTTGCGCTTGAAAAGCCAGCCCAGGACCGGGATGTCCCCCAGGACAGGCACCTTGTTCTCCCCGTCCGAGGCCTTTTCGCCGATCAGCCCGGAGATGACGATGGTCTGGGTGTTTTTGACCAGGACCGTGGTCTCCGTGGAGCGTTTGCGGGTGGTCGGCTGGAGCACGCCGGTCTCGGCCGTCTCCTGGGCGTCCACCCGGCTGGTTTCCTGCTTGATCTTCAGGCGCACGGTCTCGCCCTTGTTGATCTGGGGGGTGACCTTCAGAGTGGTGCCCACATCCTTGTATTCGAACTGCTGGACGGTTCGGTCCAGCTCATTGGTTCCGGTCTGGGTGGAGGTCAGGAAGGGACGGTTCTCGGCCACCACGATGGTGGCCTCCTCGTTGTCCAGGGTCATGAGCTGGGGGGTGGCGATGATGTTGACCTTGTTGTCCACCTTGGAGGCCGTGATCAGGGCCTGGATATTGGAATAGGTCACGTCGCCGATGGTGACCGGGAAGGTGACCATGCCCACGGAAAAGCCGGTGGGCAGGGTCAGGGCGTCGTCCACGAAGGAATCGATGGCCCCGTCGGGCTGGTATCCCCCAACCACGAGTCCGCCATCCGAGCTGTCGCCCACGTTGACCTTTCCGGCGGCGGCCCAGTTCACGCCGTAGCTTAAGGTCCGATCCGTGGACACCTCCATGATCACCGCCTCCACGAACACCTGTTGCCGGGGCACGTCGAGCTTGGCGATAAGATCGTCGAAAAAGACAATGTCCTCGGGAGAGGCTGTGACCAGGATGCTGTTGGTGCCCTTGTCGGGCACGATGCGCACGCCCTCGGCCGTGGCCCGGGCCTTTTGCGACCCGTCCTCGGACTTTTCCGAACTGGCCGTTACCCGTCCGGCCAGTTCGTTTAGAACCTTGGCCAGTTCCTCGGCATTGGCGTTTTGCAGGGCGTAGACCTTGACGTTGCCCTGATCGCGGCGCTGGGGCTCGTCGAGTTCGCGGATGACCCTGGCGATCTGTGCGGTTTCTTCCGGCCCGGCCATGACGGCGATGCTATTGCTGCGTTCGTCCGGCACCACGGAGGGGCCTCGGCCGCCGCCTTCCTTTCCTCCCCCGCGGCTGGCCCACAGTTTGCCCAGGCGTTCGGCCAGCTTGGCCGCCGAGGCATGGCGCAGGGGAAACACCGTGACCCTGGCGTGGGGGACGTCCATCTGGGCCACAATGTCTTGCAGGCGACGGACGTTGGCGGCGTAATCAATGAGGATCAGGGTGTCCGTGGACTGGTATTCGGCCAAAAGGCCGTCCGGCGAGACCATTGGGGCCAAAACGGGCTTGATCTCTGCGGCCTGGACGTATTTGAGCGTCAGGATCTGGGTGACCAGACGGTCGCTGTTCACGGCCGCCCCCCGGGGCTGGGCCGTGTTCATGGTCCGGCCGGACTTGGAGGACACCACCTTGAGCACGCCGCCGGACGGCACGATGGTGAAGCCGTTGACCTCAAGGACCGACTCGAAGACGGCAAAGGCCTCGTCCGGGCCCATGCTCTTGGGGGAGATGACGGTCACGTTGCCCCGCACGTCGTCGCCCACCACAAAATTCTTTCCCGTCAGATCGCTGATGAATTTGATGAACACCCGGATGTCCACATTGTCGAAGTCCATGATCACGGACATGTCGTCGCCGATCGGCGGGACCGTCCCGCTGCCGTTGCCCCCCGCAGGCTCGGGCCGGGGCCTGTCCGCCGGAGCTGCGGGCTGGGGGTCGCCCTTGACCATATCCGCCGCCATGTCCGGGATGGCGGTTACGGCGGCGGCCCAGACGGTCGGCGTCCCTCCCGGGCACAGCCCCAGCCACGAAACCAGGATCGCCTGGCCGACGGCACGGGGAAAAATCCCCGGAAGGGGGGTCACAGGGGCATGTTCACGATCCCGGGCCATGTGTCGTCCTTGGACATTTCGTGGGTCTGCGGGCTTGCCGACATGCGGCTGCACAACTGCAACACCTGGCGCCACAGTCGAATCCGGACGGGAGGGGCAGGCAAAGCGGCCGTAAGCGGCCGATGCATGAGCGCATGCCAGTATCCCGTGCCATGAAATAAAACAATGCCCGCCGGAAGTAAACGGCGCACCCTTCCAGCCGGATTGCGCCGCGAGGCAAAGCCGCCGTCCCAAGGGGAAGACAGTCGGGAGGAAATTGGATATGGTTTCCTTCAGGCCTGAAGCTTTAGGGTTTTCCGGCCTTTTGTCCGTCACGCGCCTGAAGCGCCCCTTGAAAAACGCCACCCTTTTTTTCAAGGGCATTTTGTTGCACGCCGTTATTTTTTGCACTCCCCGGCGGGGAATTCCGGCGCATGGAGCGGATCGGCCCGATGCCGGGCCGGTCGCCGACCGGCAGCCGTTTCACAGGAGGTTCGCATGGGCCAGGCCAAGACCGCAACCCTGACCATCGGGGGCAGATCCTTCGAATTGCCCGTGCATGTGGGCAGCGAGGGCGAAATCGGCATTGACGTCACCGATCTGCGTCGGCTCACCGGATACGTGGCCTACGACCCCGGGTACGCCAACACCGGTTCCTGTAAAAGCTCCATCACCTTCGTGGACGGGGAACGCGGCATCCTGCGCCACCGGGGCTATCCCATCGAACAGTTGGCCGAAAAAAGCTCGTTTATCGAGACCGCCATGCTGCTCATCTTCGGGGAACTGCCCACCACCGAGGAGCGCACGGCCTTCCGGGCGCTTTTGTCCGAGCATGAGCTTTTGCACGAGGATCTTCTGCACCACTTCGACGGCTTTCCGCCCAACGGCGAGCCCATGGCCATCCTCTCGGCGGTCATCAACTCCCTGGGCAGCTACCATCCGGAACTCCTGGAGATCCTGAACCTGCACGAATTCCGGCTGGCCGCGGCCAAACTGGTGAGCAAGGTGCGCACCATTGCGGCCTTCAGCTATCGCAAGTCCCGGGGTCTGCCGTTCATGTACCCCAACCCGGACTTAAGCTACTGCCGCAACTTCCTGCACATGATGTTCTCCATGCCCAACCGGCCCTTCGAGCCCCTGCCCCAGGCGGTCAGCGCCCTGTCCCTGTTCCTGATCGTCCACGCCGACCACGAGCAGAACTGCTCCTGCTCCACGGTGCGCATGGTGGGGTCCACCCAGGCCAACCTCTTCGCTTCGGTGTCGTCGGGCATCTGCGCCCTGTGGGGACGACTGCACGGCGGGGCCAACGCGGCGGTCATCGAGATGCTCGACAACATCCGCCAGGGCCAATACGGGGTTTCGGATTTCCTGGAGCGGGTGAAAAAGAAAGAATGCCGACTCATGGGGTTCGGGCACCGGGTCTACCGCAACTTCGATCCCCGGGCCCGGGTGCTCAAAAAGGCCGCCCACAACCTGCTCATGAGCACCGGCATCACCGATCCGCTGCTGGACATCGCCCAGGAACTGGAGGACGCGGCCCTGGCCGACGACTACTTCCAGGAACGGCGGCTGTACCCCAACGTGGATTTCTATTCGGGCATCATCTTGCGGGCCCTGGGCATCCCCGTGAACATGTTCCCGGTGATGTTCGCCATCGGCCGCATGCCCGGCTGGATCGCCCACTGGTTCGAGGAATACCGCGATCCGGCCATCCGCCTGCACCGGCCGCGCCAGATCTACACCGGCCCGAAACAGCGCGATTTTCTGCCCATGGAGCAGCGGCTCCCGGCTTCCGCGAAAGATCGCGAAAACGCTTAAACGGCGTCGCACCCTGCGCGCGGGGGCGGCATACCGGCCCTCCCGCCAATCCGGCCGCGTTCTCCTTGCGGCCCCATCCCTGGAGATCACATGCTGCGTCTTGTGTCCGTTCTGACTCTGGGCCTGACCCTGGCCCTGGCCGCCGCCGTCCCGGCAAAGGCTGAAAACGCGGCCACGCCCGTTCCCATCGGCCTGGCCGTGGCCCAGACCAGCAACGCCGCCCTGTTCGGCCTGGAGCAGATGGACGGGGCGAAAATCGCCCAGGCGCGGCATAACGCCGCCATGGGCGCGAACGGGACCAAAATCACCCTGATCTTCCGGGATACCGCCGGCGACGAGGCCGGAGCCGTCAACGCCTTCCGCACCCTGCTCGAAACCGACAAGGTCGTGGCCATCGTCGGCCCCACCCTGTCCCAGCAGGCCTTTGCCGCCGATCCCCTGGCCGATCAGGCCAAGACCCCGGTCGTGGCCCCCTCCAACACGGCGGCGGGGATTCCCGATATCGGGCCCTTCGTGAGCCGCGTCTCCGCGCCCATGTCCCAGGTGGCCCCCCATTCGGTCAGGCAGGCCCTGCGCCTCAACCCGGCCATCTCCCGGGTGGCCGTGCTTTTCGCCCACAACGACGCCTATTGCGCCTCGGAGACCGCCACTTTCCAGGAGGCCGTCAAAAATATGGGCCTGACCACCGTGGCCGTGAAAAAATTCCAGACCACGGACACGGATTTCACCGCGCAGATTGCCGCCGTGCTCGAGGCCAGGGCCGATCTGGCCATCATCTCCGGACTGGCCGCCGATGCGGGCGCCCTCGTCAGGCAATTGCGCCAAAAGGGCTATGCAGGGCTCATCGTCGGCGGCAACGGGCTCAATTCCACCAACATCTTTCCGGTGTGCGGGGCGCAATGCGACGGCATCCTGGTGGCCCAGGCCTACAGTCCCGACGCCGTGGCCGCAAACCCGGCCAACCAGGGCTTCGTCCGCGACTTTCAGGCGGCATATCACAAGACCCCGGGCCAGTTCTCGGCCCAGGCCTATACGGCGGTCCAGGTCATCGCCGAGGCCGTGGCCCGGGTGGAGAAGGAATCCGGAAAAAAGGCCGGGGAATTCGAGCTTTCCGCCCTGCGCCAGGCGGTCAACGCCGCCCTGCGCAGCGGCCCGTTCCTGACGCCGCTGGGCGAAATCCGCATCCTGCCCTCCGGGGAGGTCGAACAGAAAGACGTCTTCGTCTCCAGGATCGCCATGAACCCCGACGGCCGGACCGGCTCCTTCGTGCTGGTGGCTGAGTAACCACGCGGCGCCTGCCGGATGTACCGCCGGGGGAACGCTCCCGGCTGACGCTCACGACCGACGCAGGGCGGCGGCGCGCGACCACGCCAGGGCGGCGGCCGGGGCATATTTTTCAGTTCCGCGCGGGACCACGGGAAAAAACAGGCCAGGACGGCAGGAGTACAGGGGGACGCGCCCTGCCGGGAGCATCAACGAAAAAGGGCCAGGACATATGTCCTGGCCCTTGGCATTTCACGGGATACGCTCGGAGTGATTCTCGAGCCTACCAGCGCTCTCTCCCTCTGCCGCCGCCACCGGAGCGGGGCTTCTCTTCGGCCTCGTTCACCTTCAGATTGCGGCCGCCGAACTCCTTGCCGTCCATGCCCTGGATAGCGGCACGGGCGCCTTCGTCGTCCATCTCGACAAAACCGAAGCCGCGCAGACGGCCGGTTTCCCGGTCGCTGATGAGGCTGACGCTGATGACTTCGCCAAAGGTGGAGAACTTGGTACGGATGTCGTCTTCGGTGGAATTAAAGGAAAGATTTCCGACATAGAGTTTCTTAGACATGGGCTTTAGCTCCATTTTTTTTCGGCACTCTTTTTTCGCATCGCTTGGAGCTGAACAGATGAAGCCCAAGATCCAAAAAATAGCATGCTCGGTTTGGTGAAACGAATAGGTCTGGATAAATACGTTCATGGGGAATGTCAAGGGGGATTCAAGAGGAATATATGAGTGAGGGTGCATACCCCGATTTGCCGAGAAACGACTTGCCTACTCCTAAATTGGAGCTTATCTTATCCTAAAAAAGAGTGTACGCCATGCCCGCCACCTGCCAAAACCAAGCGCCCGTTTCTCGGTATGCGGCGTCGCCCATCGCCGACCTGTCTGTGAAGGCCGACCGTGACCGCCTGAGCCCGGCCGCCGTGAAGGGCTTTTTCAACATCATGGCCAAGTGGGGCATCCGCGACGCGGACGCCAAGGCTCTGTTGGGCGGCGTCTCCAACGGCCGCTATTATGACATGAAAAAGGCCCCCGGGTCTGCCGTGCTCGACCAGGACGAGCTTCACCGCGTGTCCTTTCTGGTGGGGATATTCAAAGCCCTGAACATCCTTTTCGGTGAAGAACTGGCCGACGCCTGGATGCGGCTGCCGAATCAGAACCGGATATTCGGGGGGCGACCCCGCTCGACTACATGATCCGGGGCGGCCTGCCCGCATTCCAAACCGTGCGCCGGTTGCTTGACGCCCGGCGCGGAGGGCTGGCGTGACGCTCCCCGGTCGCGCTTCCCTGCGAGTCCAGCACACGCACCGCCTCATCCCCTCAAAACATTCCGGGCCCGGCGTTCTCATGCGCATTGCCGATGATGCCGCCCACCTTGAGGATATTTTCACGATAGACGGCGCGACAAACGACCGTTTGTTTGGAGAGTTGGACCTCTTGCCGGGAATCGGCCGAGACGAGCTTGTCAACGGCATCCCCCACGCGTCAGTCATCAACGCCTCATTCTGTCACGCCTCGCCCGAGGGCGGGAGGTTCAACCGCCCGGATCGCGGCGCATGGTATGCAGGCTTTGAACTGAAAACCAGCCAAGCGGAAGTGGCCTTCCACAAAAGCCGACAGTATCTGGAAATCGGCTGGGAGAAGGAAGATAACGTCGCCTATGACGATTATTTGGCGAACTTCGATGCGGAGTTCCATGACATCCGGGGGGACAGGCATTTTGCTGACTGTCTGGACCCGGGGAGCTACTACGCCTCCCAGGGGCTGGCGGCCGAACTGCTGGCGGCTGGTTCTCTGGGGATCGTTTATCCGAGTGTCCGGATGCCAGGGGGCGTGTGCTTGGCCTGTTTCCGTCCAGCACTGGTGGGGAATGTGCGCCAGATGAAAACCTGGTCTTTCGCATGGAGGGGAAGCGCGGTTCCGCCCGCCTGGCTGGAGCAGCATGTCTCAGGCTAGGTTCGGCGTATCATGCTTCCATGTCTCTTTTTCGACGGCATGCGTCCTTTTTCTCGGACAACTCCCGAAGCGTCTCTTTCGACATGGCGGTCCTTCAGAGCGTGACGATACGGATGGGTTTCCCGTCAATCACTGCCTGCTTCACGTTGCGCCGAAAGAAAAGGGCAAAGCGGCACGTGCGGAGCAGCTCCGCCTTTTCCGGAGTGCGCGGCTTGCTTGACGGTGGGACCGGACCTCGCCGAAAAAACTGTCCAACTATCCAGGGCCTCCTCTACATGCAGTCCCATACGGAGTGGCCTAGGCTTTCGTACTCGTTCACCGAGAGCCTCCGCCAGCTTGAGCTTTGAGCGGTTCAAGCTGCGAAGGTTTTCGATTCTTCCCGGAACTGTCAGACGTTAGGCGCCCCCGGGCAAAGCCGGGGATTTACCCAGTAGTATTATGGATTCTGCGACCTGGTCACCCGCGCGGCCGCAATCTCCTGCATTCGTCCTCTGTACTGGCCCCTATTCCATCAGCAGGAGCAGAGCGGGAGCTGGCGTAACCGTCGTGGCCATGATCGTAGCCGCCTCGATGCGATTGTTGTCCATATCCGCCACATAAAGCATGCCAGACTTGCTCACGGCCACTCCGAAAGGTGAGTTGAATTGCCCGTCATCTCTCCCTTCTTCGCTGCCGGTCGCACCTCCGCCGTAACGCGTCCACGTTCCGGATGCGGCGCCTCGGACCTGGATGCGGTTGTTTCCAGTGTCGGCGACAAAGAGATTGCCGTAGCTGTCCACGCCCACGCCGCAGGGAGACACGAATTGGCCAGGATCAACGCCGGTCGTACCGGTCGCGGTCCAGTTCCCGCCTGCATTGCGGATCAGGATGCGATTATTTCCCATGTCGGCGACGTAGAGCTTGCCGAAGATGTCGACAGCCACGCTGATCGGCATGGAGAACGCCCCGAGATCGGCGCCTGGGGTGTCGATGGCCGTCCAGACGCCGGAGGTGCTGCGGATCTGAATGCGGTTGTTGCCCATGTCGACGACATAAATGTTGCCGGATGCGTCCGTGGCGATGCCGCTTGGCATGAAGAATTCTCCGACATTACTCCCCCCTTCGCCTATGCTCGACCAGATTCCGGACGTGTCGCGCATCTGAATGCGGTTGTTGCCCGTATCGGCGACATAGATATTCCCGGCGGCATCCACGGCAACGCCTGACGGGGTAAAGAATTGCCCGAGGCCGGAGCCTTCGGAACCGATGGACGTCCAGACGCCGCTTGCATCGCGAATCTGGATGCGGTCATTTCCCTCGTCGGCGAGGTAGATATTACCCGATGTGTCCGCAGCCAGGCCGCCGGGATTGCGGAAATAGCCCGCCGCACTGCTGGCGGCGCCCCAGAATATCGGCCAAACGCCCACGGTGGCCATTGTCCCGATGAAGACGCTTTCGCCGACGGCGTAGATATTGCCGGAGCTGTCCAGGGCCACGCTGTTAAGATTGGTGAAGCTGTCGAGGGCGGTGGCCGTCCAGTTGCCGGAGGTGTCGCGAACCTGGATGCGGTCGTTGGAGTTATCCGACACGTAGATGTTTCCTGATCCGTCCGTCTCAATGCTTTTCGGCGAGATGAACTCTCCAATCCCCGTGCCGTATGATCCATATGGCGTCCATGTTCCAGAGCTGTCTCTGACCTGGATACGGTTGTTGCTTGAATCTGCCACGTAGATGTTGCCAGATGCGTCTGCAAAGACGCCCATTGGGAACGAAAATTGGCCTGCTCCAGTGCCGTTTGAGCCGTACGACGTCCATGCGCCTGAGGTGTCGCGGACCTGAATGCGGTGGTTGCCGGTGTCGGCCACGTAGAGCTGCCCTGCGCTGTCCACGGCGACGCAGGTGGGGAACGAAAACTGGCCGTCTCCGGAGCCGACTGAGCCCAGGGTCGTCCAGTTTCCGGCTCCATCTCCGACCAATATGCAGTTGTTCGTGCCGTCTGCTGAATAAATTGTCCCGCTATCATCAACGGCGATTGGGTTCGCCAGTACGCCGACAGTATCGGCAGGCCCGGCGATGGTCGTCCAGTTCCCCGCGCTGTCACGCTTTTCAATCTCATTATACGTCACATTGAGAATATATACCGTGCCGTCGCTTTTAAACACGGCGCATTTAGGAGTTCCAGAAGCGTACCTGAATTGAGCGGTGTTCACTGGAGAAAGCCGTGAAAACACCAATTCCTGCACCGCAAAAACCGTCGTCGTCCACAGGCTGAAGACAATGGCCACAGATATTGCAAGAATTTTATGCATCATAACGTCTCCATAATTTATTCTGCGTCCGCATATGGCTGTCCCCAAGCGATTACGCAGCGGCATGCGAACCCTAAGCTTTCGTAGGAAGACCACTTTCCCATTGTACCCGTACACCGTCATTTTGATTGATAGCACGAGACAAACAGGGAGGTCTGTCAATGATTCCCATGATTTTTTGTAGCGGAATTCGGGGACAACAGGCTTCGCCGGGCCACGGGGGTGGAGAAGGCGGGATGTCCCGGCAAGACGGCAGGCGATTTCGCCCGGGAGGGAACGCCCCCTCCGCCTCCGTCCTTTGCGACCTCCTCGACCTTGCGATCCGCGACCGCTCGGCGTGTTTTTGCCCCCTGATGATCTGAGGTCAGGAAGGACCCACGAACAAAGCGGCCGCGACACGCCCGAGGCAGACTGTATGACGACTGGAATGACGATGATGGAAGAGGGGGGAGGGGGAGCGGGCAGAGTGATCCCCCTCATCGGTCGCGGCCGCTTGCGCGTCCGCACAAAACGATGCAGACCAATAAGCGAAAATGAGAGTGGGGCCAGAGTGGGGCTGTGATTCGATATAAAACAAAAAGGGGCCACAGTGTTTTCTGTAGCCCGCTGAAATTATTGGTGCCCGGAGCCGGAATCGAACCGGCACGCCCCGAAGGACAAGGGATTTTAAGTCCCTGGCGTCTACCAGTTCCGCCATCCGGGCCCGGCGACACTTCTAGCCGCTCGCCCAAGCCTTCGTCAACGCCGGAAACGGCCCCGGCCGGGGTGCGCCATACGCGGCGGACAATCGGCGGCAGGAAATCGGCGGCATGGACCCGCCACTTACGCTGGCTGCCGGGATCAGGGGAGGCCACCGGCCGATTTCAAGCACTACGGCCTTCCCCCGGCCCAGGTGCCCGGCAACGTCACCCCGGCCCGGGCTTCCGGCCACCTCACTCCGGCCCGGGCTTCCGGCACGCCCCGCCGCCCCATGGCCTTTCCGGGCCGCCTTTGCTATAGACCGGCCCCATGCGCACCCGACCCCGTTTCCTGGTTCTCGGGCTCGACGGGCTGCCCCTGGCCCTGGCCAGGGATCTGGCCGCCACAGGCAGGCTCCCCAATCTGGCGTCCCTGTGCCAGAGCCACAACGCCCGCGACATCGACGCCGAGCTGCCCGAACTCTCCCCGGTCAACTGGACCTCGTTCGCCACCGCCGCCGGGCCGGGCGAACACGGCATCTTCGCCTTCACCGAGATCGATCCGGCCAGCTACGCCCTGTCCATGGTCGACGCCACAGCCGTGGCCTGCCCCACCATCTTCGACCGCCTGGGCGGGCGCGGACTGGTCTCCAAGGTCATCAACCTCCCGGCCGCCTATCCGGCCCGGCCTTTACGCGGAGCCCTGGTGGCCGGATTCGTGGCCCCGTTTTTGTCCCGGGCCGCCTATCCGCCGGAACTGGCCGAACTGCTCGCCAAGACCGGCTACCTGATCGAGGCCGACACCACCCGGGGCGCGGCCGATCCCGACTACCTCATGGCCCAGCTCGCCCTCACCCTCAAAAGCCGCGAGACCGCCCTGGATCTGCTTTTCTCCGGACACGACTTCGATCTCTTCGTTTTCGTTTTGACCGAGACCGACCGCATCCTGCACTTTTTCTACCCGGCCCTGGCCGACCCGGGGCATCCGCTGTTCGAGCCGTTTGTGGAGCTTCTCGTGCGCTGGGACCGGCTCATCGGCAAATACCTGGAGCTGTACGACGCCCTGCCCGGACCCAAGCGGCTCATGGTCCTGGCCGACCACGGCTTCGCGGCGCTTCGCACCGAGATCGACCTCAACGTCTGGCTCACGCAGCAGGGACTTTTATCCCTCAAGGACCATCCGGCCCACGAATGGGACAGCCGCATGGTGGCCCACGGCAGCGCGGCCTTCGCCCTGGACCCGGGCCGCATCTACCTGCACGCCAAGGAACGCTTCGCCCGAGGCATCCTGCACGAACACGCCGCACGCGACCTGCGCGAACGCCTGCGCCGCGAGCTCATGGAGCTGACCTTCGAGGGCCAACCGGTCATGGAGGCCGTGCACCGGGCCGAGGACATCTATAACGGCCCCATGCTGCGCCGGGCCCCGGACCTGGTGTGCGTGGCCCGGCCGGGCTATAGCCTGACGGGCAAGTTCGACCGCACCGCACTTTTCGGACGCTTTGGGCGTTTCGGCTGCCACGCCGCCCACGGCGGCTTCTTTTACGATTCCACCGGCGCCACCCCCGCGCGACTGCGCGACACGGGCCGGGAGATTCTGAACTTTTTCGGCGTCACGCCAACGGACGACACCCCGGCATGGACTTTGAAAACGACTTAAATCCCGCCCAATATCAGGCCGTCACGGCCGCTGGCGGCCCGCTTCTGGTCATCGCCGGGGCCGGGTCCGGCAAGACCCGGACCATCGTCTACCGGCTGGCCCGGCTGGTGCAGCAGGGCGTGGACCCGGCTTCCATCCTGCTTTTGACCTTCACCCGCAAAGCCTCGCAGGAAATGCTCTCCCGGGCGGCCATGCTCCTTGGGCACGGCGGCGACATCCTGCCCGGGGTCTGCGGCGGCACCTTCCACGCCTTCGCCTACGCCGCCCTGCGCCGCCACCATCAGACCCTGGGCTTTCCCCAGGGGTTCACGGTCATCGACCGGGCCGACGCCGACGAACTCATCGGCCGGGTCAAGGACGACCTGGGGCTTGGCAAGGGCGACAAGAGCTTCCCGAAGAAATCCCATGTGGCGGAACTCATCGGCAAGTCCCGCAACAAGGAATGCCGGGTGGCGGACATCATTTCCCGGGAGTCCTTCCACCTCCTGCCCCATGCCGACGACCTGGAACGCATGGCCGACGGCTATGCCGCGGCCAAGGCCGCGCATCACCTGATGGACTACGACGACCTGCTGTTTCTTCTGGAGCGCCTGCTGGTCGAGCACGAGGACGTGCGGGAGTTCTACCGCCGACGGTTCACCCACATCATGGTGGACGAATACCAGGACACCAACCGGGTCCAGGCCCGGCTGATCACCCTTTTGGCCCCGCACACGGGCAACGTCATGGCTGTTGGCGACGACGCCCAGTCCATCTACGCCTTCCGGGGGGCCACGGTGGACAACATCCTGGCCTTCCCGCGCATCTTCCCGGGCACGGCGGTCATCAAGCTCGAACAAAACTACCGCTCCACCCAGCCCATTTTGGAGCTCACCAACGCCATCCTGCAAAACGCGGGCGAGAAATACGACAAGACGCTCTTCTCCACCCGCACGGACGGCCCCAAACCCGAACTGCTGCGGCCCTTCTCGGACATCACCCAGGCCAGGATGGCGGTCGTGAAGATTCGGGAGCTGGCCCGAAAATGGCCCCTGCACGAGATCGCGGTGCTGTTTCGGGCCGGATACCAGTCCTATGCCCTGGAGGTGGAACTGGGGAAAGCGAACATCCCCTTCCAGAAATACGGCGGCATCAAGTTTTCCGAGGCCGCGCACATCAAAGACGTGCTGGCCTATCCGAGGGTGGTGGCCAACCCCCTGGACCCGGCGGCCTGGACCCGCTGCCTGTCGTTTGTGCCCAAAATCGGCCCAAAGACCGCCCTCAGGCTCATGGAGGCCGTGCGCCTGGGCGATCAGGCGGCCATCGACAAGGCCGCGAAAAAGCATCCCCAACTGGCCGAACTCTTCGCCTTCCTGGATTCGCTGCGGGCCATGCCGCCCCATCCCGGCCCCATCCTGGAGCGGGCCATCGCCCACCACGCCCCGCACCTCATGGAGAAGTATCCCGACGACTACCCGCGCCGCCTGACCGGGCTTGAACAGTTGCAGCAGATCGCCTCGGGCTATTCCAGCCTCGACGCCCTTCTGGCGGACATGACCCTGGAATCCCCGGACGAGGACAAGCGCAAGGCCAGGGAAGACCATCTGGTCCTGTCCACGGTGCATTCCTCCAAGGGGCTGGAATGGTCGGCGGTCCTGCTCCTTGATCTGGTGGACGAGCGCTTCCCCTCGCGCCACGCCCTGACCCGGGACGAGGATCTGGAGGAGGAGCGCCGCCTGCTCTATGTGGCCTGCACCCGGGCCAGGGACTATCTGGGGCTTTTTGTGCCCGAGACCCTGTACAACCGCCAGGCCGGGGTCTGCTCGCCGGTGCAGCCGAGCCTTTTCGTGCGCGAACTGCCCGCCTCGCTGTGCACCATGGTGCGCGAATCCCTGTCCGGCCGCCCCGTCCCGCAATCCGACAGCCCGGACTTCGCCCCGCCGCGCCCCCTGTCCGGATCGGCAGCCGCCCCGCCGTCCGGCCCCATCACGGCCTGCGAGCCCGCACCCCCCAGGACCGACCCTTCGCTGCTGGGCTATTGCCGCCACAAGGTCTTCGGACGCGGCAAGATCATCGCCCGCCTGGAGGGCGGCAAATGCCGCGTGAATTTTCCCGGATTCGGGCCGAAGATGATCCTGTCGGACTATCTGGAAATGGAATAACGGGCGGGTCGGGAACCGGAACGGGCCACCAGGATCATTACTTCCGGCCCGGCCATGGCGGCGGCCATATTACGTCAGCGGTCACGCCCTCCCGCCGCCCCGTGCTACGGCAATTCCAGCCAGCATGCACTGCGCACCGTCGCGGCCCGCCGTTTTCCCGCAATCCTGCATGACGATGCCCGACCTCCATCCATCATCTTGAAATCATACGTCCCTTCGCCTTTCTGTTGCATTTTTTTGCAGGATACGACGGCGTCCGGCGCATGTGGCGCAAAATAAACGTTCAATATTGACTCGCCTACCCGCATAGTGCATATTCAATGTAAATCGGCTCGCGAATCCTCCATACCTCCCACCGGGAAAAAGCCATGAAAAGACAACATCATATCGCACTTGTGCTTGTGCTTTCCCTCCTCCTGCTTGGCGCGTCCGGCGCCGCCTCGGCCGGCGACAAAAGCCTGCGCTTCACAGACGTCCCGGCTCAGGCCCTGAGCGCCGACGGCAAGGCCCGGGTCATCGTGGGGGTCACCGTGGCCAAATATGCCGATCTGGCCGCGTCCGCAGCCCAATTCAAGGTCGTCGCCCCGGGCGAGGCCAAGACCGGTCGACAGGCCGCCGCCGACACCGCCGACGCCGCCCTCGCGGCGGCCATCGCCCAGGGAACGGACGGGGTGCTGTCGTCGCTCCCGGCCCAGAGCTATACCGTCACCCGCACCTATTCGGCCTTCCCGTTCGTGGCCATTTCCGTCACCCAAAAGGCCCTGGAGGCCCTGCAGGCGGACCCCAGGGTCACCTCCATCGAGATCGACGCCCCCATTCCCGTGCCCGTCCCCGTACCCGACAACGGCGGGGCCGGGAGCGGCAAGACGAAGGGCGGCAACACGAAGGACGACTCAAGCCAGGCCGCGCCGCCCGCCGCCCCGTCCGCAAAGGCCGCCAACCTCAACTGGGGGCCGCCCAAGGTCGGGGCCGACGTCGCCTGGACCCAGGGCTACACCGGCGCGGGCTGGTACGTGGCCATCCTGGACACCGGCATCCGGCGCACCCACGAATTCTTTTCCGGCAAGACCATCGTCGAGGCCTGCTATTCTGTAGCCAACAACTGCCCCGGCAACACGAGTTCGGCCTTCGGCACCGGCAGCGCCGCCCACTACGCCAGCACCTACCAGAGCTATGACCACGGCACCCACTGCGCCGGCATCGCCACCGGAAAAAAGGCCGACGGCAGCGTGGCCGGGGTGGCCAAGGACTCCAACCTCATCGCCATCCAGGTCTTCTCCATCACCGGAGCCACTTCGCTCGGCTCCTACCCCAGCGACCAACTGGCGGCCCTCAACTACGTCTACTCCCTGCGCAACTCCTACAGCATCGCGGCCGCCAGCATGAGTCTGGGCAGCGGCGAATACTCCTCAGCTTGCGACAGCGACTCCCGCAAGGCCGCCATCGACCTCCTGCGTTCGGTCAACATCGCCACCACCATCGCCACCGGCAACGATGAATATTGCGGCTACATCGGCATCCCGGCCTGCATCTCCACCTCCATCGCCGTGGGTTCGTCCACCTCCGACGACCTGGAAAGCTACTTCAACAACTGGCACGCCACCCTGCAGACCCTCTTCGCCCCGGGCACCGGCATCTATTCCTCCACCGGGGGCTCGGACACCAGCTACGAATCCTGGAACGGCACCTCCATGGCCACGCCGCACGTGGCCGGGGCCTGGGCCATCCTGCGCCAGAACCGCCCGAACGATTCCGTCTCCACCATACTGAGCCGGGTTCTGGCCGGTGGCGTGACCATGACCACCGGTTGCGGCACGGGAGAGACCAAGCCCCGGCTGTACATCCCCGGCGCGCTGCTCGGCGGTTCGACCGGCGCGCAGGGGACGAACACCCTGCTGCTTCTGGGCGAATAGGCTTCGGTCGGCATCCCGGAGGGGCGGGTCCGGAGGCGTCAGCCATTGTCCGGATACGCGCCCGGCCCGGGGTCAGTTCGCCGTAGGGCGGCAGCCATGCCTCGCGCTGCCGCCTCCCGGAACGAAAATCCATGGCCCACGCTTTAACGATGGGCACGCCCGGTTTGCGCGGCCGTTAGCCGATGACCGCCTCGATGACCGTGACGCCTCCGGCGGTCATGGCTGCGGCGAAGCGGTCCCTGACCTGATCCGCCGTTTCGCAGCGGTGTGCATCCGCCCCATAGCCCTTCCCCAACGCGGCGATGTCGATGCCCGGGATGTCCAGGCCGGGAACGCCTGAAAGCCCCATCTGGGCGGCGAACGATTTCAGGATGCCGTAGCAGCCGTTTTTGAGCGCGACAAAGGTCACATGGAGCCGGTGCTGCACGGCCGTCCATATCGACTGCACCGCGTACTGGAACGAACCGTCGCCGATGATGACGACGACCGGACGGTTGCGGCCGGTGCGCCTCTCGGCCAGGGCGTGGCCCACAGCGGCGGGCATGGCCCAGCCAAGCCCCCCCGAGGCCGTCATGTAATAACTGTCCGGACGGGCCATACGCCCTATTGGCGACTGGCTGAAGGCCGCCATGAAGGACGGGGCCTCGAAGGCGATCACGCATGCGTCCGGGGCGGCCTCGGACATGGCCGCGAAGACCTGCTGCGCCGTCATGGCCGGGAGGGGGGCGGCGTCATCAGCGGCGGATTCCGGGGCGGGGCCGCCGGGGACGACCGGGGCCGCCTGGGCCAGGCGGGACGGACGGGACGGGTTGGAGACGCGGGCCGGGCGGGCCGAAACATGCCTCGCCAGGGCGGCCAGAACCAGCTTGGCGTCGCCAAGCAGGCTGTCGCCGACCACGGCCCGGGCCGCCTCGGCCGGGTCGTCGGTGATGTGGAGGAGCCGGGCCCCGTCAGGCAGGCATTTTCCCGGGACAAAGGGATAATAGCGAAAGACCGGGGCGCCGATGACCACCACGAGATCGTGCCCGGCCAGGGCCGCGCCAAGCGGCGCGATGGCCGGGGGCAAAACCCCGGCGTAGAGCGGATGGTTCTGGGGAAAGGAAACCCGCTCCGGCAGGGGGGCCAGCCAGACCGGGGCCCCAAGCCTCTCCGCCAGGGCCACGCCCTCTTCCCAGGCCCCGCACCGGGCCACGTCGCCGCCGTAGACCAGCACCGGGTTGCGGCTGCCCCCGATCAGGTCCACGCACAGGGCCAGTCGCTCCGGGTCCGGGGCCTGACGCATGGAGACAGTGCGAAACACGTCGACAGCGTCCATGGGCTCATCCCAGTCGTCCATGGGCAGGGACAAAAACACCGGCCCGGCGGGCGGTTGCACGGCCATGGCATAGGCCCGCATGAACGCCGCAGGCACGTCTTTGGCGCGGCGCGGCTCATAGCTCCACTTGACCCAGGGTTTGGGCAGGGCCTCGGCGTCCGTGTTGGCCAAAAACGGCTCGCCGAGCAGCATGGCCCGGGTCTGCTGTCCGGCGGTGACGATCAGCGGCGTCTTGCCCAGGGCGGCGGTGATGAGGTTGCCCATGGCGTTGCCCAGCCCGGCGTTGGTGTGCACGTTGACTACCACGGGGGCGCGCAGGCCTTGGGACAGCCCTTCGGCGACGCCCACCACGCACGATTCGTGAAGCGCAAGTATGTATTGAAAATCACTCGGGAAGTCGGCAAGGAAGGCCTCTTCCGTCGAACCCGGGTTGCCCACGATGGTCGTCACTCCCAGACGGCGAAGCAAATCAAAAGTCACGTCCCGGACTGTCTGCATAGGTGCTCCTTGTGCGATGACCTGGGGATCGCCGCCGCAAAGCGGCGGACACCTGGCGTGGGCGCAAGACGGCTTCGGCAGGGACAGCGCCGCTAGGCGTCCGAACTACCATATCCGGAGAGCGGATCACAAGGCCGCGGCGGCATAGCCTGCCGCAGGGGTCGGGGAAGCGCGGCACGGGCCGCGTTGCAGGGACAGGACGGCGGCCCGGCGGCCGCCGCAGCCCGGGTCATGGGCATTCGCCGATGCGGCGGATACCCGGCTAGAACTTCTTCAGTTCAAACAGCTTCTTGGTATGCGTGGACACGATGTGGAAGTAGCGGTCCTGGGGGATGTAGATGTAGGGCACGTCCTCGGCCCGTCGGAAGAGAAAATGGGACAAGATCACCCGGTTGACGGCCTGATGTCCCACGATGAGGATGTTTTCCGCGTTGCCGCTCAAAAAAAAGGCCTTCTTGAGGCCGCGCTCCACGCGCTCGGCCAGGATCTCGTAGCTTTCGCCGCCAGGATAGGTGTAGCGGTACTTGTCCAGGCTGCGGGCGGCGTAAACCTCCGGACGGCGCTCCTTGATCTCGGCCGGGGTCATGCCCTCGCACTCCCCGGCGTCGATCTCGTCGAATTCCGTAAAGGCAAAGACCGAGCAGTACTGCCGGGCCGTGACCAGGGGCTCGGCCATCTCCTGGGTGCGGCGCTTGGTGCTGGTGAAGACATACGGGATCGGGGTGCCGATGAAATGCCGCGACAAGGCCCAGGCCTGGGACCGGCCGGTCTCGGTCAGATCCGTGTCGCCGCCGATGCGGCCGGCCAGATTGTCCTCAGACTGGCCGTGCCGGGCCAAAAACAGGTTCTTGATCCAGTCCGAGACCAGAAGATCCCGGATGCGGGCGTAATACGGCAAGAGCGAATCGGCCCGCTCCAGCAGAATGCGGTTGTTCAGGGAATCCAGGATGACCCCGTTGCCGTCCTCGGGGGTCAGGGAACGCAGGATGTGGCGATAGTAGCCGATGCGCTCCCGAAAGCTTTTTTTGGCCTCGTTCTCGGGCAGATGGGCGAATTCCTGGCCGCGAATCTTGCGGTCGATGCTGAGATCGAGCAAGGCCGGATCGTCGTTGCGGCATTCGATGAAAAGGATGGGCATGTCCGGAAAGGTGGCCCGGATGGTCTCGCGCCGCTTGGGGGAGACGTTGGTGGCGTCCAGAATGGCGATCTGGCCCCCGGCGCTCAAAAAAGCCCGGGCCTCGGCCATGTTGGTGGCGGCGATGTGTTCGCGCAGGGACGCGGTTTCGGCGTTTTCGGGGTTGTAGAACCCGGCGTGGGCGGTGTTGCCGGGCAGCATGCGGCGGCGTACATCGCCGTTATTGAACACGGCGACCCGCACATCCTCCTTGTCCAGGTTCTCCTTGAGCTTGAGCGCCACGGTGGACTTGCCCATGGCGGGCAGGCCGACCATGGCCACCACCAGCTTTTTGTCCCTGTTCACGCCGGACCTCCGCAAAGGGGGTTACAAAAGCCCCGCGTCCCAGTTGAACAGGCCCTGCCGCTCCCGGGCGGGCACCTCCCGGGGCAGCGGTTCACGAAGCGACACGAACAGCTCGAACCCGGCCCGGATCAACTCATCGCGATGATCGAAGAGGTCCACGCGCCAGTTGGGATAGATGAAATAGTTCTGGTCGTAGCGCACGGCCCAGCACACCTCGCCCTTGGGACTGGCCAGCGGCATGCAGGTTCGAATCTCCGGGGAGATGGTCCGGGAGATGCCCAGCGGCCAGGCCCCGTCCACCACCAGCCCAAGCGGCAGGGGACTTTGCCCCGGCAGGGCCAGGACGTCCGCCCCGGACAGCTCGGGCGAAATGACGGCCCCGGAAAAGCCCAGGGATTTGAGGGCGGCCAGGGCCATGGGGTTGGCGATGTTGCAAAACGGCCCGGCCCACAGCACGGCCTTGGAATCGGCGGGGAAAAGCCCGCGCTGCCAGGGGGCGTTCAAGACGAAACGTCCGGCCCCACGCGACAACAAAAGCTCCACCAGCCCGGCGAATTCGCTCTCCTCGTTGGGCCAGATCACCGGCGGCAGCCACCACCATACGGACTTGGCCCGGCCAAGCGGCAGATTGTGGGCCCGGGACAGGGATACCCATACCCCGAACACTCCCTTTTCCTTGGACAGGTCCGGATGCCGCCACACGCTCACGGCGGCAGGCGCGACCCGCCGGGCCGGTCGATAGGGCTTGGGCAGCTTGATGTTCACCTCGACGGGCGCGGCCTCGCGTTCGGGGATGACCGCAAGTTCGGCCTCCATGTTCTCCAGGATGCGGGCCAAGGCCGGGGCCCGGCGGTCGATGAGGAACACCGGCGACCCGGATTCGGGACGCTGCCCGGGCTCGAAGCGCAGGGAATAGCGGCCGCCCTTGGGCACGGCGCGGCTGATGCGGATGATTTGATGCCCGGCCTCGTCCTCAAACCCCACCCGAAGCAAATCCCCGGCCATGAGCGGGATGCGGGCCGAAAGATGGAACCCGCCGCCCTGTTCGCTGCGCGAGAGCTTCCCGGCGGCCAGCCCGGAGCCGGTGCGGCCGCTGTGGTCCACGGGATTTTTGGGGCGCTGGGGCAAAAAGCCGTAGTTGGTGCCCGGGCGGCCCAAGGCCT